>JAGWMT010000385.1 GCA_028871595.1 Elusimicrobiota bacterium
GTCGAGCTTCACGGTGGACGTGCGCGGGATTCCGGTGAGCAGTCCGGTCTCTCCGGCCACGTCGCCGCGGCCCAGGAAGGCGACGACGCTCTCCACTCCGTTCAAGGTCCGCAGTCTTCGGGCCTGTCCGGAGACGACCAGGTACATGGCGTCGGGGTCGTCCCCCTCGCGGAAGAGGGCGGCGCCCTTGGGAAGCGACAGGGGCTGGAGGCGGGCGGCGATCTTCCCCAAGTCCTCCGACGACAAGCCGGCGAACAGGGGGATTCGCTTGAGGTAGGGCTCCAGCGCGGGGATTTCCTCGGGCTTCAACGTGATCTCTTCACGGCGCAGGCCAGGAGGGCAATGATGGTCTTGGAGTCCTTTATTTGTCCGTCCAAGGCCATGGCGAGGGCCTTCTTAAAGGGGACGGTGACGCATTGGAGGAACTCGTCGTCGTCGGTGTTCATTTCGCCGGCTTTCAGGCCGGTGGCCACGTACAGGTGCAACACTTCGTTGGCGAAGGCGGGGGTGGGCCAATATTGGACCAGTCGTTTTATTTTTTTAGCGGTATAGCCGGTCTCTTCCTTCAACTCGCGCTTGACGCAGGCCAGGGGGTTTTCGCCTTTGTCCAGTTTTCCCGCCGGAAGCTCGAGGGTGACTTCCTTCACGGGGTGGCGGTACTGGCGCACCATGATGACGGTGTCCTTGTTTAAAAACGGGACGATGCCGACGGCGCCGGGGTGGTCCAGGAATTCGCGGGTGGCTTTTTTCCCGTTGGGGAGCAGGACGGTGTCCACACGGAAGTCCACCGCGCGGCCGTGCCAGATCGTTTTCTTGCTGACGAACGTCTCGATCAGGCCGGAGTCGGAGGGAGGCATTGGGCGCGATTATAACAAACGGGGGCGGATGGGGGTGGGTGGGTGGCGGAGATGAGGTGCACGCTATATGCTGAGCTGGATGAGTGATTTTCGAATTTGGCGCTCTGCGCGCGCCTTGATTATAATGAGCTTAGGCAGTATTATGTTTAAAACATAAACCCACCTAACATCGCTATACATGGACCCCCGAAAGAACCCCTACGCCCCCGGCGCCGGAACCCCGCCCGTCGAATTGGCCGGCCGCGGCGATCTGCTTGAGCGCGCCGCGATCGCCCTGGATCGAATCCGCGACGGCCGCGCCGCCAGAAGCTTCATTTTTTACGGCCTTCGCGGCGTCGGCAAGACCGTCCTGCTCAACAAAGTCCGGCAAGACGCGGAAGCTCGCGGCTTCTCCTGCGTCTGGATCGAGGCGCCCGAGGACCGCTCCCTCCCAGCGATACTTGCGCCCGCCCTTCGAGCCGCCCTCATCAAACTCAGCGCCGGAGAGGCCGTCCGCGCTCGCCTGGAAACGGCGCTTGTCTCCTTGGCCAGCTTCGCCGGGGCGATGAAGATGAGGTACCGCGATATCGAAGTCGCGATGGACTACAAACCGAAGAAGGGCCTGGCCGACAGCGGCGACTTGGAAACCGACCTCGCCGACCTCCTGGGCAGCATCGGCGAAGCGGCCCGCGAGAGCAAAACCGCGGTCGTGCTCTTCATTGACGAGCTTCAATACGTCAAGGAGGAGCAGTTGGCGGCGCTGATCACGGCCTTGCACCGGACCGGTCAGAATCAACTTCCGGTCACGATGGTCGCGGCCGGTCTCCCTCAGTTGCTTGGGAAAACCGGACGCGCCAAGTCATACGCCGAACGGCTCTTCGAATTTGTTCATGTCGACAGCCTGGATGATGACGCGGCGCGGGACGCGCTGCGCGTGCCCGCCGAGAAAGAAGGCGCGAAATTCGAAACGCCGGCGGTGAAGGTGATTTTGACGCAAACGAAGGGTTATCCTTATTTCTTACAGGAATGGGGCAAGCACAGCTGGGACATCGCCGCGGGCTCCCCCATCAAAGCCGCGGACGCGACGCGCGCGACGGCCGCCGCGCTCGCCGCCCTCGACAACAGTTTTTTCAGGGTGCGCTTCGATCGTCTGACTCCCGCGGAAAAGAAGTACATGCGGGCCATGGCGGAATTGGGGCCGGGGCCGCACCGCTCCGGAGACATCGCCGCTCTGCTGAACAAGAAGGTCAGCACCGTCGCGCCCATGCGGAATACCCTCATCTCCAAAGGAATGGTTTACAGTCCCGCCCACGGGGATACCGCATTCACGGTTCCGCTGTTCGATGGCTTCATGAAGCGCATCATGCCGAGGCTCGAAAAAGGCAAAACGACAAAAAAGGCTTAATTCTGGGAGAACCCGCCTCGCCACTTCGTATAATGTAATCGTCGTCGGAAACCCCAGCCGCCACCCACATGTCCAAACCCGAGTTCGTCCACCTCCACAACCACTCCGAATACTCGCTCATGGACGGCGTCATCCGCCTCACGGACGCCAAAGGCGGCCCGTCCCAAGCCATTAAGGACCTCGCCGCCTCCGGCGCCAAAGGCTTTGCGATTACGGACCACGGCAACATGTACGGCGCCGTCGAGTTCTACTCCGCCGCCAAGGCCGTCGGCCTCAAGGCCATCATCGGCTGCGAGATGTATATTTCAAAGGGCACCCGCTTCGACCGCGGCCACTCCCAGAAGGAGAACTGCCACCTCACCGTCCTGGCCAAGAACTTCGAGGGCTATCAAAATCTCATGGAGCTCTGCTCCATCGCCTTCACCGAGGGCTACTACT
>JAGWMT010000057.1 GCA_028871595.1 Elusimicrobiota bacterium
GTGGCCGATTACAAACCGACCGGCACCGGCGAGTCGCCTTTGGCCAACGTCGCGGCTTGGGTGAATACCGAGTGCCCGCTGTGCGGCGGCCCGGCCAAGCGCGAGACCAACACCATGCCGCAGTGGGCCGGCTCCTGCTGGTATTACCTTCGCTTCATGGACCCGAAAAACGAGCAGGCCCCCTGGTCGCCCGAATTGGAGAAGGCCTGGGGTCCGGTGGATTGCTACGTGGGCGGGGCCGAGCACGCCGTGCTCCATCTGCTCTACGCCCGTTTCTGGCACAAGGTCCTGTTCGATCTGGGCTACGTCTCCACGAAGGAGCCCTTCCAGAAATTGCGGCACCAGGGCATGATTTTGTCCTATTCGCACCGCGACGCGAAAGGGAACTATCACCCGTACGAGGACGTCGAATACGACGAGCAGGGACGCCCCGTCCAAGCCTCCACCGGCGAGGTCCTCTCCGCCCAGGTCGAGAAGATGTCCAAGTCCAAGAAAAACGTCGTCAACCCCGACACCGTGCTCAGCAAGTACGGCGCCGACGCCTTCCGGCTCTACGAGATGTTCATGGGCCCCTTCGAGCAGGCCAAGCCCTGGGACATGCGCAGCATCGAGGGCACGGCGCGCTTCCTGCGCCGCGTCTGGACCTTGATCGCCGAGCTGGAGGAAGCCCCGGCCGGCGGCGGCGGCCTTCTTCCGGCCCGCCACCGCGCCATCAAGAAGGTCGGCGAGGATTTGGAGGCGTTTGGGTTTAATACCTGCATCTCTTCGTTGATGATTTACTTGAACGAGATCCAAAAAGAAAAGAATCCGTCCAAGGTCGACCTTGAGACGTTGTTGATTCTTTTGAATCCGTTCGCCCCCCACCTGACCGAGGAGCTGTGGGAGAAGTTGGGCCATGCCGATCTTCTCTGCCGTCAAACCTGGCCCAAATGGGACGCTCAGTATCTGCTTGATTCGGTCATCGAGTATCCCGTCCAGGTGAACGGCAAGCTGCGCGGCACCTTCACGATCGCCGCCGACGCGGCGGAAGCGGCGGTGAAGGAGGCCGCGCTGGGCGACGCGAAGATCAAGGCCGCCATCGAGGGCAAGACCGTCGTGAAGATCATCTTCGTCCCGAAAAAACTTCTCAATCTGGTGGTGAAATAACATGCGCCGATTCGCGTTCCTCTTGACCATCGCCGTCTTATCGGCCTGCGGCGGCCCGGAGGTCGGCTACCGCCCCGCCGCCCAACTGCTTCCCAGCAATATCCAAAAGCTCTCGCTGCGCCCGGTCGTCAACAAGACCCAGCAGTTCGGCCTGGAGGACAAGCTCCTGCTGGCGGTGCGCGATGAGTTCCTGCGCGACGCCCGCTACCCCCTGGTGCCCGAGGCCGAGTCCAACGGCATCGTCTGGATCACGATCACGCGCTACATCCTGACGCCGCTCCAGTACGACGCCACCTTGGCGCCCACGAACTACAAGCTGCGCATCCTGGTGGACGTGCGCATGGTGGACCGGAGCACGAACACGGCGCTGTGGGACGAGAAGAACCTGGAAGGCTCGCTGACCTTCCCCGCCTCGACCCTGCAGGGCGGGCTCACCGAGGAGCAGGCGCGCGAGCAGATCTGGAGCATCCTGGCGCCGATGATCGTCAAGCGCGTCATCGACGGCTTCGGAGCGGTGACCGGCACGTCGGAGCGGCGCATCACCGGCGACGCGCCCTCCACCGCCCCGTCGGCCCAGCCCGGCACGCCGCTGACGCCCGTGGTGCCGGCGCCCTACTGACCGCGATGGAGCTGCGCGCCGCCGATCTGCTGAAGGAGTGGCGGTCCGGGAAGTTCCGGCCGGTCTACTACCTCTTCGGCGAGGAAGCCGCGGCGAAATCCGACGCCGTCCGGACGCTCAAGGAACTGTTCAAGGCCGACGACTTCAACCTGTTCGAGTTCTCCGGAGACCCCAACTCGGAAGCCTCCGCCGTCGTCTCCGAGGCCATGACCTTGCCCGTCTTCGCCGAACGCCGCCTGGTGATCGTGCGCAGCCCGAAGCTCCCCGCGGAGGCCCGGGCGGCCTTCGCCGAGTACCTGAAGTCCCCGTCCCCTTCCACCACTCTGGTGCTGCTCAGCGACGAACGCCGCCCCGACAAGAAGGACGCGCTGGCCGCCGCCGCCGCCGCCGCGGGCGCCTTGGGCCTGTTCGCGCCGCTGGGTCCCGAGGAGGCCGCCGAACGCCTGATCGCCGAAGCCAAGAAGGCGGGGAAGACCTTGGCGCCCGCCGCCGCCGAAGCGGTGGTGGCGGAGGCCGGCACCGACTGGGGCATCCTGAGCGGCGAGTTGGAGAAGCTGCTCCTCTTCGTCGGCGCGGCGGCCGACATCGGCCCCGATGCCGCCCTGCTCAGCCTGGGCTACCGGAAATCCGCCGACCCCTGGGCCTTCGAGCGGCTGATCCAGGCCCGCGACCTCAAGGCCTGCCTGGGCCAGCTGTCCGAGCTGTTCGCCGACGGCAAGCCCGACGAGGTGGTGTTCCGCTCGCTGGCCCAGATCCGAGGCGCCTTCCTCAAACAACTTAAGGCAAAGCGTATGCTCAAGGCCGGATTGGCGCCCAGGGACATCGAGCAGAAGCTGCGCATCTTCTACGACAACGGCTTCTTTGCCCGCGCCCAGCGCGTGACCGAGGACCGACTGCGCCGCGACCTGCGCCTGTGCCTGGAGGTCGAGACCGACCTCAAGTCCAAGACCTGGCTGGATTCCAAGCTGGAACTGGAGCGGCTGGTCGTGGGACTGTGCACGCCGACGTCCCGCGCCCCCGCGTCCGCCGCCTAAAGAGCTACCAGTTCGCGACGCAGTCCAGGTCGCCTTCCCAATCCACCTGGCCGCGGGTCTCGATGCGCGCGTGGCCCTTCACGGCGCGGCTGGTCTCGCCGGCGGTGGCCTTGAGCAGGCTGACGGCGTCGAAGGTGAACCAGTAGTCCTGCGTGTCGCAGCTCCAGGCGTCGAAATGCCATAGGCCGTCGCCCCGCAGGCCGGAGCCGAGGTAGTCGTTGAGGCCCGAGGCGGTGTCGTCGCTCGGCTGCTTCACGTAGCGCCGGCCGTCGAGATGGGTGTAGAACTTCAGATGACTGGGAAGGCCCGCGGCCTTCGGCGCGTTGTCGCAGACGATGGTGGCCGCGTACTCCTTGGGCGCGCCCTGCGCGGCGAAGGCGGGCGCGGACGCGGCGGCGGACTTGCGGGCGGCGGCCAGCCCGCGGGCCACGGCGGCGGACGCGTCGCCGACCTGATCCTCGAAGGTCTGAGCGGAGGCGGCGAAGGCGGACAAGAGAAGAACGGCGGCGACGAGAAGGGGTCTGTTCATGCCCCGATGGTATCACACCCCGCGCCGCCGCAAATGAGGCAAAGGACCCGGCCGTCCGGGGCCGGAGGTCCCGGGGCAAAACGAAGCGCCCGCCCCCGGTGAGGGACGGGCGCGCGTTGACGGGCGCGGAAAGTCTTACTTCGCGGCGACGAGCTTTCGGGCGGCGATCGCCAGGCGCGATTTCTTGCGCGCGGCGGCCTTCCAATGGATCGTGCCGGACTTCGCGGCCTTGTCCAGCGCGGAGGAGGCCTTCGCGGTGAACTCGGCGATCTGCTTGACGTCCTTGGCCTTCGCCGCGTCGACGACGGCGCGGACGGCGGCGCGGACGCCCCTCTTGATCCGGTGGTTGTGGAGAGCGTGCTTGATGGACTGACGCTGGGCCTTGAGGGCCGATTTGTGACGGGTCTGCTTCTTCTTAGCCATAGTGGGCCATTATCGCTTTTCGGCGGGGCCTCCGTCAATCGGGGCCAAGGTCAGCGCAGGCGCGCCACGACGGTGAAGCCCGGAACCCAGGAGCGGTAGACGGTCCGGTAGCCCCGGCCGGGATTGGCGGTCCGGAAGGCGGCCGAGGTGCTCCAGACCTCTTCGCGGAGGGCCACCTGCGGGCCCAAAGACAGCCACGGCTTCGCGTGCCACAGGGCGGCCAGGTACCACCATTGCTCATAGATGTTGGTCTCGCCGAAATTGAGCGGGATCCAGGTCTCGTAGCGGAGGCTGGCCGTGGCCAGAGGGGTCAGTCCGTCCATCCAGAACCAGTCCAGCTCGGGAGAGGCCAGCAAGGTGTTCTGGGAATTGGAGAAGTTGCGCTCCCAGCGCAGCTTGAGCATGCCGACCCAATGCCCCCCCAATTCCAGGCGCGGGGACGCGTCCAGGACCAGCACGCTCTCGGGCCGGCCGGTGGTGTCGCGCCACGACCAGGCGCCGGCCGTATTTTTGGTCCAGTCGTCGTCGTGGCGCGCGCCGTACTGAAGGCGGTAGAACGCGCCGATCTTCAGATGGCGCTCGACGCGCGCGTAGGTCCCGGCCATGCCCTCGCGATAAAGCCGTTGACCTTCATACTGCCAGCGTTGGGTGGTCTCGGCCAGCGGCTGGAAGATCCCGGTGCGCTCCATGAGGCGTTCGGACAGCTCGTATTCAACCGGGCGGCCGCCGGGGGATTGAGGGATGGCGGGCGCGGCCCAGGCGGACCCGGTACACGCGAGGGCCAGGGCCGCGGCCAGGCGTCCGCCGCGCTCAGTGATAATCTTGATCAAGCAGATCCGCGTAGGCCCCGTCGAGATCGGTCTTGTCCTCGACCGCGCCGGCGGCCGGGTCCATGTTCCAGTTGAGGGCCTTGGTCCAGTTGTAGGCCTGGGGCTTGGTGGTGTCCAAGCCCGACTTGATCAGCACGCCCTTGCCCGCGGGGACCCGCACGCCTTTCGTCGACGCCGTGGTGGTGACCTCCACGGCGCCTTCGTTCACGCACACCCACAGGTCGCGCGCCTTGCCGTGCGCGCGGCCGTACGCCGTGAAGAACCGCGTCCCGCGGACCGCGGCCACCGCCGACGGGGTGCTGACGTGGAACTGCGCTCCCGGTGCTTGTTTGGCCACCTTCGCGAACACGCTTCCGAAGGACAAAAAAATGTCGGTCACCGGCGAGCGCGGCGCCGGGAACTTCAGCACCATCCGCCCCGATTCGCGCAGCTTGAGCCGCGACCCGTCGGCCAACTCCACCACCGCGGTGCCCTTGTCGCCGGTCGTCACCGCGTCGCCCTCGTTCAGCGGCTCGCCGGCCTCCCCCGGGTGGACGCGCCCTTGGGACTCGACGGTCACCGTCCCCCGCGCGAACGCCAGCTTGGCGCCCGGAACGGCCTTGGGCTTGGCGGAGGCCGGGGCGGAGCACAGGAGCGCCGCGGCCGCGAGAAGACGGAAAGTGCGGTTCATCCCGGGAGTGTAATAGGTGAAATCCGGTCTGTCCAGGTGCGCCCCAGCGCGCCCGAAGGCTATACTGTAACCGTGAGCGAACCGCCCGCCCCCGACGAGACGCCGGCCAAGCCCCTGGACCGGCGTCACCTCCCGCACAAGACCGGCGTGTACATCATGCGCGACGCGGGCGGCGAGATCCTGTACATCGGCAAGGCCCTCGACCTGGCCAAGCGGGTGGCGCAATACTTCAACCCCAACAAAGAAGACGCCAAGAACCAGGCCCTGGCGCCGCTGATCCGCGCCATCGACTACATCCTGTGCCAGTCGGAGCGGGAAGCCCTCCTGCTGGAACGAAGGCTGATCAACGAGAACCAGCCGTTCTTCAACGTGATGTGGAAGGACGGTAAAACCTATCCGTACCTGAAGCTGTCCATGGGCGAGGACTTTCCGAGATTATTCACCACCCGCCGCAAAGTTCGTGACGGCGGATTGTATTTCGGACCGTACCCGCGCGTCGCTCCGGTGAAAGGCCTGCTTCGTTATCTCTGGAAACAGCATATGTTCCCCCTTCGACCTTGCCGCTGGGATTTCTCCGTCGCAAAACCCCTGGATCCACGCAAGATCAAGGCGTGTCTGTATTACCACACGAAAGAATGTCCCGCTCCGTGCGCGGGCCGCATTTCCAAGAACGATTACCGGTCCATCGCCGACCGCGCCGCCCTTTTCTTCAAAGGCAAGTACGGGGACCTCAAGCGCCAATTCGAAAGCGATATGAAGTCCGCGTCGGCCGCCCTGGAGTACGAGCGCGCCGCGCAATTGCGGGACAACATGCTGGCCCTCGGCCTCATGGGCGAGCGCGTGCGCGTACGAGCGGTGGAGGCCGACGGCGTGGGCGGCCACCTGGCGGCGACCCAGTCCGTCACCGATCTGCAGAAGGCGCTGAACCTGCCCGCCCCGCCCGTCCACGTCGAGTGCTTCGACATCTCGCACTTCCAGGGCCACCAGACCGTGGCCTCCATGGTGTGCTTCATGGGCGGGCGCCCGCACCGCGACCACTACCGCAAATTCAAGATCCGCGACGTGGCGGGCATCGACGACTTCAAGTCCATGCACGAGGTCGTGTACCGCCGCTACAAGCGCCTGCAGACCGAGAAGGCGCGCCTGCCCGACCTCATCCTGATCGACGGCGGCAAAGGCCAGCTGGGCGCCGCCCAGGCCGCGCTGGCGGAACTCAAGGTCAAGGTCCCGCTGGCGTCCCTGGCCAAGCGCATCGAGGAAGTGTTCATGCCCGGCCGCGCCGAGTCCATCGTCCTGCCCATCGGCGGCCCGGCGTTGAGCCTGCTCCAGCGCCTGCGCGACGAGGCCCATCGCTTCGGCATCACCTATCACCGCTCCCTGCGCGACAAACATCTCTTCGAGGCCTAGCATGAGCGACCGCTTCCGCTGCCCCAACTGCTTCCAAGTCTTCCCGAAGGATGAGTCCACCTTGATGCTCTCCTCCGGCGCCGCCGTCTCCGGCGAGGGCGTTCAATGGAGCGGCGACCTGGAAAAGGACCTCCCCCGGATCAAGCGCGTCGTCTACTGCGGAAGCTGCCGCGGCGCCGTCGACTATCACGCGCTCCTGCGCGGCCGCCTGGACGCCCGCGGCTTGGACCTGTGGGGCCAGTGGGCGTTTCCCGTCGTCGCCCTGGCGCTCAGCTTCGGAGCCGGCTGGGCCTGGTGGACGTCGGCTTTGGGCGGCGTGGCGGCCGCCGTCGCCGCCTGCGTGGCGCTGTCGCGCGTGGAGCGCTACCGGGTCCAGCGCTGGCGCCTCAAGGATGAGGGAACAAAACCCGTCCCTCATTCGTAAGGATAGGGTGGAAACGCTCGTCGAATTCTCCGACCCCCTCCGCGCGGCCCCGGTCTACGGAGAAAAGGCTCCCGCCGAGTTCGCCTCGTGGCCGGCGCATGAATGCCTGCGCCGTCTTCGGCTGAGTTTCGGCTTGAACCGGAAGCAGCTCGCGGCCAAGGCCGGCGTTTCGGCGTCGTTGGTCGGGCGCGCCGAGAAAGGTGCGGATATCCGTCTGAGCACCTTACGCCGGCTCTATGCGGCGCTGGACTGCCGCCTGGTCGCCCTGCCCGTGGGCGGGCTCTACGAATTGGACCGGCGACAGGCGCAGCTTGACGACGAATGGATCACTTGGAAGCGGGCGAACGCGCGCTACTTTAAGTCCTGATTGCGTTTCCGCTCATTCCGCTCGCTCCAGAGCAAGTCGCGGGGCCCCGGGCGATCGCCGCGGGGCCCCGACGTCCTCTCCGGTCGAATTTATCCCTGTTTTCCGGCCAGTTCGCCCAGGCCGAACATCGGCATGAACATGGCGACGACGATGGTGCCGATGATGATGCCCATGACGACGATGACGATAGGCTCGATCAAGGAGGTCAGGCCCTTCACCGCCGTGTCCACTTCCTGGTCGTAGAAATCGGCGATCTTGGAGAGCATGATGTCCAGCGCGCCGGTTTCCTCGCCGACGGAGATCATCGAGGTCACCATGTTCGGGAAGATGCCCGACTTCTTGAGCGGGTCGGACAGATGGCCGCCCTCGCGGATGGACTCGCGCGTGAGCAGGACGGCGTCGGCGATGACCACGTTGCCGGCGGTCTGCGCCACCGTCTCCAGCGCCTGCATGATGGGCACGCCGGACTTGATCAAGGTGCCCAAGGTGCGCGTGAAGCGCGCGACGGCGACCTTCTTCAGGATGATGCCGAAAATCGGCGCCTTCAACGTGTAGGCGTCCACGATCTTCTGACCCTTGGGCGTCTTGTAAAACACCTGGAAGCCTTTGTACGCCGCGAAGGGGAACGAAACGATCAGGTACCAAAACTGCTTCATCGTGTCGGAGATGTTAATCAGGATCTGCGTCGGCAGCGGCAGCTCCGCGCCGAAGCTGGAGAAGATGTTCTTGAAGGTCGGAATCACGAAAATCATCAGGAAGACGGTGACGCAGGCGCAGATGGACAGAACGATGGCCGGGTACATCATCGCCGACTTCACCTTCGCCTTCAACTGCTCGGAGCTCTCCATGTAGACCGTCAGGCGCTCCAGGATGGTGTCCAGGATGCCGCCCAGCTCGCCGGCCTTGACCATCGAGGTGTACAGGTCGGGGAAGGCGTCGGGATGCTTCTTCAGCGCGTCGGAGATGGAAAGGCCGGACTCGATGTCGGATTTCACCGCGCCCAGCACTTCTTTGAAGGCGGGATTCTCGGCCTGGGTCTCCAAAATCCCCAGGCTTTGCACGATGGGGACGCCCGCGCTGACCAAGGTCGAGAGCTGGCGGGAGAACAGGACCAGGTCCTTCGAGGTCACGTGGCCCTTCTGGGTCTTCGCGATGAGGGCCTTGATCTTGTCGACGAAGCCTTCGGTCTTTTCCTTGATCTCCAGCACCACGTACTTCTGGCCGCGGAGCTTTTCCACCGCGCTCTTCTGCTCGTCGGCGTCGATGACGCCCGCCATCACCAGACCGGCCGACGTTTTCGCCTTGTAGCTGAAAGCGGGCATAATCTCTCCTTAGTGCGGGGCCTGCTGGGCCGGCATCTGCCGCTGCATCAGCCGGCGCAGGTCCTCCGGATCCAGCGAGTGCGCCATCGCTTCCTGGAAGGTGATCTTCTGCTTGAAATAGAGGTCGGCGAGGCCCTGATTCATGGTCTGCATGCCGGCCTTCGCGCCCGTCTGGATGGCGACCTGGATCTGTTCGACCTTCTGCTCGCGGATCAGGTTCCGGATGGCCGAGTTGACCACCAAGGTCTCGACCGCGAGCACGCGCCCGGCGCCGGACGAGTGGACCAGCAGCTGCTGGCAGAGCACCGCCTGGAGCACGAACGAGAGCTGAACCCGGACCTGGTCCAGCTGATGGTTCGGGAACACGTCGATGATGCGGTTGATGGTCTGCGCGCAGTCCGTCGTGTGCAGAGTCGCCAGGACCAAGTGGCCGGTCTCGGCGATATTGAGCGCCGCCTGGATCGTCTCCAGGTCGCGCAGCTCCCCGATCAGGATCACGTTCGGGTCCTGGCGCAGGACGTGGCGCAGCGCCGCGCCGAAAGTCTCCGTGTCCTGCCCCACCTCGCGCTGGTTGACGATGGACTTCTTATGCGTGTGCACGAACTCGATCGGGTCCTCGACGGTCATGATGTGCGCGGCCCGGGTCTCGTTGACGAAATCGATCATGCTGGCGATGGTGGTGGATTTCCCGGAGCCCGTCGGCCCCGTCACCAGCACCAAGCCCTTGGGAAGCTTCATGATGTCCAGGATGGAGCGCGGCAGGCCGATCTCGTCGAAGGTCTTGAACGAATTCGGAATGGCGCGCACCGCGGCCCCCACGTAGCCGGTCTGGCGGTAGACGTTCATGCGCACGCGTCCGATCCCGCGCAGATTGAAGGCCAGGTCCAGCTCGCTGGCGGCCTCGAAGCGCTGCCGCTGCTGGTCGTTGAGCAAAGAGTAGATCAACGCCTGGGAGGTCTCGGAATCCAATTTTTCAAAGGGCGTCGGCACCAGGGATCCGTCGATGCGCAGGATCGGCGGCGCGCCGACCGTGAGGTGAAGGTCGGAGGCGCCGCGCTCGTGCATGAGCAGGAACAGTTCTCCCATCGATACCATGTCTTCTCTCCTCGAAATCCGGTCAGACGTCGCCGTCCGCCTGCGTCACGCGCATCATTTCCTCGACGGTCGTCGCCCCGGAGAGGATCTTGCGGATGGCGCACATCCGCAAGGTCAGCATGCCCTGCTTCATGGACTGGGTCTTGATCATCTTGGCCGACGCCCGGTCCAGGACCAGTTGGCGGATCGCGTCGGTCATCTCCATGACCTCGTAAAGCCCTTGGCGGCCGCGGTAGCCCGTGGTGGCGCAGTTCTCGCAGCCCTTGCCTTTGTACAGGACGACCTTGCCGCCGTCGGTGACCTGGAGCTGCGCCTCCGGCACGCCCAGTTTGAGCAGCCAGTCCTTCTCCACCTCGTACGGCTCCTTGCACTTCGGGCAGATGCCGCGCACGAGGCGCTGGGCCTCGACCATCAGCATGGCCGCGCTGATCAGAAAGGGCTCCACGCCCATCATGCCCAGGCGGGTGATCGTTTGGGACGTGTCGTTGGTATGCAGGGTGGAGAAGACCAGATGGCCGGTCAGCGCCGCGTTGATGGCGATGGTCGCGGTTTCCTGGTCGCGGATCTCGCCGACCATGATCACGTCGGGGTCCTGGCGCAGGAACGAGCGCAGGGCCGCGGCGAAAGTCAGGCCGACCTGGTTATGAATCTGGACTTGATTGATGCCCTTGAGCTGGTACTCGACGGGGTCCTCGGCGGTGATGATGTTCGTGTCCGGCGTGTTCAAATTGGCCAGCGCGGAGTAGAGCGTCGTCGACTTCCCGGAACCCGTCGGCCCCGTGACGAG
Source organism: Elusimicrobiota bacterium (assembly GCA_028871595.1). The sequence goes on from JAGWMT010000057.1 coordinate 10,654, forward strand.
GTTCACGCCGTACGGCGCTTCCATGGCCTTCTTGAACACGGCCATGGCCTCCGGCTCGAAGCCCAACTGGGTCATGTTGACCTTCAGACCCGATGAGTCCAGGATGCGCATGACGATCTTCTCGCCGGGAGCGCAGGGCAGGACCGACACGCGCATGTCGATCTCCTTGCCCTCGATCTTGAGCTTCAGGCGCCCGTCCTGCGGAATGCGCTTCTCCGCGATGTTCAGGTTCGACATGATCTTGATGCGCGCGCAGATCGCGTTGTGGAATTTCTTCGGGGGACTGGGCTGCTCATGGAGAACGCCGTCGATCCGGTACCGGATGCGGAGCTCCTTCTGGTAGGGCTCGATGTGGATGTCGGAGGCCCGGGACTTCACCGCGCCGGCCATGATCAGGTTCACCATCTTGATCACGGGCGCTTCCTCGGCGTCCCGCTCCAGCGCGGCCTCGCTCTCCTGCGCGGACTTCTCCTCGACGTGCTCGATCTCGTCGGCCGCCGCCTCGTCCACCGCCGACTGCTTGACGATGTCCTCGAGCGCCTCCTGGGACGTGGCCTGCTTGTAGTACTTCTCGTGCGCGGCGGAAATCTCGCTTTCGGAGGCCAGGCAGCCGATCACGTCGCAGCCGGTGAGCATCTTGAGATCGTCGAGGACCATCACGTCCAGGGGGTCGGCGATGGCGACGGTCAGGCGGTCCTTCGTCTTATTGAACGGCATCAGCATCTTCTGGCGCGCGATGGCCTCGGGCACGGCGGCGACGGCGTCTTCGGAGATGTCGCCGATATCGGCCAGGGAAACGAAGGAAATTCCCGTTTTTTCCGCCAGAAATTGAAGAAGCTTGTCCTCGGCCAGGAAGCCCTTGTCGATCAGCAAGGTGCCCAGCTTGTCCCCTCCGCTTTTCTGGGCGTCGAGAGCCTCCTTCAATTGTTCCGAGGAAATCAGCGTTTCCTCGACCAGAAGGTCGGCCAGGCGCCGGGAAAGCCCCAGCGAAATGGAATGCTGCGCGTTCGCCATGCTAGGTAAGGTTAGGGTCCGCGCCGGACTTTGTCAAGGCCGACGCAAGATAGCCTATATTAATAAGAAGTGAACGTCCGTCAGAGCCCGGAATTGACGGTGTCGGACCGGAAGGCCCCGTCGTCCTCCGCCGGGGGACGCAGCTCGCCCTCGCTCGGCAGGGGCAGGAGCGGCACCTCCTTCGGGGTCTCGGGCTCGACGCGGCGTTTGGCGGCGCGCTTGACGGCCTTGGCGCGGGCGGGCTTCTTCTTGGCCTTGGCCTTGGCTTTCGCTTTCGGCTTCTCCTCGGAGGCGGGTGGACCGCCGGCCAGCATGCGCTTGCCGTCCAGGTTCTTGCCGATGACGAAGCCTCGGTCCATATCGGCCTCGAAGAGATAGTGCACCTCGGTCCCGCCCGGAGCCGACGGCGTGAAGCGATACTCCACCAGGTAGGTTTTATCCGACGTCTCGCTGGCGCTCCACGACTCCTTGCCGGCGCCCGGGCTGGCGGAGTAGGAATACTGCAGCCAGGACGCCACGGTGCCGCGCCCGCCGTCCAGCGGAAAATCCTTGACCATCGCCACGGCCGCGTCCAGCTTGGATTCCGGCGCCGCCTGCGGGGTTTCATTGGGCGCGGGAGCGGGCGCGGCGGCCGGCAACTGGCGCGGCTTGACCATCGGCGGAGCCGGTGTTTCCTCGACGGGAGCGTAACCCACGCCCGAACGGCCGTCGTCGAGCGCGGCCATCTGCTTCAGGTCCTTCGGGTGGCGCAGCGACAGGAAGCCGATGACGCCCATCACCACGACCAGGACCGCGCCGGCGACGGCGAATATCTTATTGTTGCGCGGCGGGCGCTTGGGCGCCGGAGCGGTCTCCGGAGCCGGCTTGGCCAGGCGCGCCATGACCTCCTGGGTGGATGGAGCGGACATCTGCGAGGCGGTGTTCGGCGGCGCGTCGCCTCCACCCGCTCCGGAGAAGCTGGGCATCGGCTGGGGCTCGGGCGAGAAGGACGGCGGCGCGCCGAAGCTCAAGGTGGCGGGCGGCGCGGGCATGGGCGTGGCCGGCGCCGATGACGGCTCGAACGGGGAAACGGAAGCGGCCGGCAGGGCGAACGCCGGATCCGTCGAGGGCGCGGTCAGGGGCTGCGGCTTGCTCGGCGCCGGGGCCAAGTTCACGGGCGCGGCCGCGGGCGCGCCCCAGTCGAAGGGAGCGGGGGACGGGGCGCCGGGAGGCGCTTCGGCCGCCGGAGGAGCCGCGACGGCCGGCGGCGCGGCGATCTTCAATTCGACGGGAGCCGGAACGGCGGCCGGCGGAGGAGGAACGACCGCTTCCGGAACCGGCGCGGCGGCCGGAGTCTCGACGGAGCCGGCCGCCGGCGCGTCCTCGGGCCCGACGACGCGGAACGCCTTGATCGTCGGCGCGACCTTGAACTGCTTGCGCTCGAACGTCGACTTCTTCGGCGCGGGCTCGGGAGTGGCGGGCTCGGGAGCGGCGGGCTCCGGAAGGCTCAGTTCCAGCGCGGCGCCGGCGAAGGACGGCCGCTCCGGTGGCTCGGGAGCCGGAGGAACGGGGGCGTCCGGCGCCGGAACCTCGGGGGCGGGAGGGGCGGGAGGGGCGGGAGGCGCGGCCGGGAAAGCGGGGACTCCGTCCACGGGAGCGAAGCTGGGAAACGCGCCGCCGGGCGCGACGCTGGACCAATCCACGGCGGACGCCTCCGCGGGGGCCGGGATCGGAGCGGGCGCGGCAGCCGGAGGCGCGGAGGCCTGCGGCGCGACCGGCGGCGGCGGGGGATGAGCGATCGCCGCGATGATGTCCTTGGCGAGAGCATCCCGGTCCAATTCGGCCGCCTGCGGCGGGTGGCCGCGCAGTTGCAGCTCCTTTTCGACCAGGCGATGGACCAGGTTCGTGTGGCCGGCTTCCAACTCGGTCACGCGCTGGTAGAGCATCTCCAGCTGCAGGCTGAGCTCCGACACCTGCTCCTTGGCCTTGCGGAGCTCGGTTTCGTTGGCGGGCGGGCGCGGGGTCAGAAGATCGCCGAAAGTCTTCTTCATGTCCGCGTCCTGGAACAGGTCCTCGGCCGCCCCCGGGAACTCGTCGTCGCCGATCAAGCCCGCGGCGTCGATCTGCAGCTTGTCGAGCAGTCCGTACGTCGAGCCGAATTCATCGCCCGCCCAGGAAGGTCCCAAGGCCGAGGCCAGCCCGGAGAATTCCGCGACGTCCCCGGCCGGGCGCCATTCGCCCTCCCCGGCCCCCGCGGTGTCTCCCGCGCTGACCAAGGTGGACGCGTCCAAGCCCGGAAGCCCCGCGACCGCGTCCTTGTCGAACGGGCCGAGGATCCGGGAGTCTTTGTAGACCCAATACTTCACTGCCGCCAGGATACCCCCGCGCTGTTACGTTTTCAAGGCGGAAATAGGCTAAATTAAAGGCGTGCTGATCCGCCCCTTCTATCTGTCCTGCCTGGCCCACGCGTCTTATCTGTTGGCCGACGAGCGCACGAAGACGGCCGTGGTCGTCGATCCGCAGCGCGACGTGGACGCTTACTTGGAGGAAGCCCGGACGCTGGGCGTCGACATCCGCCACGTCATGCTGACGCATTTCCACGCCGATTTCGTGGCGGGCCATCTGGAACTGCGCGACCGGCGCGGCGCGAACATCTACCTGGGCGCGAAGGCCGAAGCCGACTACGCCTTCACCCCCCTCGCCGACGGCATGCGCCTGGAGTGGGGCTCGCTGGGCATCGGCGTGCTGGAAACGCCGGGACACACGCCCGAGGGCGTGACGCTTCTGGTCTACGACTTAGACGCCGACCGGGAGAATCCCAAGGCCGCCTTGACCGGCGACACCCTCTTCATCGGCGACGTCGGGCGCCCCGACCTGATGGCGTCCGCCGGGTTCAACGCCGCCCAATTGGGCGGAATGCTCTACCAGTCCCTGACGACGAAACTGATGACCCTTCCCGATTCGACCCTCGTCTATCCCGCTCACGGCGCGGGGTCCATGTGCGGCAAGGCGCTCTCGAGCGAACGGGTCTCCACCATCGGCGAGCAAAAGAAATACAACTACGCCTTGAAGGCTCGCGACCGGGAGGAGTTCCTGCGCCTGGTGACCGCGGATCAAACCGAGGCGCCCGCCTACTTCGC
>JAGWMT010000386.1 GCA_028871595.1 Elusimicrobiota bacterium
GTCGAACGGGGCGCGGCGGCGCGAGGACGGCCTCATCGCGCCTTCGCCGCGGCGCGCACCAGCTCCTTGAAGCGGTCCCCGCGGTCCTCGAAGTCCCGGAACTGGTCGAAGGAGGCGCACGCCGGGGAGAGCAGGAGGATGTCCCCCTTCGCGCCGATGCGCAGGGCCGTGTCCACGGCCGTCGCCAGGTCGCCGCACGGAAAGACCGGAACCAGCCCGGCCAGGTCCTCCTCGATGCGGCGGGCGGCGGAGCCGATGGTGAGGATGCCCTTCACCGATTTTTCAATCCACGGCTTGAGCGGCGTGTACGGAGAGCCCTTGTGCAGTCCGCCCATGATCAGGAGGAGGCGCTTGCCTCCGGGTTCGAAGGCCTTGAGGGCGACCATCGTCGAATCCACGTTCGTGGCCTTGGAATCGTTCACGCAACGCACGCCGCGGGCCGTGCCGCAGTCCTCGATCCGGTGCGGGACGCCCTTGAAGGACTTGAACGCCTTCTGGATCGCGGGGGGCTTGATCCCGCGCGCGAGCGCCAGCAGGCCGGCGGCCAGGGCGTTGTCCAGGTTGTGGCGGCCGGGGAGCTTCGGCGGGATCAGAACGGATTCTTTTTTCGCGCCGGGCAGGCGGAAATGGAGCTTGCCCCCTTCCTCCCAGGCGTGCACGTGCGCGGCCTTGGTTCCGAAGTACAGGCGTTCCGCCGGACATTCGCGCGACAATTTGTAGACGAGAGGATCGTCGGCGTTGAACACGCACGCGTCGCCCGGTCCCTGCTCGCGGAAGATCTTGGCCTTCGCGGCGACGTAGGCCGCCATCGTGCCGTGATGATCCAGATGGTCCGCGGTGACATTGAGGATCGCGGCGGCGCGGGGTTCGAAATGGGAGCTGTCCTCCAGCTGATAGCTGGACGCCTCCAGGACGATGACGTCCGAGGCCTTGGCGGCCGGCGCCGAGGTCGAGACGGGCACGCCGATGTTCCCGCCGAGGATCGCCTTTCTTCCCCGGGGCAGGCCCGCCTTGAAGATATCCCAGGTCAATTGCGTCGTCGTGGATTTGCCGTTGGTGCCGGTGATCGCGATCACTCCCTTGGCTTTCGATAAGGCCAGCGCGATCTCCATCTCGCTGTAAACCGGAATCTTCTTCGCCGCGAGCTTCGCGAAGATCGGCAGATCCGGCTTGAGCCCGGGGCTCTTGACCACGAAGGAGCAGGCGAGCAGCCGGTCGGAATGCCCTCCCCCCTCGATCGAGACCTTGGCGGGAAGCCCTTTCGCGGACTTCTTCACCTCGCCGCGCGGGCGCGCGTCCGAGCCCAGCACGCGGAAGCCCTTCTTGGCGAGCAGCCGCGCGACGGACCGCCCCGACTTCCCCAGGCCCAGGACGCCGGCGAATTTTTTCCGGAAGGACTTGGGATCGAATCGTCGGTTCATCATTTTCGGTTCCGCCGTGCTCAACTGCGTCCGGACGCGGTTGAACGCATCAGCGCAGCTTCAGCGAGGCCAGCGCCGCCAGCATCAGCACGATGGAGACGATCCAGAAGCGCACCGTGACCTTGGGCTCGGCGATGCCGGCCAGCTCGAAATGATGGTGGATGGGCGCCATGCGGAAGATCCGCTTGCCGCCGCGCAGCTTGAAGGACGCCATCTGCAGGATCACCGACAGGGTCTCCAGCACGAAGACGCCGCCGACCACGGGCAGGATCAACTCCTGCTTGACGCACAGCGCCACGACGGCGATGACGCCGCCGAGGAACAGCGAGCCCGTGTCGCCCATGAAGATCTGAGCCGGGTAGGAGTTGAACCAGAGGAAGCCCAGCAGCGAGCCGATCAAGGCCGCCAGGTAGACGGCGATCTCGCCGGCGCCCTCGACGTGGACGACGCGCAGGTAATAGGCGAATTTGATGTTGCCGGCGACGTAGGCGAACACGGCGTAGGCCAGGGCGCAGAAGATGACCGAGCCGGCGGCCAGGCCGTCGAGCCCGTCGGTCAGGTTCACCGCGTTCGACGAGCCGACGAGCATCAGGACGGCCAGGATGTAGTACGCGACGCCGGCCTCGAGGAAGGCTTCCTTCCCGTACGGAACGTTCAGCATGGTGGCGTACGAGCCGTTCGGAGGGCGCACCGCCAGATAGGCGACCACGCCCAGGCCGACGGCGGCCTGGACCAGGAACTTCACGCGCGAGGGGGCGCCCTTGGGGTTTTTCTTGATCAGCTTCAGATAGTCGTCCCAGAAACCGACGGCGGTGAGGCAGATGGTGACGGAGAGGAGCAGCCAGGTGAAGCGGTCGTCCAGCCGCATCCACAGCGTCGTGGAGAGGATGACCGAGAGGAAGATCAGCGCTCCCCCCATCGTCGGCGTGCCGTGCTTGGAGAGGTGGGACTGGGGGCCGTCCGTGCGCTGGACCTGCCCCACCTTCTTGGCGCGCAGGGCGCGGATCAGGGCCGGCCCCAACAGCAGGCAGACGAGCAGCGAGGTCACCGCCGCGCCCGCGGCGCGAAAGGTGATGTACTGGAAGACGTTCAGCGGGCGGAACGAGTCGCGCAGTTGGAAGAGGTAGAAGAGCATTAGAGGGCCTTGGCCAGTTCCTCGAGCTTCATCGCCCGGGACGCCTTGAACAGTACCGCGTCGTG
>JAGWMT010000387.1 GCA_028871595.1 Elusimicrobiota bacterium
ATGTCCGGCCCGCTCGCGGGAATGGACATTCACCTGCCCAGCCTGGTTCCGACCTTGACGCCCAGCCCGGCGCTCCTCGCCGCCGTCGCCCCCGCGCCGGTTCTGCCCGTCTCGCTCCCGGCCCGCCGCGCTCCGATGGCGCTCCCGACCTTGCCTTCCCGCGAGAACGTGATCAACCCGCTGCGCCGGATCATGCCGGGAGTCACCGTCCGCTTCGCCGAACAGACGAAAGGGGAGAAGACGGTCCCCGCGCCCGCGAAGGACGGCCTCGACCACCTCTTCGACGGCGACGACCAGGCCGTGAAGCCCGGCGCGAACCGCGGGGTCATCGGCAACGAGCGCCGCATCAGCCTTCCCGAAGACGATCTGATGCGCGAGCTCGGGTTCTAAAACCTCTCTTCGAACCGAAAAGTGAAGGGCCCCGGGATTCCCCGGGGCCCTTCACTTTTATGGAGCCGCCTTACCGGCCCGTGCCAAGGATTTGAACTTACGAGCGCCGCTGATTTTCAGCACCGCAAGTTTTTGGGAAAGACGAACATAGACGGCGTCCCCCCGCAGCGCGATCTCCGGATCGGGAGAAGTGAAAAAGTTCATCTGGAAAGCGGGGCTCGCGAAGCCCACATGAGACGTCGTGGCATAGAAGACCCCCGCCGCGGCGGAATAGGCGAGACCCGTCACGGGCTCATCGGCCGAATAGAAAGGCTTGGCCTTCGTTTCGCCGCGCGACAACTCGTAGATCTCCCGTCCCGCCGCGTAGTAAGTCTTGTCGCCGTCGCCCGCCAGAGCGGTGATCGGCTCGCTCGCGCTCAGGATTTTCTCGAGTTTTCTGGGACGACGCGGATCGCTCCGGAGGAGGAAAATATCGTCTCCGCCGCCCGCTCCCTTGTGCAGAACGACATAAATCGTGCGTTGCCCGCCCGAGAAGAGCCGGCAGTCTCCATCGGGCAGATTGAGAAATGGCTTGAACTGAACCTGAACCAATCCGTTTTCGAGCGTGCGCTGCCCCTTGTCCTCCACGTGCAGGAACGCGAGGCGACGCCCCGCGCAAAAAGGATGCACGCCCCCGTCCAAAAACACCCCGTCGTCGAAACGGCTCTCGGTGCGCATGGGGATGATGTTTCCCTCCATTACCAAGAAATCCAGCAGGAGACGGTCGTGGCCGTCCACGAACCAGGGCGCCCCACGGGGATCCACATCGAACCGAAAATGAGCCGTCGTCGTCGAATCGAAAACCCACTTCTCCATGCGTCGCGATTCGGAGGGAGGAATCACCCAGTCCATTTTGATGCCGTCCACCGAAGGCAGGGCGAACGCGGTCTTGGGGTAGATCATGAGACGTTCGGCCCCCGGCGGACCGGCCCAAGCCGCCCGTGAGAAGAGCGCGAAAATCAATCCGATTCCAAATCCACGCGGGCGGCGCGACGGATTTCTTTTCATCGGAAGACGCCTCGCTACCATGAATACTTGACGGTATAGGTCACGACGGCCTCGCCGTCCTTCTTGACCGGCACCGCGAACTCGATGGTCTGCGCGTCCTTCTTCACGTATTTCTCCGACGAGGCGACGATCTTCCAGTTGGTCCAGCGGTACAGGTGTTCGACGACGGTCACCGTCGCGCCGGAGTCCTTGTGGTTGCGCAGGCGGACCTCGAAGGTCTCCTCGAAGCGGCGCTTGCGCTCGTCCGACGAGAAATCCACGCGCCTGCGCTCACCCACGACGTCGAAGGCATCGCCCATCTTGATGCGGATGCTCTCGTCCTTGGGCGTGTGGTCGATGGCGTCCTCGCCGGCGAACTGGAGGGATCCCTCGTCGTCCTTCTTGTACACCCGCACCCGGCCCTTCGGCAGGGGAATGCCCAGACCGTCGGATTTCTTGTTCTGGAACTCGAGCAGGACGGAAACCTTCTTCCCGGACTGGAGTCCGTAGCTCGGGTCCCAGTAGCCGGCGCCCCCGAAGACGTTCCACTGCACGTTCTCGGCGCCGTCGTACACGTATAATTTCTTGATCGGCACGCCGTTCGCCGAGGCCATCTCCACCTGCTTCGAGGAGTTGTCGGACAATGTGGTGGGACGCGCCAACGTGTACAGGTGGTACTCGAAGAAGGTCTTTTCCGTCATGTTCTCGTCGCGCGGCGACGCCGCCGCCATGGCCTTCATCGCGTACATCCGGCCCAGCTCCATCGGCACCGGCGCGCGGTGCACGTCGCCCGCCACCAGCTTCAGCTTCGCGTCGCGATACGTGGCCCCGGAGTTGTTCACGATGGTGGTCCAGGCGGTCAGGTCTCCCCTCGCGTCGTCCTTGTCCACCACCAGGACGTAGTCCGCGCTCCACGACATTCCCGAGGTCATGTAGGAGATTTCCCCCTGCTGGGTTCCACCCTTCGTCGCGTTCAGCTTCCAGACCAAGGTCGGCTTGGTCAGCAGCCCCTCGGGGAGCTCGGGCAGGACCGGGGAACCCTGCGGATTGATCAGGATCTTCCCGCCGGACTGGATCACGCGCCCGCCCGCGTTCGAGAGCAGGACGCCCTTGATGGTCTCCTTTTTATCCCCGTCCCGGCCGGAGTAGCGCTCCAATTCGATCTCCTTGCCCAGGTAGCGGTTGAGGATGGTGTCCGGGCTG
>JAGWMT010000388.1 GCA_028871595.1 Elusimicrobiota bacterium
CACATCGGCCACGCCCTGAACAAGGTCCTCAAGGACATGACGGTCAAGGCGCGCGCTTTGATGGGCCACGCGACGCCCTACGTCCCCGGGTGGGACTGCCACGGCCTGCCGATCGAGACCGCCTTGCTCAAGGAAATGAAGATGAGCAAACGCGGCGTCACCGACATCCCCAAGTTCCGCCGCGACGCCGCCGCCTTCGCCGAGCGCTTCATCGGCCTTCAGCGCGAGGAATTCCAGCGCCTGGGAGTGCTGGGCGATTGGTTCAATCCCTATAAGACCATGGCCAAGGATTACGAGGCGAAGATCCTGCGCGCCTTCCGCCTGCTGGTCAAGGAAGGCCGCGTGTACCGGGGGCTCAAGCCCGTGCAGTGGTGCATCACCTGCGAGACCGCCTTGGCCGAGGCCGAGGTCGAGTACAAGGACAAGACGTCGCCGTCGGTGTACGTGGCCATGCCCGTCGCCGAAGGCGACCTCAAGGGCGCCGAGATCGTGATCTGGACGACGACGCCCTGGACCCTGCCCGCCAATCGCGCCGCCGCGTTCAACCCGCTATTGGAATACGTCGAGATCGAGGCCGACGTGGCCGGCCGGCGCCGGCGCTTGATCGTCGCCAAGGCCCGCGTGGAAGCCGTCGTCAAGGAAACGGGCGCGGAGAACGCGAAAACGCTCCGTTCCTGGAACGGGGCCCAGATCACGGCGCTTCTTCCGCGCTACTTCGTTCCGTACGAAACCAAGCCGGCGGAGACGGGCGTTTCCGTGTTGGCGGACTACGTCACCGCCGAGGACGGAACGGGCATCGTTCATACCGCCCCCGGTCACGGCGAAGACGACTTCCACACCGGCCAGCGCGAGAACCTGGAAATCCTCAATCCCGTGGATAACGCCGGGTTCTACACCGACAAGGCCCCGCGCTGGAAGGGCAAGCACATATTCAAAGAAGGCAACCCCGAGATCGTCGCCGATCTCCGGGAGCGCGGATGGCTGCTGGCCAAGAAGGACATCGCTCATTCCTATCCGCACTGCTGGCGGTGCAAGAATCCCGTCGTCTTCCGCACCACCGAGCAGTGGTTCCTGCGTCTGTCCGAGGCCTTGCGCGGCCATCTTCTGGCCCAGATCGACGCGACGCAGTGGGTGCCGGCCGAGGGCCGCACGCGCATCGCCGCGATGGTGGGCAACCGGCCCGACTGGTGCCTGTCGCGTCAGCGCGTCTGGGGCACGCCCATCGCCGTCCTGTACTCGGTCAAGACCGGCGAGCCGCTGCTCGACGACGGTGTGCTGGAGGCCATCGAGAAGAAGGCCGCCGCCGACGGTTCGGACTTCTGGTTCGAACGTTGGGGGGAGGTCCTGACGCGCCAGGACTGGCCGTTCCTGCCCGACCACCCCGCTCTGACGGACGGCTTCCGCCGGGAGTCCGACATCCTGGACGTGTGGCTGGACTCCGGCGTGTCCTGGCTGTCCGTGCTGGGGGAGGACGCCGTCGCCGATCTTTATTTGGAAGGCTCCGACCAGCATCGCGGCTGGTTCCAGAGCTCCTTGGTGATGTCCACCGCGTTGCGCGGCAAAGCGCCCTACAAGGCGGTGCTGACGCACGGCTTCGTCCTGGACGAGAAAGGGCGGGCGATGCACAAGTCCACCGGCAACGTGGTCGCGCCCCAGGAAGTCATTTCGAAATGGGGCGCGGACGTTCTCCGGCTGTGGACGGCGCTGTCGGACTACAACGACGACGTGCGCATCTCCGACAAGATCCTGGAAGGACCCGCGGAGTCCTACCGTCGCGTGCGCAACACGTTGCGCTACCTGTTGGGAAACCTGGACGGCTTCGATCCCAAGAACGCCGTCCCGTACGAAAAGCTTCCGGAAATGGAACGTTTCTTCCTGCACCGTCTCTCGGAGCTTCAGAAGGACGCGTTCGAGGACTACCGCGAGTACAGGTATCGTCACGCCGCGCGCCGCTTGGTCGACTTCTGCGGGACGTTCTACCTGGATGCGACGAAAGACCGTCTTTATACGTTCGCCGCCGACGCGCCCGAGCGCTTGGGCGTACAGACCGTCATGTCGGAGATGTTCATGCGGCTCTGCGCGCTGATCTCGCCGATCCTGTCCTTCACGGCCGACGAAGCGTGGGGCTTCTGGCAGCGGCGTCCTTCCACGAACGTTTTCCTCTGGGATTTGCCGCCGTGCGATCCCCGTTGGAACGACGCCGGTTTGGCCTCGCGTTGGGAAAAGGCGTTGGAGGCGCGCTCGGTGGTTCAGAAGTCCCTCGAGGAAGCCCGAACGGCGAAAGTCATCGGCTCGTCGCTTCAGGCGAAAGTGGTCGTGAGCGGACCCGCCGACGCTTTGGCCCCGTTGAAGGGCTTGGACCTTCCCGAGTTCCTCATCGTGTCCCAAGCCGAGCTCCGGACCGACGGCGCGGCGCTGTCCGTCGCCGTGTCTCCGGCCGCCGGGACGAAATGCCCGCGCTGCTGGCGCTGGCAGGCCGACATCGGCTCGAATACGACGCAACCGGAGCTATGCGGCCGCTGCGCCCGGCAATTGTCCTAGGGCTCGTCGCCCTGGACCGCGCCACGAAGATCTGGGCGATGGGCGACCTCCGCC
>JAGWMT010000058.1 GCA_028871595.1 Elusimicrobiota bacterium
TTGGAGGGACTCGTTGGACTTGGCAATGGCGCGAGTGGCGTTGGTCAGCAGCTCGCCGACCGTCTTTGGAACGCGCCCGCCAGGCCATGCGATCTTGCGGCGGCCGGCGATGACGGGCCAACGGGCGCTCTCTGGGATATAGAACCGGACTAGACTGTGGTCCTCTTCAACAACCTCAAGAGCGGTGTTCTCGCTGCCGTAAGTCTTGATGAGACGATTGATCTCGTCTTCAAAAACATCAGAGAGGCGCTTGATGAAAATAAGGGGAAGGATGTAGTCCTTGAACTTAGGGGCGTCCTTCTCGCCGCGAATCGAACAGGCGGCTTGCCAGAGCATCCCTTCCATGGTCTTAACATCAAGCGTGATGCCTGGCCTGCGAACGCTGACAGCTTCGTCATCGGCGAACTCGGCGGAAGGCTCTTCTTGAGATTGGGCCTGGGTCTGGGGGAAGAAGTCCGCTATAATATCCGTGCATTCGCTGCCCCGGCTGAGGACGAACTGGCGGAGAGCGTTGAACATGGCAGGAGGGGGGGAGGTCTTGCCGTTCTCCCATCGGTTGATGGTGGGGAAAGAGACATGAAGCTCCTTAGCCAGGGCCGCCTGGGAAAGCTCCAGCCGCTCGCGGAGCTTCTTGAGGAGTTCGGGGATTATTTTCTTGTTCATAACTTCTGATATAATAACTGATATATAACTGCCTGTCAATGGTTTCAACAAAAATAGGGTTGCGCGAGAGGTCCGAGCGTGGTAATATCGTGGTAGAAGCGTGGTGTATGGGAGGTTCCTATGTCTACCGCTAGCCCCGAAATCTTTTCGAACGTCGCAAAGCAGGATTACCTCAAGCTCTTTGACGACGGCCACCCCAAGTACCAGGAGATCATGCGCGTCTTCGAGTTCCAGAAGCAGGACGTGGCGAGGGCGACAGGGGTCGCGCAGTCTTCAGTGCGCTGGGATGAGCACGTCCCCGCCGAAGTCCGGGAGCGCTTTCGAGAGTGGGCGAACCTGCTCAATCTTGTCGCCGGGTTCTTTGACGGCGACGCGAAAAAGACCGTCCTCTGGTTCACTCTCCCAAATCCCTCGCTCGGCAACATCGCGCCTCGCGACATGATTCGTTTCGGCCGCTCCAAGAGATTGATGAATTTCGTCGTCACCGCGCTCGCGGAGAACCGTCCGTAAACGGCACCTATGTCCAAGCGGCGCCCCTCTCGTCGCAAACGAAAAAATCAGCAGCCGTCGTTCTTCATCCTCGATCAGTTCTCACTGGAGGACATCAAGCGGTGGACGGCCCTTCGAGACAAGATTCTCAGCTACCACTGGGAGTACTACAGCAGCCTCGCCTATCAGCGCTCAAGAATCACCGATGATATCCGCGCGGCGCTCGTCGAGGCCACCGAGGGCCCAATCCCGTTTACCGGTTGGCAGCGCATCGTCAGATATCAGTACACGAATGCGCCTCTTTCGGTCGCAGGCAGCTTGGCCGACATCGGAGGACGTTTCAACATCGGGAACATCGACGCGGAGCGTTTTACCCCGTTCCCCGCGCTTTACATCGCCTCGGACCGGGAGACCGCGATGCAAGAGGCCTTGGGGCAAGGATTGGCGGAGGACCGCCTCAGCGGTTTGGAATTCGCCCTGACGAAAACCGAGTCTATTACGGCGGTGTCCGTGAACGGCATTCTCGACTCCGTCATCAATCTCAACCATCCGGAAAAGCTTGATCGATTCGTCAGACTCATCAAGGATTTTGTCGTCGCGGGCAAATTGACGCAGATGTCCAAGGAGTCCGGGTGGGAGCCGCCGGGGCTGATCCGAACCGTGCCGCAATTACTGGACGGCATGCTCTACCGCGACTGGCGTCAGTGGGCGAACCTCTATGACGTACCTGTGGCGTCTCAAATCTTCGGTCAGCTCGTCATGAATGCCGGCATTGAAGGCATAGTCTATCCATCGAAATTCAATGACCGCGAGAATCTCGCCATTTTCCCGCAGGTGTTTACAGGCGACTCTCATATAGAGCTTGCCGGAGTTGTCCCCGCCGAGGTGAAGGTCAAGAGACTGGACGTCAGCACGGCCAAGAACCTACCTTAAAAGGCCTAACGCCGCGGGGAGAGAGACTCCTTAGTTTGTCAGACGTCGCAAGATCCGCATTTGCCCGGCGGGCCGCAACGCCGCTATCCGCCGGAGGCCGAATTCAGTCACGCGATCGCGGGCATCCGTCGGTGGCAGGCAGGCGATAGCGCGACGAACCTCCGGGGAAAGCTTAAGCAGGTTGAGTATCTGGCAGAGCCGCGGCGGGGTCATGCCGAGGCGTCCGGCCAGCTTGCGTAGACTCAGCCCCGGCTCCCGGTCCAGCACTTGGCGATACCGGGCTGCCTGCTCAAGTAGCGCCTGGATTCGCTGTCGATGCTTAGGTTTGGCCTTTGGCGCCGCCTTTAGGCGTTGCGGAAGGGAAAAGCGGGCCCGGAAGGTTCTTTCTTTCGCATAGCTCGGGGAGCCATTTCTGACGCGTCATCATCGCAGCGGGTCCTCTCGACCGCTGCGATTTTTTCTGGCCGCGGATCCGCGACCAGAATGTTAGACTGAGCCGTGATCGTCCTCCTGATCGTCGCGCTGGCCGTCGTCTTCCTGCATATCCTGTTGGTCGCGCGCCGAACCGGCGCGATTCCCACCCGCCTCCTGCTGATCGACGTCGCGCTCGCGTTCGCCGGCGTCTTCCTGCTCCGCGACGCCGCGGGATTCGGCCTGGAGTTCTCCTGGTGGAAGGAACTGGGGCAGCCCGACACTTTCTGGCGCATGTTGGAGATCCAATGGCTGCCGCGGGCCGTCGCGGGGGCGGCGGGGATGCTGGTATTCGCCGCCGTCTTCCAGGCGGCGCGCCGGCGCTGCGCCACCGCGCTCTCCGAATCGCCGGTCTTCTCCGCCGTGGGTTCAGCGATCGCGGCCGTCATCGGCCTCATGCTTTCACTGGCCGCGATCAATCCCTGGACCGCCGCCCTCTGGTGGAACGCGAAGGACACCGCCGTCTACGCCGATCCCCTGTTCGGCCGCGACCTCGCCTTCTACTTCTACAAGCTCCCTTTTTACCAGATGCTGCTGGGCTGGGCGACGGCGTTCTGCGTGATCGGCGTGATCTTGTATGCGCTCTCCTTGTTGCTGGGCGCCGAGATCGTCGTGTTCATGGAACGCCCCGAAGAGCCTTTTCGGATCAAGGCCGCTCCGGCGCGCGTCCTCGCCGCTCTCGCTTCGGGAATGCGCCGGGGCGGCGCGATGTTCCTCGTCCTCTTGGCCGCCGGCAAGTACCTTGACCGTTATACTTTGCTCTACTCGCAGCACCAGTTCCTCTACGGCGCGGACTTCGTGGACGCGCGGCTCGGGCTTCCCTTATATTGGGCGCAGATCGCGCTGCTCCTCGGCCTCGCGTTCCTCCTGCGCTGGGCGCCCCGGCCGCGCTTCATGGCCGACGAGGAACTGGGCCTGGGCTCGGCGCTCGGCGGCGCGCTCCCGGAGTGGCTGGGGATCGCCCTCGCCGTCGGCGCGGCCGTCGTTCTCTTCGCGCCCCCGCTGCTCCAGGGCGCGGTGCGCTCGCTCTACGTCCGGCCCAACGAGCTCACGCTCGAGCGTCCGTACATCGAGCATCACATCTCGGCGACCTTGGCCGCTTTCAACCTGGCGTCGAACGCGCGCGAGGAGCCGTTCGCGCCCCGCGCGACCGAGACGCTCGACCTGTCCCATCGGCCCGACGTGGCGGAAAACATCCGGCTCTGGGACTGGGAGCCCTTCCGGAACAACGTCACCCAGCGCCAGGCCCTGCGGCCCTATTACGCCTTCCCGGAAGTGGACACGGACCGCTATTCCATCGACGGCCGGATGCGTCAGGTGCTCATCGCCGCGCGGAGCCTGGTGACCGACCTGCTGCCCGAGACCGCGCAGACCTGGGTCAACCTGAACCTCCAATACACGCACGGCTACGGAGCGGTCGCGGCCCTCGTCAACTCGGCCACGGAGGAGGGCGCGCCCGAGATGGTGCTGAAGGACGCGCCGCCGCAGAGCGACGCCCCCGCCTTCAAGATCACCCGGCCCGAGCTGTACTTCGATTCGACCGCGGACGCGCCGGTCTTCGTGGACAGCGACCAGCAGGAGTTCGACTACCCCAAGGGCGACGACAACGTCTACAACACCTATCGCGGAACGGCGGGCATTCCCGTCGGGACGCCGCTGCGGCGCTTGGCGGCGGCCGTGGCCATGGACGACTGGAACATCCTGCTCACGCATTACTTGACGAAGGACTCGCGCTTGCTGCTCCACCGCCAGGTCTCCGAACGGGTGAGGCGCCTGGCGCCGTTCCTGACCTTGGATCCGGATCCCTATCTGGTGATCGACGACTCCGGGCGCTTGTTCTGGATGATCGACGCCTACACCATGACCGACCGTCACCCGTATTCCCAGACCATCGACATCGGGGGCTCCGCCGTCAACTACATCCGCAACAGCGTCAAGGTCACGGTGGACGCCTACAACGGAACGACGCATTTCTACGTCTTCGACGAAAAGGACCCGCTTCTCGCCGCCTACCGGAATCTCCTGCCGGAGCTGTTCTCCGCGCGTTCCGAGATGCCCGCCGACCTCCAGCGCCACATCCGCTACCCGCAGCTCATCTTCAACGCCCAGGCCGAGACCTACCGGACCTTTCATATGAAAGACCCGCAGGTCTTCTACAACAAGGAAGATCAGTGGGACGTCGCCAAGCAGGTGGTCACGCAGGAGGACACGCGCTACACCGAGCCCTATTACGCGATGCTGCCCCTTCCCGGCGAGAAGGAAGCGGAGTTCGCGCTGATGCTCCCTTTCACCAGCCGCAACCGCGACAACCTCATCGCCTGGATCGCCGCGCGCTGCGATCCCGCGCATTACGGGGAGATCGTGTTCTACCGCCTGCCCAAGGAGCAGTTGATCTACGGGCCGTTGCAGGTGCAAAGCCGAGTGGACCAGGACCGGGACATCAGCAAGGACCTGAGCCTCTGGAACCAGCAAGGAAGCCGGGTGGTGCGCGGCAGCACCTTGGTCCTGCCCGTCGACGGGACCTTCCTCTACGTCGAACCCCTTTATATCCAGGCCACGCAGGCCAAGATGCCGGAGCTGAAGAAGATCGTGCTGGCGGTCGGCAACCGGCTGGTCTACGCCGACAACCTCGCTCAAGCCATCCGGCGCCTGGCCCAGCCGCCCGCTCCGCAAGAGGACGGGAACGCCTCCGGCGCCCCGGAAACCGCCGCTCCGGCCGCCCGGACGGCGCCCTTCGCCGGCGGCGCCGCGCTTCTCGGCTCTCTGCGCGCGCACCTGGACCGCTACCGGCGGTTGACCGCGGAGGGGAAGCTCTCCGAAGCCGGGCGCGAGCTCGACGCCCTCCAGCAGGAACTCAACGGGAAACGGAAGTCGCCGTAGGCGTCTTCGCGGGGTCGGCGCGCGCCCCGGTCACCGCGCCTTCGAGTTCCCCGGCGATCCGACCGCGGCGCGCCGGCGCCATTTGCCTGTTGAACGGTCGATGATCTCGAGCATCCCGCCAGCAGCGCCGCCGTGGCGCCGCGAAGCGCGCGCATCAGGCCGTCCATGCGCGCGGACGACCTGGCGCTCACGAAGCCGGCGTGGGGGGAAAATCCCATGACGGCGTCGGCGATGGCTTCATCGAGGCCGAGATTGAACGTCCGGAATTCGCTCGGGCTACGACACCGAATAACCGAGCCGCGCGAGTTCCCGGCCGTGCAGCCGGGCCGCCATGCTCGCCTCGCGACCCCTACTCGAACGCCGCGTCCGCCCCGCCGCCGTCCGGGTCATCTCGTAAATCAGGTAATCGTAAAATCGCGGCAGGCCTCGCCGGGAAAGCGCGCTCGTCCGCCGGTTCTCCGAGACGGCGAGTATCCCCTTTCGAGTCAACGCGAGAATCCCGGCGCGCTCGCGGGCGAGAAATTTCAAGAACATGAGCGACCGCCTTCCGAATACCGAACGCCCTCAGCCGCGCGAGGCGAGCTGGATGTGCAGCCGCGTGCCCTTGCCGGGCGCGCTGTCGGCCCAAATGCGGCCTTTATTGCCCTCGATCAGAACCTTCGCGACCGAGAGGCCGAGGCCCGTGCCCTTGATCGCCAAGCGGCGCGCGTTCTTCGCGCGGTGGAAGCGATCGAAGATGAAGGGCAGCTCGGACGGCTTGATTCCGATGCCGGTGTCCGCGACGCTGAGCTTGACCTGGCCGTCCCGCTCCAAGGCCGAAACCGAGAGTTCGCCGCCGTCGCGGTTGTACTTGAGGCCGTTGAAGACGACGTTCATCAGGACGCGGCGCAGATGCCCCTTGTCCGCGAAAACCTCGATATTCCTGGGAATCGAGACCTTGATCGCGACGTTGCGGCGGGAGGCCTGAAGGCGCAGGCCCTTGAGCAGTTCGCCCATGAAGCCCGCCAGGCGGATCTGGCACGGCTGCGGCGTGAGATGCCCCGACTCCACGGCCGATTGATAGAGCAGGTTCTCCACGAGCTCCCCGAGATGCGCGGTCTGCCGTCCGATGACCCGGACGAACGAGCGCGCGCTCCTCTTTTCCTCCAGCCCTCCGCCCAGCAATGTCTCCACGGAGCCGAGGATCGCGGCCAGAGGGGTGCGGAACTCGTGCGAGACGTTCGCGACGTAGTCGCGCTGCAGGCGTTCGCGGACGACGGACTGACTGAGTTCGCGCTCGCGGCGCTCGTGGGTGACGTCCACGGCGATCCCGATGACTCCGCCGATGCCCAGGCGCTCCAGGCTCACGTTCCAAAGGCGGTCGGCGTAAGACGCGTCGTAGGAGGCCCTCCCCACGTTCACGGCCCGGAGCCGCATCGAAAGCGCGGTGCGGCGCCCGCGCGAGCCGAGGACCGGGGCGGCGAGCAGGGCGTTGAGGCGTCCGTGGATCGTCTTCAAGGCGGCTCCGGCCGCGGAAAGCACGCGGCCTCGGGAGTCGGCCGTGAACAAGATGGCCGGGGCCGCCTCGGTGACCAGGCGTAGCCCCGCGTCCTTCTGCCGCAGGAGCTGGCGCACGGCGAACGCCTCGGTCAGGTCGGTCACGATGACGCCGAACGCCCGCGCGCCGTCCAGGTCCAGCGGCGTCAACGACAACTGCACGGGCGCGACGCCTCCGGGAAGGCGCAGTTGGACCGTCGCCTTCCGCGGTCCGCGTCCGCCGCGCAGCATTTTCGCGAAATGGGCGCGATCTCCGTTGGCGAGCAATCGGGAGAAGGGGTGCCCCATCATGCGCTCGAGAGGACGTCCGGCGATGGCGGCCATGCGCGCGTTGCAGTAGAGGACCACGCCCCGCTCGCTGAGCGTCAGCGCGCCCTCGTTCATGCTCTCGATCAGGACGCGATACGGCTTGTCGGCGCCCTTCAACGTGTAAACCCGGCGCGCGCCGGCCGGGTCGACGACGACGACGGCGTCCACCGCGCCGCTTTGAATGGCGGACAGCGTCTCCTCGGCCTCGCGCAGCTTCGCGCGCAGCGCGTCCAGGTCCTTGAGCGCGGCCGGATCGAGCGCGAGCCCGACCCTACGGGTCACGGCTCACCAGACCCAGGCTGACGCGAATCTTGCGCTCGTCGGACATGTCGCCGATGAGCTGGCGCCGGGGGGAGGGACTCGTCTTGATCAAGGTCGGCGCCGCGATGATCTGGTTGCGCCCCGCCAGCGCGGGCTGCTGGTAGATGTCGATCACCTTCAGATCGAAGTTCCCGGGCAGTTCCCTCTCGCAGAAACGCCGGATGTTTTCGAGGGCCGTCCGCGAGCGCGCGGTCGCCCCGGTCAAGAACAGCTGCAATTTGTAGCGGGGGGATTTGCGCCCGCACGTCATGACAGGTCCAGGCTGACGAGAACTTTCTCCAAGTTCGACAGATCTCCCAGGATTTTCCGGACCGGCTCGGGAAGCTTGCGCACCAGCGTCGGCAAGGCCAGAATCTGGTGCTCGGACGCCATTTCCGGATGACGCCCGAGGTCGATGATCTGGATCGAATGGCGGCCCGGCAGGTAATTCTCGCAGATCCTCTTGAGGTTGACGATCGCGCTCAACGACCGCGGCGACCGCCCCGCGACGTACAGCTTGAGACGGTAGACCTTCCCGGCGGCCGTTTTCAAGAACGGCCCCGCCTGCGCCCGTTCGTCGCGGCGGCGCGCAGGCCCGCCAGCTTCACCTGGGCCTGGCCCGCGGACTTCGTGGCCGCATGGACGGCCTCGGCGGCCGCCGCCATCTCGTCGTCTTCGGACGACAGCTCCGCCCTCAGCGCGTCGATTTGGGCCTCCACGGCGGCTTTCCTGCGAACGGCGTCGCGGAGCTTGCGTCCCGACTCTTCCGTCAGGCGCCGCAGCGCCAGGCGTTCACGTTCGCCCTGGGAGGCGCGGGCCGAGCCCGTGAGCACCTGGTCGTTGCCCAGATAGACGTCCACCAAACGGATGCCCCGCGAGGTGATCAGGAATTCGCGAACCTGGTTCGAGTGCTTCATGCCGCGCGCCTTGAGCACATAGATGAGACGGTTGCGTTCGCCGCTGAGCTCGATGTCGCGCAGTTGAATCCATGTGTCCATGACGGAGGAGACGCCTACCGAGCTCACCTCCAGGGCCTCCCGGTGCGTCAGGCTGGTGAAGAGCGCCGTGATCTGGCGCGTCTTCATGAAATCAACCAGGCGCGAGAGCATGGCCTGGACCTCTCCCGCGCTTCCCACGCCCATGAAATTCGTGATCGGATCCACCACGACGTTCCGGGGCTTGAAGTCCTCCATGTGCCTGTGGACCTCGGCCAGATGCGACTCGAGGCCGCAAAGGGAGGGTCGCGAAGCCACGAAACGGATGAGTCCCTTGGCGACGGCGGCGCGCAAGTCCACGCCGATGCCGATCATGTTGCGCACGATTTGATCCGGCGATTCCTCGAAGGCGAGGTAGAGGCAGCGCTCGCCGCGCGCGGCGCTCGCGGCGGCGAAAGTGGCGGCGAGAGTGCTCTTGCCCGTGCCGGCCGTGCCCGACATCAGCACGCTGCTGCCGCGATAGAATCCCCTTCCGCCCAGCATTTCGTCGAGGCGCGGCACGCCCGAGGAGACTCGCTCGCGCGAGGCCTTATGATTGAGCGACAGGGCGGTGATCGGCAGCACGCTGATGCCCTCGTCGCCTATCAGGAACGGATACTCGTTGGTCCCGTGGATAGAGCCGCGATACTTGATCACGCGGAGCCGGCGCGTGGCGATGTCCTCGGTCACGCGATGGTCGAGGAGCACCACGCAATCCGACACGTATTCGTCCAGCCCCTGCCGCGTGATCGACGCGCCGTCGCCGCGCTCGCCCGTGATGACCGTCGTCAATTTTCTATCCTTGAGCCAACGGAACAGCCGGCGGAGCTCCGCGCGCAGCACGGCATGGTTCGGCAGGCCCGCGAACAGCGCTTCGAGCGTGTCGATGGCGACGCGCTTGGCGCCGACCGTTTTCGCCGCGTAGTCGATCCGGATGAAAAGGCCTTCCAGATCGTACTCGCCGGTCTCGGCGATCTCGCCGCGTTCGATGTGGATGTACTCCACGGCGAGCTTCTTGCGGCGGATCAGGTCCTTGAGGTCGTAGCCGAGCGAGGCCACGTTCTTCGCGAGATCGGCGGCGGTCTCCTCGAATGCCACGAAGACGCCAGGTTCGCCGTAATGGAGCGCGCCCCTGATCAGGAATTCAAGCGCCAAAAGGGTCTTGCCGCATCCCGGGTTCCCGGCGACGAGCGTCGGCCGCCCCTTGGGCAGGCCTCCATGCGTGATCTCGTCCAAGCCCGCGATGCCGGTGGGCGCCTTCGGGAGTCGCTCGATTGTCATAAGAAAGCTTACACCTAAACACGAAAAGGCGATGTAAAGCAATTGTATGGGAAATGTGACCGCGGCCCGGCGCCGGGCTTTCCGTTTCTATTTGCTAGAATCGGCGCGTGAGGCCTTTCGCCGCTTTGTTGGCCCTCGCCGCCGCGCTCTCCGCCTGTTCGGGCGGGGGAGGCGACCGCTACGCCCGCAGCCTGCCCGACGCGCGCCTGCCCACCTTGGCGGGTCTCCCGGGGCCGTCTTTGGCGACCTGCCCGACCGACAAATGCCTGACCGTCCTGGTCGCGCCTTGGTGCCCCATCTGCCACCGCGCCGCGCCCAGCATCGTGGCCCTGCGGCGTTTGCTGGACAAGGACGGCGTCTCGAGCCGGGTGGTGGTCGGCTCATCGGACGATCTGCCGGCGATCAAGAAGTTCGCGGCGGTCTTCGGCGCGGACGCCCTGCTCGACGACGGCGGCGTCCTCAATTCCCGCGGCGTGCCCTGCTTCCTGGTCACCGACCGCCGCGGCCGGGTGCTCAAGGCCGTCAACGGCTTTCCCAACGTTCCCAGCGCGGAGGAACTCGCGCGCTACCTTGATTTGATTTAATCTCGTTTCAGGAGAAACCATCATGAAGATCGGAGTGCCGAAGGAGATCAAGAATCGCGAGCACCGCGTGGGCCTGGTGCCCGGCGGCGTGCGCGCCCTCGTCAAGGACGGCCACAAGGTCCTGATCGAGAAGGGCGCCGGCCTGGGTTCCGGCATCACCGACGAGGAGTACAAGACCGCCGGCGCGGCCATCGTGGACAAGAAGCGCCTGTTCGCGGACTCCGAGATGATCATCAAGGTCAAGGAGCCCCTGGAGGAGGAGTACGCGCTCTTCCACGAGGACCAGATTCTCTACACGTACCTGCATCTCGCCCCCGCGCCCGCGCTGACCAAGGCGCTGATGAAGGCCAAGGTCAAGGCCGTGGCCTACGAGACCATCCAGACCCGCGACGGCGCCTTGCCCCTGCTGACCCCCATGAGCGAGGTCGCCGGCAAGATGTCGGTCCAGCTCGGCGCCCAGTTCCTGGAGAAGCACCACGGCGGCCGCGGCGTGCTGCTGGGCGGCGTCCCGGGCGTGGCCCGGGGCGTGGTCAGCATCATCGGCGGCGGCGTGGTCGGCATCAACGCGGCCAAGATCGCCATCGGCATGGGCGCGCGCGTGAACATCCTGGACATCTCCGCCCAGCGCCTGGCCTATCTGGACGACGTGTTCGGCAACTCCGTCTCCACCTTGATGAGCCACGAGGAGAACATCCACAACTCCGTCGTGCGCTCCGACCTGGTCATCGGCGCCGTGCTGATCCCGGGCGCCAAGGCCCCGCACCTGGTCACCGAGGACATGATCAAGAAGATGAAGCCCGGCTCGGTCGTCGTGGACGTGGCGGTGGACCAGGGCGGCTGCATCGAGACCGCCGAGGTCACCTCGCACGACAAGCCCGTGATCGTCAAGCACGGCGTGCTCCATTACGCCGTGCCCAACATCCCCGGCGCCGTCAGCCACACGTCCACCTACGCGCTGACGAACGTCACCCTCAAGTACGCGCGCGACATCGCGCGCTTCGGCCTGGAGGAGGCGGTGCGGCGCGACGAGGCCGTGCGCAAGGGCGTCAACGTGTACCGCGGAAAGGTCACCTACGCCGCGGTCGCCCAGTCCGTGGGGGAGAAGCCCGTCGAACTTGCGACCTTGGTCTAAGGCCGCCGCCGCCGCGCTGCTCCTGGGACTGGCCGCCGGTCCCGCGCGCGCGCGCGGCCGGGTCTACGATCCCGAGGTCGCGCTCCTGCTGCTGAACGTCCAGCAGCAGAGCCTGGACCTCATCCGGGACGAGATGCTCCGTCAGGCGGAATGGCTGAACCTGGGCGCCATGCGCGCCGTCCTGCCGGAGAAGATGCCGGAGTTCGAGAGGCAGGTCCGCGCCAAGCTGACCGTGGACTCGGACGTGATCGAGGACTACAAGCTCCTCATCGAGAACATGAGCCCCAGCAACGCCCCGGAGGCGGAGGCCCTGGTCGCCGAGATCCGCCGCTACCACGACCTGCGGCCCGGACCGCCGCTGGAGCGCATTCCGATTCCGCCGATCAGCGGCGACGGCCCTTCTCTGCTGGAGGAGAACGGCCCCGGGGCCGACGTCGCGGCCGCGCTCACGGGAACCCCGATCATGGACGAGCCGATCGCCTACGCGGAACGCCATTTCGGGACGACCGGCCCCTTTCTCCGGCGGCGCAAATGGAACCTCGACTTCTACCTCGGCTCCTTCAACGACCTGATCCCGCATTACCGCGCGCTCGGCTACCGGCGGCTGTACCGCCTGCGCGCGGCGTACATGAGCTTCGGACGCAGCGCCTACGTGCTCGCCCCGGAGCCCGGGCTGAGGCCGCGCATGGTCTACTGCGCGTTCTACGGTCAGGACCTCTTCCTCCATACGCGCGCCCAATGGGCCGAATTGACGAAAGCCGCCAAGGGCCAAGGCCCCGAGGTCCGGACCTTGACCTGTCCGGACTGCCGCTGGGTGCTGCCCGGCGTCAGGGAGATGAACTCCCTGCTGGCGACCGTGCCCTATACCGCGGACGAAGTCGTCATCGGCTACGACGAGCTCTTCGCGCAGGCGTGGAAAGACTCGCTCCTGGGGATTTACGAGAACGATTACTGGCGCCTGGCCTACTACCAGAACAAGGCCGGCGTCGTCGTCACGGTCCAGGCCCGGCACACGGACTTCGGGGAGATTCTGGCGGCGTCCATGGAGCCCCTGATCCGCCGCGGCGCCAAGGAAATCCTCTTCGGCGGCCCCGCCGCCATCGTGGACGGAAAGCTCGATCCGTCCGACCTGGCCTTGCCCACCGACTTCGTCACCTTCGCCGGGCAGACTCTCGCGCTGGACAACGCCCTGATCTTCGCGCGCCACCCGAAACCGACGGTGTTCGCGGCCCTGCCGTCGCCCCTGCTCGCGACGAAGGAATGGATCAACGACGCCAGGGGACACGGCGTCGCGGCGTTCGACGGCGAGATGTCGCGGCTGGTGGAAGACTCAAGCCACTGGAAGCGGCTCGACGACGGCGGGCCGGTGCGCCTCGGGATCGGAGCGGTCCTGGGCGGGATCTCGAACCTCCATCCCGAGGAGGACCGCGCCGTTTACACCCGGGAGTCCGCCAGCCGCGCGGGGCGCGAGTCGGCGAAGGCTCAATTCGTGAAGGAAGTCCAGGCCGCTCTCAACGCCGCGGCGCGAGATAGACGTCGGTGATCAGCGGCGCGGCCCCTTCGGCCTGAAGGGAGGCCGGAGTGGCCGTTAAAGTGTCGGCCAGGCCTTTCGCCAGCTCCTTGCGCGCGGCGGCGCCCATCGCGCGAACGCCTTCCGTCGACGGATCCAGGTAATTCAGCGAATAGCCGCTTTTCTCGGCCTTCAAGGCGTAGCCGCGGTCGGGAAGAGACGGAACGAGCGCGCGATAACGACCTTCGGCGTCGGTTCGGGTGTGGATGTTCCGGTTCGTCTCCACGTCGACAAAGGTCAATTGGCAGCCGGACAGCGGCTTCAAGGTCGTCAAATCATAGACCCGGCCGCGTAGCTTCCATTCCTTGACGGCCTTGACGGGCTTGGGCGGCGGCTCCGAGGCCGCGGGCGGCGGGGGGGCTTCGACGGCCGGCGCGACGGACACCGTTCCGGAACCCTCGTACGAGGATCCTCCCGAGTTCGAGGGGGACGTGTTCGCGGCGGACGCGAACGCGGCGGTGGAGAAGGCGGCCGTCTCGCGCTCGCCCCCCGCTTTCGCCGCCGCGGCGACGCCGACCGAGGGCGCGGCGGCGTTCTCCTCGCCGAGGCGGAAGAAGCCGGAGGCCAGCCACCAGATCAGCCCGCCCAGCGCGACGAAGAAGAGCGCGGGCATCGCCCACTGATAATACGGCGACTGCTTGAGCGGATTCGACGCCGCCTTCGGAAGATCGTCGTCTTCGGGAAAGGACATGGGGCAATTCGGACAGGCCCGCATGTCGGGCTCCAGCTTGACGAAGCAGCTCGGGCAGTACGGGGGAGTGGGCATCAGAGCTCCACCCAGTGCACGCGGCGAATGCCGTCCAGGCGGGACAATTCGGCGCGGACCTCGGGAGCGACGGCGTCGTCCACGTTGAGAACCATGACGGCCTCGCCGTGCGCCGAGCGCCGTCCGACGCGCATGTCGGCGATGTTCACGCCCGCCCTGCCCAGCAAGGTCCCGACCCGGCCGATGACCCCGGGCGCGTCGGTGTTGGCCAGGACGATCATTTTACCCGCGGGGCGGACGTCCACGCGCAGCGCGCCGAAGCGCAGGAGGCGCGGCTCGCCGGGGGCGATGAGGCCGCCGGAGACGGAAACCGTCCCCGCGTCCGTCACCGCCGTCACCGTGAGCAGGCGCTTGACCGCCTCGGAAACCTTGGGATCGACGGACTCCGAGACCTTGATCCCGCGCTCGGCCGCCACGGCGGGGGCCGAGATCCAGCTCACGGAGGCCCCCATGATGGGCGTCAGCAGGCCTTTCAGGGCGCAGACGCCCAG
>JAGWMT010000389.1 GCA_028871595.1 Elusimicrobiota bacterium
GTGGTCGAGCAACCACAAGCGGCTCAAACGCTTGCTCCACCAGATGGAGCAATTTTCCCTCAAAGAAACAGACCGTATTCTCGGCGCGAGATCGCGGCCTTGAGGTGCGGTAAGTCAGGCCGAAGCGTTTTCGCACAGTAGAGATACGAATGAGGCCTCAAATTTGTTCCCCGGCGAATCAGCGCCGGATCAACTGCCCCAGGAGGCAGAACTGAGCGAACCCCACCACCAGGCACGTCAGCCGGAACAGCCGCTGCTTGCGCGCCGCCAAATGCGCGTGGTCCACGATCTGCCCCACGATGTCCTCGTAGTACGCCGTGGCCGTGATCCCGCCGCCCAGGTACTTGTCCAGCTTGAAGATCAGGTCGCCGTGGGAGTACTTGGCCAGATCGTCGGGGGAGATCAGGTTGTCGCTCAGGCTGGGCTTGTGTTTCGCCGGTTCCAAAAAGGCCAGCCACTTGGGCAGGCGGCGCAGCGGCGCGAAGGCGAACGCGCCCAGCGGCAGGGCCACCGTCAGCGCGGCCACGGCCAAAGAGCCGACCGGATCCGACGCGGCGGTAATTTTCAGGAAAGCTAGTTCGGCGGCGGCGAAGACGGTGAGCGCGCCGACCTTGGTCTCGGTCCACTCCACCGCGTGCCGCATGCTTTCCAGGATGATCCACAGCCGCCGTTCCGGCTCCGGCGTCAGGTGCGCGGAGACGCTCATCCTAGGCCGGGCTGCAGGACGGCGCGCAGCGCACCGGCTCGGCGTTGTCCACCGCGTCGAAGCCCACCAGCTTGCCGGTCTTCTCGTCCCACAGCGCCAGGGAGACGCAGGACAGGCTGTTGAGCAAGGTCAGCTTGGTGACCTTCTGGAAGACCGGGTTCTCGTTCATGCACTTCTCGAGATTGTAGTTCGGGATGCGGCTGTTGAGGTGGTGGATGTGGTGGAAGCCGATGTTGCCGCTGATCCACTGGAGCACCCGAGGCAGTTCGTAGTAAGAACAGCCCTTCATGCTGGCCTCCGCCAGGTCCCATTTCTCGTCGGGCCTCCAATAGGTGCCCTCGAACTGATGCTGGATGTAGAACAGCCACACGCCCGCCGACGCCGTGATCAGCACCACGGGCAGCTGCGCTTTCAGAAACGGCCACAACCCCACCGTGTACGACGCGACGAGCAGGATGGAGGCCAGGACCGCGTCGGTGAGCAGGATGCTCAGGCGCTCCTGCTTCCACTCCGGCGGCACGATCACCGGAATGCGGTGATTGATGACGAAGTGGTACGCGGGCCCGATGACGAACATGACCGGCGCCGAGCGGTACACCCGGTACTTCCACTGGCCCCACGCCGACAGCTTGTTGTATTCCTCGATGGTCAAGGTGTTGATGTCGCCGTAGCCGCGCCGCTCCAGGTTGCCGGAGGTGGCGTGATGGATGGCGTGGGTCTGACGCCAGTAGCGGTAAGGCGTCAGCGTGAACACCCCCAGCACCGCGCCGACCATGTCGTTGGCGCGCTGGGACTTGAAGAAGGAGCCGTGCCCGCAGTCGTGCTGGATGATGAAAAGCCGCATCATGAAGGCCGCGCCGGGAAAGGCCAGCAGGAGGCCCAGCCACCCGTGGCCGCGGCTGTGCAGGAAGTGCATCAGCACGATGATCGCGAGATAGGGGAGCGCGGTGTTCGCCAGCTGGCCGAGGCTGGCGAGCACGTCGGGCTCCTTGTATTTGGCGAGCACGGCGTTGAATTGGGCGATGTCTTTCATGCCTGGATAGAATGCTCGTATTGTCGCGAAAAATCAAGGGAAGACTCGCGCGTTCGCGAGGGGAAATCCTCCGCGTCGGAATCTCTGTAAGAGAGGCCGCGCGAGCCGATCCGGGCCTTCGGACCTGGGCCGAAGGGGGCCATAGTTCGTCCTCCGCGGGGCCGAATGGTCCCCGACAGAGCGCGCCCTTCCACTTATAATCAACCCATGAGACTGTTGCGCGGCGTCCTGGCGCTGCTCCTGTGCTACGCGGTCGGCGTCCAGCCGGCGCTGGCCCAGTTTACCGTCGGGCGCGTCGCCGTCCCCAACGTCTCGGCCGCGGGCTCCGCGGCGGCCTCGTTCAATGCCGGCGCGTCCATTCAGCCGGTCCAGTTGACGACGCTGGGCGTCGTTCCCAATATTTCCGCCGTCGGTTCCCTGACCGCCCCGTCCGTTCTCGCCGTGCCCGTCGCATCCGTTCTTCCCGTGTCGGCCGTTCCCGTCGTTTCCGCGGCCCCCGCGTTGGCCCGTCCCGCCGCTCCCGCCGTCCTGACGGCGGCCCCGTCCTCGAAGTCCGGTAAAATTTCCGTCACGCGGCATGTCGCGCAGATTTCCGTTCAGGCCCGCGCCGCCGTACAGGACCTCGACCGCTCCTCCGGCGCGCAATCCCGCGAGAAGGCCGACGCCCAGTTCGCCGCGCTGACCGAGGGCCTGCGGGCCGCCGCCGCGGACGGAATCGCGCCGCGCGTCCCGCCCGCCGCGGAAGGCGCGGCCGCGCCCCGCCCCTCGCTGGACGCGCCGGCGCCGGGCGCGCCGGCCGGCGGGGAAAAGGCGGACGTCCCCGCCCCGCAGGCCCCCAAGCC
>JAGWMT010000059.1 GCA_028871595.1 Elusimicrobiota bacterium
AGCGGGAGCGGGTGGAATCCGGGCGCCGGACGGGCGCGCCGATCGGCTTCTACCACACGGGCGCCTTCGGCGCGGTCCTCGCGGTGTATCCCCGCTGGGGTCTCGTCGCGGTACGGCTGCGCGACCGGCGCCCGCGCGCGGCGAAAAACCCCCGAGGAACGGGCGGACTGGACGGATTCTTCGACCGCGTCGAAGCCCTCGGGCGCGGCGCCGCCGCGCACGGACCGGACCGCTGATATAGACGAACCCCGTCAAGTCCCCGCGTCCGCGACAATGCGGCGTTGATGGTCCGTCCCTGGGAAGCCCCGGACCCGGAAGCGAAGCGTTTCTCGACGGTCGATCAAGCTGATATTCGCGGGTTGCGCCGGCCGGAGGTCGGCGCCGAGCCGCATGATCTTGATTCGTCGGGAGCTGCCTCGATCTAGAGACGTGCGTGGCGACCTTGCGGGCGCTGCACATAGCGGGCACGAGGGTTCTCCTTGCCGTTGCTCCGCTTCCGAGACCGCGACTTCACAGGTTCACGAGCACCTCGGCCCCCTCGGACTCCCGTCGATCACCGTGCGCTTTCGCTTTCAGCTTATACGCGCGGCCTTGCCCTGACTTGGGCCGATCTCTCGGGTCTCCCGCATCCCGTGCATGGCCTTCGCCGCGAAATGACCGGCTCGGCTTCTTCATTGTAAATCTGACGAGGCTGTAGGTTTCACTTGATGTTGCGGCCCGCGTATTTGCTTCCGCCCTGACGGCGGCTTTTGACGCCCCACTTCTCCCTTGGGTTTCCTCACTCAGGCCGGGGCCTGCTACTGGGCGTTCCAGTCCTTGCCCAGACGGGACTTTCACCCGTTGGTCATGCACGACCTTACGGCGTACCATCGGCGCGATTCTAGCAAACGACTCCCGTTCGTCAAGATGGTCGAATTTGTCGATTAAGGACCATGGACCCGACCTCGAAGGATCGGAGTCCGGCCAGCCCCGGGTTCATCCGCCCGGCCGGATCGAACGCCGCGCGCGCCTTGAGCGCCCACGGTCCGAACTTCGGCGGGCGGACCGGCTCCAAGGCGGACGGAACGCCCGAGGGGCGGGCATGGAGCTTGAACGTCGCCTCCAGGACCACGCCGAACGTCCCCCAGGAGCCCAGGACCAGGCGGGCCAGGTCGTAGCCGGCCACGTTCTTGACCACCTTCCCGCCCAATTCCACGACGTCGCCGTTCGACAGCAGGAGCCGCATGCCGATCAGATCCTCGCGGATTCCGGCCCAGGGCCGCGTCGCCAGCAGGCCGCCCACCGTCCCGCCGGCCTTCGGCAGGCGCAGGTGGAAATTCCGGGATTCCAGCTCGCGGTGCAGGCCGTGCAGGGAGATTCCCGCCTCGACCGTCAGCGTGTAGTTCTTCCGGTCCCAGTCGACGATCCGGCTCATGCCGGTGGTCAAAAGCTCGACCGCCCCCTCGGGCGAGGCCTCGGGAAGCCGCGTGGAGGCCCCGCGCACGCGGAAGCGCGCGTCACGCGGCGCCTCGCGCACTTTCTCGATCAGCAGTTGGGCGTGCTCGGACAGCGGCGTCGCGGGCGGGCGCACGAAGCCCGGCCCGGACTTCGGCGCGCCGGGGAGCGGGAAGAGCTTGTCGGGATTGGCCAGATGCGAAGGATCCAGCGCGTCCTTGACCCGGTGGAACAGCGCCAGCGTCTCGGGCGTGAACAGCCAGGCCATCGCGTCGCGCTTGTCCAGCCCGATGCCGTGCTCCCCGGACAGGGAGCCGCCCAGCTCCACGCAGGCCTGCAGCATCTCGTGCCCCGCGGCCTTGACGCGGGCGGTCAGTTCGGCGTCGCGCTCGTCGAACACGATGTTGGGGTGGATGTTGCCGTCCCCCGCGTGGAACAGCAGATACGCCTTCACCGAATGCCGCGCGGCGATCTCCTGAAGGCGGCGCACGCACTCCGGCAGCTTGTCGCGCGGAACCACGCCGTCCTCCACCAGGACGTTCGGCGCCAAGCGCGCCAGAGCGGAGTAGGCCCCGCGGCGTCCTTCCCACAAACGGTCGCGCTCGGCCGAGTCCGCGGCGGCGCGCACCGACGCGGCGCCGTGAGCGCGGCACAGCTCTTCGACGGCCGCGGCCTCGCGCTCGACCGCCTCGCGGCCGCCGTCCAGCTCGATCAGCAGGACCGCCGGATCCTTCGGGTAGCCCAGCGGTCGCGCCGCCTCGACGGATTCCACCGTCGCGCGGTCCATCGCCTCCAGGCACCGGGGCAGGACGCCCGACGCGATGATCCCCGAGACGCACTCGATCGCGGCGTCGATGGACGGAAAGCCGGCCAGGACGGTGCGCGCCTCCTCGGGAAGCGGCGTCAGCTTGACCCAAAGACGGGTGAGCACGCCCAAGGTCCCCTCCGCCCCGACCAGGAGGCTGGCCAGCTCCGGGCCCGCGTCGTCGTGAGAGAATCGGGCCAACGTCCCGTCGGGCATCACGGCCTCGACGGCCAGGACGTGGTTGGTCGTCACGCCGTACTTCAGGCAGCGCGGACCCCCGGCGTTCTCCGCGGCGTTGCCCCCCAAGGTGGAGACGCGGAAGCTGGCCGGATCGGGCGCGTAGAACAGCCCCAGTTTCTCGGCCTCCTTCTGCAGCTCCAGGTTCACGACGCCGGGCTCCACGCACGCGACGCGCGCCTCCGCGTCGATGGAGAGAATGCGGTTCATCCGCGCCAGGGAGATCACCAGCCCGCCCCGGAGCGGGATGCAGCCGCCGGACAGGTTCGTGCCGGCGCCGCGGGCGACGAACGGGACCTTGCGGGCGGCGCACCAGGCCACCGCCCGCCGCACGTCCTCGGCCGTGCGGGCGATCAGCACCGCGTCGGGCCGCGCCCGGTCCAGGGCGCCGTCGTAGGAATAGACCGCCAGGTCGGCGGCGGAGGTCAGCAGCGAGCCCGGAGAGACCGCCGCGTCAAGCTCCGCCAGCGCGCTCATCCGCTCAGGCCTTCGGCGGGGCCGTCGGAGGCAGCGGGATGGGAGACGCGGCCGCGGCGGGAGCGGCCGGAGCCGCCGCGGGCGCGGAGGGCGCCGCCGCCTTCGGGATGGGGAGCTTGAAGAAGAAAAAGGAGCCCACGCCTAATTCGGATTCAATGCCCATGTCGCCGCCGTGCATCTGCACGATCTCGCGCGCGATCTTCAGGCCCAGGCCGAAGCCGGCCTTGCGCATGGTCTGCGCTTCCTTGGTCTGGAAGAAACGCTCCCAGACGCGCGGCAGGTCTTCCTTCGAGATGCCGATGCCGGTGTCGCGCACGCCCACGATCACCCAGTCGGGCTGGAGCGTCGCTTCGATGGAGACCTTGCCCCCCTCCTTCGTGTACTGGACCGCGTTCGTGCACAGGTTCTGGATCACCTGGCCGATGCGGTGCGGGTCGCCGTGCAGCGCGGGCAGGGCGGCGGGAATGTTCACGCTGAACTGCAGCTGCTTGCGCTGGGCCACCACGTCCACGCGCGACTTCACCTCGTTGATCACCGCGGCCAGGTCCAAGGCGCCCAGCTCGACGCGCAGCTTGCCGGACTCGATCGCCGCCAGGTCCACCAGGTCGGACACCAGCAGGTTCAGCGTCTTGGCCGCGTTGTTGATGTGCGCCGCGCACTTCAGCTCGTCGGGCTGGTTCTTCAGCCGCATGGCCAGCACCTCGGCGTAGCCCAGGATGGCGGTCAGGGGGTTCTTCACGTCGTGCGCCACCGTCGCGAAGAACTTGGTCTGGAAGCCGTTGACCTGCGCCAGCTTGGTGGCGGAGATCTGCACTTCCTTCAATAGGCGGGAGTTCTCCAGGATCAGGAAACGCCGCTCCAGGGCGCGCTGGATGGAGAGGACCAGACGGGACGCGTCGATCGGCTTGAGGATGGCGTCGTCCAGGCCCAGTTCGACGGCGCGGCTGACGCCCTTGAGCGCGTCCTGCACCGGGAACTGGTCCACCATCAGGATGATGCGCATGTCCTTGTCGCGCTCGCGCAGCTTCAGCGCCAGGTTCGCGCCGGCCAGCTTGGTGGTCTCCAGCGCCGAGCCGCCGATGGCCGCCAGCGCGAAGGGCTTCTGCTGGGCCAGCTTCATCGCCTCCTCGCCGTTGACCGTGCTCTGCACCTCGTAGCCCAGCGAGATCAGCGCCTCGGTCAGCCGCGAGAGCGTCGGGACGTCGTTGTCGCAGAGGAGAAGCCGCTCCTTCTCGCGCGGCACGGTCTTGGCGGCGTTCAGCGCGTCGTTGAGAATCTCGGAAAGGCGGACGGCGTGCTCCCGGGGGAGTTGCGCCGGCTGGCCGTTGGTGACCGCCATCGTCGCCGCCCGCAGCGGATCGATGGTGGTGACCACGTAGCAGACCGCGTTGGGCAGGGCCTGGCGCAGCCGCGCGTCGAACTGGGCGGCCTCGGCGGCGGTGCCGCTGAATTTGGCGACCGCCACGTGGCCCAGGACGGCCCTGTCCTCCGGGACATCCTCGGCGCCGCCGGAGAGGCGCTCCCAGAAGCCGCCCGCCTTCGGGGGCTTGGTCTTCGTGCGCGCCTCCGCGGCGCGCTCGATCTGCTCGCGGAGCATGTCGATGACGCCCACCACGTTGTCCAGCTGGAAGAATTGGACGCCGGACTGGCGCAGCGCTCCCTGGACGCCCTGCGTCAGGAACAAGGTGGGCTCGACGAAGAACACCACCGGAACCTCGACGGCCCGGACCTGGTCCAGGAAGCCGCGCGGCAGGGGCCAGGGGAGGCGGCGCAGGGCGGACGCCATCGCCGGCGACAGCGACGCGGCGGCCTCCAGGCCGATCAAGGCGAAGCCGCCCCGCTCGCTTTGAAGCTTGGCCAGCGCGGCGCAGTCCGCCGGCGGGGCCTTGGCGAAGTCCACCACCACGGCGGTGAACGCCTCCGTCGCGATCCGCAGCATCGCCTGACGGACGTCGGGCGCCGTGGTCAGTTCGTACTCGCGCGCGACCATGGACGGCGTCAGCTCGTTGACCAGCACCATGTCGGCGCCGACCAGCAGCACGCGGCCTTTCGGGTTCATGCCCGGCCTCTCATCAGTTCGTCTCCGAGCCGGGATGGTACGCGCACTCCTCGCAGCGGCACATCTTGCGCAGGAGCTCGAAGGTGTAGATGCCCGTCCCATGCCCGTCGCCGAAGGTGAAGCTGAGCGCGTAATTGCCGACGATGTCCGCGCGCGTCGCCACCAAGGTGTCGGGGACCGACTTCGGGTCCAGAAGGGCCTCGCCCGTCCATTCGTCCTTGCACATGGCGCACGGGCAGGACCGCCGCAAGGAAGCGAAATCGAGCACCGTTTCGTGCCCGTCTTCCCAGACGATTTTGAGTTCGGCGTCCTCGACCTTCTCGATCGAGCGGGGAGTGAAATTCAACATGCAGCGGATTTTTATTCTATCATAATCGACGAATTGACCGACCCCAGAGGATATAACTCATGAATCCCTTTTCCGCCAGCCTGGCCGTTCTCCTCGCCGCGACCGCCGGGGCCTTCCCGGTCGGAGCCGACGGCGTGCTGGTCCGCGTCAACGGCGTGCCCATCCGGCAGTCCGAGGTGGTCGAGCGACTGCTCAAGCGCTACGGCGCGCAGGCCGTGGACGAGATGATCGACGAGACCTTGCTGCGCCAGGCGGCCAAGAAGGCCGGCGTCTCCGCCGACGACGCCGAAGTGGAGCGCCGCCTGACCAAGCTCCAGGACCAGTTCGGCAGCCGGGCGCTGTTCATCAGCCAGCTCGAGCAGGCGGGCTCCTCCCTGGCGAAGGTCAAGGAAGACCTGTCCGACGAGATCGTCCGCGAGCGACTGGTCGTCAAGGCGAAAGGCCTCTCCGTCAGCGACGCCGAGCTCAAGAAGGCCTTCGCCGCGAACAAGGACAAGCTGGGCGTCCCCGAGGCGGTCCATCTGCGCCATATTCTGGTGGCAGCCGAAAGCGACGCCAACGAGATCGTCGCGAAAGTCAAGGCCGGAGCCGATTTCAAGGCCCTGGCCCGGGAGAAATCCCTGGCCGCCAGCGGCAAGGCCGCGGGCGGGGACTACGGCTTCGTCGCGCGCGGCATGCTGCCCGCGGAGATCGAGGAAATCGCCTTCTCGATGAAGCCCGGGGAGATCCGGGTCGTTCCCGGCCCTCGCGGCAGCCACGTCCTCCAGGTCCTGGAGACGCGCCCGGCCAAGCCGGCCGTCTTCGCCGAGGTCAAGAACGACCTCCGCGACATGCTTCTGTCCGAGAAGATCAAGGCCGCGGCCCCGCAGTATCTTCAGGAACTGCGGAGCAAGGCCGACATCAAGGCTTCGGACGCCGTCCCGCCCGCGGTCAAGGCCAACTAGCCCCCGTCCGGCCCGAAGGACCCGCGAACTTCCGGGCCCTCTGACGCCCCCGCCTTGGGCCCTATGCCTCTGAGGCGCCCGCCGCGGCGCTGATACACTGGGACCAATGGAAGCCACGGCGCGCTTCGTCCTCGCGATCCTGCTCCTCGCACCGACCCTCACTCCGGCCGCCGTGGTCGTGACTCCGGCCGTCGGCGTTCCGGCGGGCGCGGCGTCGTTGGGGGCCGCCGCCGCGATCGGCGCGGCGCCCTCCGCCACTCCGTCCGTTTCCGCGCCCCTTCTCTCGGCCCCGCTGACCGGCTCCGCTCCCCTCGCGGCGCCCGCCGCCGCCGCCGCGCTTCCCGCGGCTCTCGCTCCCAGCCCCCTGTCCGTCGTCGCTCCGGCGCCGGCTCCCGCCGCCGCGCCCGCCGTCGCCGGCCGGCCGGCCGCGGCCAAGATCCCCCGCGCCTCCCGCGGCGCCGCCGCCCCGGCCGCTTCCGCCGGAAGCGTCGAGGACCAAACCGCCCGCTCCCGACGCTTCTTCGACCGCGCCGGCGCCTACGAGAATCTGGGCCGGGAAGAGCCCCTGTCCGCCGAGGCGGCCGACATCCTGCGCGCCGTCCACACCCCGCCCCCTCCCACGACCGGCGACGACGGAGGCGGACCGGACTATCCTCGCCGCGACGTTTCGTTCAACGGCCAGACCTTCCCGTCCGTCGCGTTCCGGCCCAACACGCCGGTCGAGGCGCTCATCGTCTCCGCCATCGATTCCTCCAAGAAGACCATCAAGATCGCGCTGTACGAATTCAGCTCCCGGAACATCCTGGCCGCGCTGCAGAAGGCCAAGCGCCGCGGCGTCAACGTCCAGGTCGTCCTCGACGACTCGAACACCTTCCCGGTGAACGAGCCCGGCGCCGAATACCGCCGCCGCCGCAGCGAGCAGATCTGGGGCTTGGTCCGGGACGGCTTCGACCTGCGCGTCCTGCGCGGCGTCAGCGAATTCGGCATCAACCACAACAAATTCGCCGTATTCGACGGCGAGATGGCCGAGTTCGGCTCCTACAACTGGTCCTACACCTCCGAGCACAGCCATTACGAGAACGCGAACTTCTCGGTCGAGAAGCCGCGCGTCGCCGGCTTGGACGCTTACTGGAACTATCTCTGGCAGCACGCGGCGCCGGAGAAGGACGGCCGCGACCACGCCTGGCCCGAGACCGTCCCCGCCCCCCCCGCCGCGTCCGCGACCGTGGATTTCAACGGCGTCAAGCTCCCGATCTACGTCTTCTCTCCCGGCGACGCCCTGGAGGACGTCCTGGTCTCGGCGATCGACGCGGCGAAGACCAGCGTGGACTACGCGATGTTCTCCCCGCGCTCGACGAAGGTGGTCGAGGCCCTCAAGCGCGCCGCGGAGCGCGGCGTGACGGTGCGCGCCGTCATCGACGAGAGCCAGTCGAAGAGCGAGTACTTCAAGCCTTACGCGGACTGGCTGGCGCTCAACGGCGTCCAGGTCAAGACGCTGTCCGGGCCCAACGGCCCCGAGTCCGACTTCCCCATGGCCGAGAAGATGCACGACAAGCTCATGATCCTGGACGGCAAGCTGGTGGAGACCGGCTCGGCCAACCACACCAAGCGCGCCTCCCTGGACAACTACGAAAACGTCCATTTCTTGTCCGACCCGACCGACGCCGCCGGGTTCAACTTCCACTTCAAGCACCTGTGGGCCGTCGCCCGGGACTTCGCGCACGCGGACGCGGCGACCATCCCGACCGACGCGCAATTGCGAGAGGATATCCTCCATCCCACGCTTCCGTCCGCGCCGCCGCCGCCCCCGGCGCAGGCGCCCCTTCCGCCGGCGACCAACCTGACGTTCCGCGGCCGCCAATTCCCGACCAGCGCGTTCCGCCCGTACGAACCGGTCGCGGAGCACGTCGTGGCCGCGCTTGACGCCGCGCAGAAGACCATCCGGATGTCCGTTTACCAGTTCGAGCAGCGGGCCGTGCTGGACGCCCTGACCCGGGCCAAGGCGCGCGGCGTGAAGATTCAGATCGTGCTCGACCGCGGCCACGTGTATACCACCGGAACCAGCCACGAGGGCGGCCCGCGCCGCCCCCGGCCGATGGTCGTGGAGCTGGTCAAATCCGGCTTCGACCTGCTCCTCTTGAAGGGGCAGGGCAGCGGCATCATGCACAACAAGTTCATCATCGTCGACGACGAGCTTATGGAAGGCGGGTCCTACAACTACACCGATCAGTCCGAGACCGACCATTACGAGAACTCCTATTTCACCATGGACAAGGCGCGCGTCGCCCTGTACCTGCGCTACTACAAGTACATGCGGGACAACGCCGAAGCCGTGGACATGGACAAGCTCGAGGAGATCCTGACCCGGACGTCGGCGTCCGAAGCCGGGGACGAGGCGGCCTACGACGCCGAGTCGGTCGACCTCGAGGCGTCGAAGCGCAAGCCCGACCCCGACGGCCGCACGTCCAAGTTCCCCGCCCCGCCGAAGGACGAGGGCGCTCCCATCGAATTCAACGGACAGCATTTCCCGCGCGCGATCTTCTCTCCGCAGGGCGGCATCGAGGACGCGATCATCCGCGCCGTGGACGCGGCGAAGTCCTCCATCGACATCGCGATGTTCAGCTTCTACTCCCGGCGCATCGCCGAGGCCCTGCTGGCGGCCAAGGAGCGGGGCGTCGCGGTCCGGCTGGCGCTGGACAAGAGCCAGGCCTCGCTCTCCTCCCTGGACGACTGGTTCGCGTGGCACGAGTTCGAGATGCGCCTGCTGACCGGCCCCGACGACACGCGCGACCCGCTCTACCAGAAGATGCACAACAAGTTCGGCGTGTTCGACGGGAAGCTGGTGGAGACCGGCTCCTTCAACTACTCCCCGAACGCCGAGAAGAACAGCTTCGAGAACTCGAACTGGTTCGACCTCCCGGAGATGGCCGCGCGCTACACGGCCTTCTTCGAACGCATGTTCCAGGACGGCGTGAAGCCGCGCAAGCCCAAGCGCGAGCCGAAGTTCAAGGATCCCGCCGGAACCGAATCCGCCGAGTCCTGACCGCGCTTGCCCCGCCCCCCGGCGAAGTGCGATCCTCTGATCCCATGATACCCCTCGTCGCGGTCCTGCTGGACTGGGTCCTGACCGCGCTGTGGCCGCTGATCGGGGCGTCCGGCCTGCGCTACTACTCGGGCCTGCCGTTCATGTGCGGCGGCCTGGCCATCGGCCTCTTGGCGATGGCGCCGTGGCTGATCGCGCGGGGCCGCTGGAAGCGGATGCTGGCGCGCGACGCCGCGCCGTCGCTGATCGCGATGGGGTTCTTCTCGGGTTCGGCGACGGTCCTGTACATCTCCGCCCTGCGCTTTACCACGCCCGTCAACGCCGTGATTCTGGCGCAGGTCGAGGTCCTCTACTCCACCGTGCTCTCCGCCCGCTACCTGAACGAGCGTCCGACCTTGAAGCAGTCCCTGGCCAGCCTGCTGGTGATCGCCGGGACCGGCCTGATCGTCCTGCGCGACCTGCACTCCCCGCGCTGGCGCGGCGACCTGATGATCCTGGCCACGCCGTGGATGTACCAGGTCTCCCATATCTTCTCCAAAAAGCTGCCCGCGGACCTGGACGCGCTGGTGCTTTCCGGCGGGCGCGCGGCCTACGGCCTGCTGACCATGGCGCCGCTGTGCGCCTGGGCATTGTGGCGCGGCGCCGCGTGGAGCTGGGAGCCCCAAGCCCTGCGGCTCCTTCTCCTTCAGGGCCTCCTGATGTCGTCCGTCAACTTCGTCCTCTGGTACGTCGCGATCCGCGGCATGGACCTGTCGAAAGCGACCACCATTTTGCTTTCTTACCCGGCGCTGACCTTGGCCTTCTCCTGCGCCCTCGGCCGCGAGGCGATCCACGCCGTGCAGATCGCGGGCCTGGCGTGCACCTTGGCCGGGGCGCTGTGGACCGCCCAGCTCTCGTTGGCCCGCGGCGGCGACGGCGCGGTCGAATCCCCGGTCCCCCTATGAAAACCGACGAAATACCTTTCCGGAAGACCGTCTTCGTGTGCACCAACGTCCGCGACGGCAGCCGCGTGGCCTGCGGCGATCCCGAGCGCGGCGGGCTGGCGGTCTGCGAGGCGCTGAAGCTGGGCGTGAAGCGGCTGGGTCTCAAGGACACGGTGCGCGTCGCCCGCTCCGGCTGTCTGGATCTCTGCGAGCAGGGTCCGAATGTGTTCCTTTATCCCGGGGACGTCTGGCTGTCGGAAGTGGCGCCCGCGGACGCGGACGAGATCCTCAAGAAGCTGGCGGAGTAGGCCGCTGGGCGCGGTAAAGCGCCTCGCCGTTCTTGCGCAGCCAGCGGCGGTGGACCCGGTAGTCGGGACAGTGTTTTTCCACGTGCGCCCAGAAGCGGCGGGAGTGGTTCATTTCCAGCCGGTGCGCCAGTTCATGGATCACGACGTAGTCCAAGGTCTCGAGCGACGCGAGCGTCAGGCGCCAATTGAAGTTCAGATGTCCCTCGCGCGAGCACGACGCCCAGCGCGAT
The DNA here is from genome assembly GCA_028871595.1 of Elusimicrobiota bacterium. Next base: position 10,810 of record JAGWMT010000059.1, read on the forward strand.
TTCTGGTCCTTCACCCTGACTCGCCCGAAGGTCACCCCCAGGCGCGGCGCCCAATGCGCGACGCGCGCGTGGAAATGCGCCTCCATGGTCCCCTCCGGCGGCGGAGGGGGCGGGACCGGCGGCGGCGCGGGCAGACGCGGGCGGGCCCGGAATATCTCGGGCCAATCGCGCTTCAGATCGGTCAGGAAGCCGCGGACCTCGTCGAGCAGCCCGGCGGACGGGTTCGTCTCCACTGCGACCATCTTACGAAGAAGTGCTATCCTCGGTCCATGACGCCGCCGCCCGATGAACTGAGCCGCCGCCTGCCGCGCGCGGCGCGCGAGGAGATCGAGGAGATCGCCGACGAATGGAAGGGCGTCCACTACAAGTGGTGGGTGGGCACGCTCGCGATCATCCTGATCATGCTCACGCTCTCGTACGCGCTGTACACGAAGCTGGGCTGGGTGGCCGACCAGCGCTCCCTCCCCGTGGGCGACGACTGGCTGCTGCGCCGCCTGCCGCTGGTGGACACTCTGCCCATCCTGTCCTGGGGCTGGTTCGCGCTTCACGCCTACGCGGTGGGCGCGGCCGTCGCGTACTCGCCCAAGCGCATCCCGTTCCTTCTTTTCACGCTGACCAATTACATGCTCGTGCGCGCGGCCTTCGTGTTCCTGTCGCCGATCGGCCATCCCGCGGGCATGGTGGACATGCGCGTGCACGACCTGATCTTCTCGCACCTGCTGGGGACTTGGACCTTCATGAACGAGTTCGTCTTCTCCGGCCACACCGCCATCCCGTTCATCTTTTTCCTGTATTTCCGGACGCCCGGGCTGAAGGCGCTGATGCTGGCGGGCTCCGCCGTCATGGCGGTCAGCGTCCTGCTGTCCCGCAACCACTACACGGTGGACGTGCTGGCGGCCTACCTGGTGGGCTACGCGATCTACGGGCTGTCCGAGACGGCCTACGACCGCTGGGTCCTGCCCGTCTTCCAGACGCGCTGAAGCTGGAGCAGAACCGCGACCGCGGCCATCGCCAGGAACGGGACGAATCCGAAACGAAGTCCCAGCCCCTCGTAGGAATCCGCCAGGAAATGCGCGAGGATGGGCAGAAGCAAGGTCCCCGACGCCGCGTACAGCCAGGCGAGGACCACGCCCAGGACGGCGCGCGACAGGAACCCGCCCAAGGAGAACGCATACATCCCGCCCAGGCCGCTGGACGCCGCGGCGTCGCCGATCCCATGATGGGCCAGGATCGCCCCGAAATCGATGTAGTGAGCGTAGGAGAAGATCAGGCCGGAGACGACGGCCGCCGTCCAGAACGCCTTGGGATTGTTCAGCTTCCACTTCGTCAGGCGGTTCAGGATGGGTTTGAAAAGCCCGCGCCGGAAGATGAATTCCTCCAGGAAGCCCACCAGCAGGAATTGGGCCAGCACCAGGTCGGCCGGGGAGCTCAGCATCTGGACCAGGATCGCCGGAGTGGGCTCGGTCCCGCCCACGAGGGCATGGGCCCCGGAATAGGTCAGGTCGCCCAGCGCGTACAGGATCATGCCCCACAAGGCCGCCAGCTTCATCAGCGGCCAGGGCGAATGCGGCGCGCCGCCGGGATTCGGCTTGGCCCACGCCGCGCCGAAGTCCTTCACGCGCCGGACCTGAGACTGGAACGCCGCCCACAGCGCCGACGGAGCCACGCCGCGCGCCGACCAGGCGAGACCGGCGAATAGGATTCCAGCGACGGCGACGCCCGTCCAAACGGCGGGCAGGCCGATCAAGGAACCCGCCGTCGGGACGGCCAGGGCCAGGCCCAACCGGGTGAATTCCAGCGCGATCAAAGAGAACATCCCCCGCAAAGCCAGCGGCGCCAGCCACGAGCCGGATCGCGCGCGCAGCCACAAAAGTCCCGCTTCGATGCCGAGCAAGGTCCCCACCACCGACGGCGTCGTGGTCACCAGCAGGATCAAGCCGGCGGAGACGGCCAGCGCGGCCGCGCCGGCGATCCAGCCGGACGCGCGGCCCGCGCCGGCCTTCGCCGCGAGCGCGCGGACGGCGTCAAAGACCCCGAGGGTGACCGCCTGGGCGGCCAACGACGCCGCCACGAAGTGGAGCAGATGGCCGCCGAGAGAGAATTTGTCTAAATCGTCGAACGAGAGCATCCCGACCTGATTGTTCGGATCGGCGAAGCGCGCCAGCGGCTTGGCCAGTCCCACCCCGGCGATCATGGTCCCGATCGCGACGGGGAACCAGAGCGCGGCGGCGCGCAGGCCGCCCAACAGCCAATCGCGGAACGACTTCGAGGACGAACCTCCGGCGCGGGATTCCAGCGCGGTCTGCGCGTCGGCCGCGCCGCGCGCGGACGTCCACACGTTCGTCGCGGTGCCGGCGAGGACGGCGGCCGCCCGGCCGCCCGCCGCCGGAGGGCCGCGCGGGGACTCCGCGCCGGAACCGGGGACGCGCCAATAGCGCGACAGGCCCATCAGCGCCAATCCGGCGTACAGCGCCGGGCCCTTCGCGGCGGTCAAGACCGCCGGGATCAACGCCGGAAACGAGAATGCGGCCGCGGAAGCCGCGACCAGGACGGCTCCGGCGATCAGCGCCGTGCGGGCCGCGCGCGGGCGCGCCCGCGGGGCGTCCGGATCGGGCGTCGAGGGCGGGGTCGGGCGCGCGGCCGCGACGGCCGCGTTCGAACGGGTCAGGGACGCGGGACCGTCGGACGCCGCGGCGGGGACGCCGAACGAATCGAGGGACTCCGGGGAACGGACCGCGCCCCACGAATTGACGCCTTCCGCGACGGCAGCGGCCGCGACTTTCTCGTAGGAGTCCGCGTTCGCCACGGCGCGACGGCCCGGCGCCATGCGTTCGACGGGAGAGAGAACCGGGGCAGACCGGAAGGCGACCTTCGGGAGGCCGGCGCGGACGGGAGGCGCGGTGAGAACGGGGACGGCGGTCGCCGGCGGCAAAGGCGCGGGCGCGGACGGCACGGCGGCCGAAGGGGCGGATGCCGCCGCCCCGGCGGACGGCGCCGACAACGGAATGGACATCGCCGCGGCCGAGACGCCCTCTCCGGCCCCGACGACGGGGACGGCCGGAGCGACCGGCGTGGAGAAAACTTCCACCGGAACGACGGCGCGCGACTGCGACCAAACGGGCGCGACGGCGGAAGCCAGAAGCCACGCGGCAAACCACGCGGCGGCGGCACGCCGGACCGGGCGTTTCTTCATCAATTCAGGATAGCCCCAGACGCCGCCGCAGACCTGAGTCTTCGGGCCCCGAGGACCCGGCGAAGGTCCTAGGCGTATTCAGGCCTTCCTTCAATAGGGCCGGGACGCTATAAATATGTAACACGATTCGGGCAGACTTTCCTTGCGCGACCGCCGACGCGTCCAAAACCCATGGACAACGAACGCCCCGAGCCGCCCCAGCCGCCCCAGGACTTCGACGCGTCCAACGTCAACGACCTGGACA
>JAGWMT010000060.1 GCA_028871595.1 Elusimicrobiota bacterium
GGCGGGTCCGGCGACGTGCTGACCGGGCTGCTCGTCGGGTTGTGGACTCAGGCGCTGGCGTCGGGACGGGTGGACGGCGACCTGGCGTTCAAGTGCGCGGCGCTGGCCGCCTGGCTGCACGGCACGGCGGGGGATTTCGCCGAACGGGAGCTGACGTCGTGGGCCGCGACGTCGGAGGACTTGGTCGAGTTTCTGCCCAAGGCCTTCAAGGCGCTGTGATCGAGAGGCTGACGACCGGGGCGGAGGCGGAGACCGTCCGCCTCGGGGAACTGATCGGCCGGGCGTTGGAGCCGGGCGACCTGATCCTGCTGTACGGCGAGTTGGGCGCGGGCAAGACGACTCTCGTTCGCGGCCTGGCGCGCGGCGTCGGCTACCGCGGGCGCGTGTCCAGCCCGACCTTCGCCCTCGCCCACGTCTACCGCGGGAACCCGTTGACCCTCCATCATTTGGATTTGTACAGGCTGAAGGAAGGGCAAACGGACGAATTGGGCCTCGACGAATTATTGAACGATCCCCGCGGGGCCGTCGTGGTGGAATGGCCGCAAGCCGCGCGCTGGCCGAGAAAACGCATCGAAATCCGCCTCTCCCACGTTCAGGGCGGGCGTCGGGTCGCCGTCCGCGACCTGAGGGCGCGGAAATGAACATTCTCGCGGTGGATGGGACGGGGGAGACTCTGACCGTCGCGCTCGACGCCGGCGGCAAGATCTATTCCGCGCGCCGATCCGGGAAGAAGCCCCACGACGAGACCTTGCTCCCGCTGGTCGAGAGCGTGCTCAAGCGCGCCAAGATTTCCTGGAAGAATCTGGACGCCGTCGCGGCCGCGGCGGGGCCCGGCCGCTTCACCGGCATCCGCATCGGTTTATCGTTCGCCGCGATATGCGGCATGCAGTTGGAGATTCCGGCCTTGGCGTTGTCCCGCCTGGAGGCCGCCGCCGGGAAATCGGACGCCGACCGGGTGCGGGCGGCGTTGCCTGGTTGGAAGAACGAGGTGTATCACCAGGCGTTTCGATGGAAGAACGGCGTTCTGACGGCCGACGGCGACCCCGAGTGGACGGCTCCCGAGGCCTGGCCCGCGCGCCGATCCGCCGAAGCGGCCCGCGGGACGGCGGTCGTCGAAGGCGACGTCGGCGCGGTCGATCTGCTTCCCGTGGCTCGCCGCCGTCTGGCATCGAAAAAATTTCCGCCGTTCGAGCCTTTCTATCTCAAACCGGCCGGTTATGAAAAGCCCCCTCGTTAGGCCCGCCCGCGGCTTCGACATCGGCGAGGTCGCGGAGATCGCGACGCGGCCTTTCGCGGCGCGCTGGTCGCGCGCGGCCTATGCCGCCGAAGCGGAGCGCACCGACGCCATCTTTCTTGTCGCGGACGTCGGCCGCGTGGCCGGCTACGCGGTCGCGCGGGTGTTCGACGGCGAGGCGCAGCTGCTCGACTTGGCCGCGGCGTCCGACGGCCAGGGGGCCGGACGCGCGCTCTGGACGGCGCTGGCGGAAGCGGCGCGCGCGCGCGGCGCCGCGCGCCTGTCGCTGGAGGTTTCCGCCGCCAACGCCCGCGCGCTGATTTTCTACAAGCGCGCCGGAGCCGTTGTTGTCGGCCGCCGCGCGAAGTTCTACAATGACGGCTCGGACGCCATCTTGATGGACTTCCCCCTGGCATGATCGCCGCGCTCCTGCTCGCTCTCGCCCTGGCCCCCGCCCACGCCGCGCCCTCGTCGGGCGGCGAGGGCTCCCGTCAGGCGCAGGCCGAGTACCTGCGCGGCACCTTGCTGGAGCGGCGCGGCGCCTACGCCGAGGCCTTGGCGGCCTACGAGAAAGCTCTCTCGTTGGACCCGTCCGCGGCCTTCATCGCGGGCGAGGCCGCGGAACTGGCGCTGCAGCTCGATGACCGCGACGGCGCGGAGAAGTGGGCGCGTAAGCGCCTGGAGTTGGCGCCCAACGACGCCAAATCGCGAGTGATTCTGGGCCGCGTTCTTTGGACGCGGGGCGACGTGGCGGGCGCCGAGGGTGAGTTCGAGAAGGCCTTGGCCGACGATCCCTCGTCGGCCGACACCTTATTCGCCCTGACCGAGCTGGTCGCCGGCCGAGACCCCAAGCGCGCCCGCAAGCTGCTCGAGGACTACCTGGCGCGCAATCCCGATCACGCGTCGCGCGCCCTGTTCGAGCTGGGCCGCCTGGACGCCCAGGAGTCCCGCTACGCGGATGCCGTCGTGAAGCTCCGGCGCTCCATCGAGCTGGACGACGCCGAGTCCGATCCCGCGCGCCTGACCTTGGCCCAGGTCTACGAGGCCACCCACGACACCGCGGCCGCCGTGGAGACGTACCAGCGCCTGATGAGCGACGATCCAGACGACGTCGAGCTTTGGGCCCACGTCGGCGAACTGCAGGCCTCGATGGGAGCTTTGGACGACGCGCGAGACACCTTCCACCGCCTCAAGGAGAAGCATCCCGGCGACCCCGGCGCCTGCGCGTGGCTGGCGGCCGACGCGGAGCACGCCGGGAATTTCGCCGCGGCCGCCGCCGCCCTCAAGGACAGCGCCGCCCTCAAAGACGATCCCACGTTGAATCTGCGCCTGGGCTATTATCAGCTGCAGGCCGGGCGCATGGACGAGGCCATGGCGACGTTGACCGAGGCCCGCAAGCGCTGGCCGAAGGACGACCGCGTCGCGTATTATCTGGCGCTCGGCCGCGACGACCGCGGCGAGCACGCCGAGGCGGTCAAATTGCTTCGCGACGTGCTGGCCTCCAAGCCCGACGACCGGGAGGCGCGCTGGCAGTTGGCCACCATCTTGGAAAAGATGGACCGCATGACGGAGGCCGAGCCCGAGTTCCGCCGCCTGATCGCGGACAAGCCCGACGACGCGCCGGCGTTGAATTATCTCGGCTATTCGCTGGCCGACCGCGGCCTGAAGTTGCCGGAGGCGGAGGCCCTGATCCGGCGCGCGCTGGCCGTCGAGCCCTCGAATCCCGCCTACCGCGACTCTCTCGGCTGGGTTCTGTTCAAGATGGGCCGCTCCACCGAGTCAGTCCACGAGTTGGGGATTTCCGCGCGCGCGCTTCCCGACGACGATTCGGTCTGGGAGCATCTCGGCGAGGCGCGCAAGGCCGCGGGCCGCGAGGAGGCGGCGTGGCGCGCCTGGCGCCTGGCGCAAAGCTTCGGAAACGCGAAAGCAGGCGCCAAGGCCGACGCCCTGCAGAAGGGGCTGAGCGCGGAGGCCGCGGGCGAACTGTGGCGCGCGCATTTGGAATCGGTTCACGGCGGCCTGAAGCGCTACGCGGGCCTGTGCCAGGTCAAGGGCCGCGTCGGCGGACGGACCTTGGACCAGCAGGCGATGCTGACGTTCCGCGCCCCGCACGATCTGACGCTGGAGATCCTGGGGCCGTTGTTCGCGCCGGTCGCGCGCGCCAGCGTGGACGCCCAAGGTTTCCGCATGGACCGCTTTCCCGTCGAGGGTCTGACCGACGAGCAGGTCCGGGGCGCCGTCGAGGGCGTGCTCGAATTGATCGACGGGGTCCTGGCCGGCGAACCGCTTCTCCCCGGCCCGGCGAAGCTGGACACGGGTTGGGGACGCCGCGAGCTGGACCGTCCCGCCTGGCGCGTGGAGATCGGCGACAACGCGCTGGCGCGCTCGGTCACCCCGGAGTCGGGCGCGGCGCTGTCGTTGAGCGATTTTGAGACGGCGGGAGTGCGCCGCGTGCCGAAGACTTTCTCGGCGCAGGGGCGCTTCTGGGAGTTTTCACTGCGCTGCGCCCAGCCCAAATTCGAGACCGTCCCGGACGCGACCCCTTTCGAGGCCCCGTAATGAAGTTCCAGTGCCCCGCCAAGGTGAACCTATTCCTGGAGGTCACCGGCAAGCGGAAGGACGGCTACCGCACTTTGTCCACGTTGTTCGCGAAGATCAACGTGTACGACGTTTTGGATATGGAGTTCGCCAACGGCGGCCGGCCCACCCTGGAGATCGTGGATGAATTGAATACCGGGCCGCTGTCGGCCGGTCCCGACAATCTGGTGCTGCGCGCGGCCGAGGCTTTTTACCGCTCCTTTCGGGTCGGGGTGGGGGTGAAGATCGTCCTCACCAAAAGGATTCCGATGGGGGCCGGCCTGGGCGGGGGATCTTCCGACGCCGCGGGGACTTTGCTGGGATTAGCGAAGTTATTTCAGATCGAGCTGACGGCGGCGCGCAAGCGCCGCCTCCACGATATCGGGGTGAAGCTGGGCGCCGACGTCCCTTTTTTCCTCAAAGACGCGAATTTCTGCCGCGCGACGGGCATCGGGGACCGCCTCCGCCCCATCCAAATACCGAAATCCCTGCCATTCATGGTCCTGGCCTGGCCCGGCTTCGCCTCGCCGACGGGGCCGGTCTACAAGGCCCTGCCCCCGCGCCGGCGGCCGGAAATATTGACGAGGCTGTCCCAACTTGATAGACTGGTCCGCAGCCTGAAAAGGGGCCGCCCCGTCGAGGAATGGGGGGGGCTCCTCTTCAATCGCATGGAGCAGGCCGAGTTGCCGGTCATGTCGGAGGTCGCGCAAGCCCGCCGCACTCTGGAAGCCGCGGGTGCGAGGGGAGTGCGCATGTCGGGGTCGGGTTCGTCGGTCTTCGGGTTCGTCTCGTCCCACGTCGAGGGCGAGAGAGTCGTTCGGCGGCTCCAGGCGTATCCCTGGAAGGTCTATTTGACCAGCTGTCACGGGTAGCCCTTTGGAGATCACCGAAATCCGCGTCCACCTGCGCAACGAGGACAAGCTGAAGGCCTTCGCGACGGTGACCTTCGACAAGTGCTTCGTGGTTCGAAATTTGAAGGTGATCGTAAGCGAAAAAGGGCTGATCCTGTGCATGCCGTCGCGCCGGATGCCTGACGGGACGTTCAAGGACGTGGCGCATCCGATTTCCGCTGAATTCCGGTCGCTCCTGGAGCAGAAGGTCTTCGCCTGTTACGAAGACGAACGCAAGAAGGCCGCGGCCGGAACCGGCACTGGCTCCCGGGTGGTGTAACGGTAACACAGCGGACTTTGAATCCGCTATTCCTGGTTCGAGCCCAGGCCCGGGAAAGACGGTTTAAAGTCAAAAGGTCAACATGAGCCAAGCGAAAAAAGGACAAGGACAACTGGCCGCTCTGATCCTGGCCGCGGGCCAGGGCACGCGCATGGAATCGTCCATCCCGAAGGTCCTTCATCATGTCGGCGGCCGGCCGATGCTGTACTACATCCTGCGCATCGCCAACGCCTTGAAGCCCGGCGCCATCGGCGTCGTCGTCGGTCACGAGGCAGAGGCCGTCAAGAAGGAAACGCTCGAGATGGCGAAGTCCGTCGGCTTCAACCGCCCGATCCAGTTCATCGTCCAGAAGAAGCCGCTGGGCTCCGGGAACGCGGTGCTCGAATCGCTCCCGTTCCTGAAGAAGTTCAAGACCGGCATCGTGATGTGCGGCGACACGCCGCTGCTGACCTACGAGTCCATTTACAACCTGGTCCTGACTCATGAGCAGCTCAAGGGGCAGGCGACCTTGCTGACGGCGCGCATCCCGAACCCGAAGGGCTACGGCCGCATCGTGCGCGGCGCGCTCGGCGAAGTCCAGCGCATCGTCGAGGAGTCCGTGGCCACCCCGAAGGAGGCGGCGATCTGCGAGGTCAACTCGGGCGCCTACGTCTTCGAGTTGGACGCCCTGATGCAGGGCCTCAAGGACATCGGCGCGAAGGGTCCCAAGAAGGAGCATTTCCTGACCGACGTGATGGAGGTCATCCGCGCGAAGGGCGGCCGCATCCACGCCTACGCGACCGGCAATTCCGAGGAAGTCCAGGGCGTCAACAACCGCGCCCAGCTCTCGGTCTGCGAGCGCGTCCTCAACAAGCGCATGCTCGAGCGCCTGATGCTCTCCGGCGTCACCATCCGCGACCCTCAGTCCACGCACGTGGACGCGGACGTGGAGATCGGCCAGGACACGGTCATCTATCCCGGGACCATCCTGCGCGGCCAGACGAAGATCGGCCGCATGTGCCGCATCGGGCCCTACACGCACATCGAGGACACCCAGATCGGCAACGAGTGCGAGGTCCGTTTCTCCTACGTGCTCCAGTCGCGCCTTCTTGAGAAAACCTCGGTCGGCCCGTTCGCCCACATCCGCCCGGAATCGTGCATCGGCCCCCGCGCGCGGATCGGCAACTTCACCGAAGTGAAGGCCTCGAAGATCGGGTTCGGCTCGAAGGTCAACCACCTCTCCTACATCGGCGACGCCGAGATCGCCGAGGACGTGAACATCGGCGCCGGGACGATCACCTGCAACTACGACGGCAAGGAAAAGCACAAGACGATGATCGGCGCGAAGGCCTTCATCGGCTCCAACGTGAACCTGATCGCGCCCGTGAAAGTGGGGCGCGGCGCGAAGGTCGCGGCCGGCTCGACCGTGACCGAGGACGTACCCGACGACGCGTTGGCCATCGCCCGCGCGCGCCAGGTGAACAAGACCTGATATGGCGACCAAGACCTTGGCGCCGGAGGCGCGGATGGCCGGACACAAGTTCGTCGAGAAGCCCCTGCCGATGGAGGGCCTGAAGACGCTTCGCGGCCTCAAGATTTTCTCCGGGAACGCGAACCGGCCGCTGGCCGAGGGCATCTGCGCGTACCTGGGCGTGCCGCTGGGCAAGACCCACGTCGGCCGCTTCGCCGACGGCGAGATCAACGTCCAGATCGAGGAGAACGTCCGCGGCGCCGACTGCTACGTGATCCAGCCCACCTGCCGCCCCACCAACGAGAACTTGATGGAACTGCTGATCATGATCGACGCGCTCCGCCGCGCGTCCGCCGGCCGCATCACGGCCGTGATCCCCTACTTCGGTTACGCCCGCGCGGACCGCAAGACGGCGCCGCGCGTGCCGATCAGCTCCAAGCTGGTGGCCAACCTGATCGTGACGGCGGGCGCCCAGCGCGTGATCACCATGGACCTGCACGCGGCGCAGATCCAGGGCTTCTTCGACATTCCGGTGGACCATCTCTACGCCGCGCCCATCCTGCTGGACTACGTGAAGCGCAAGGCGCTCAAGAACCTGGTCATCGTCAGCCCGGACGTGGGCGGCACGGAGCGCGCGCGCGCGTTCGCCAAGCGCCTGAACGCCCAGCTCGTCATCATCGACAAGCGCCGTCCGCGGCCGAACGAGGCGTCGGTGTACAACATCATCGGCGACGTGGCTGGGAAGGTCTGCTTCATCCTCGACGACATGGTGGACACCGGCGGCACGCTGGTAAAGGTCGCTGAGAAGATCCGCGAGAAGGGGGCCACGAAGGTTTACGCGGCCTGCGTGCACGGAGTGCTGTCCGGCGCCGCCCACGACCTGATCGCGAAGTCGTCCCTCGAGGAGATGATCCTCACCGATTCGATTCCGGTCCATGCGCTGGCCGGAGGGAAGCTGACGGTTTTGTCGATCGCGCCGCTGCTGGGCGAGGCGATCGCCCGCAATCATCAGGGCAAGTCCATCAGCGCGCTGTTCGTTTAAACAGGATTTGTATTAAATCTTAGGAGGAAGTAAGAGTCATGGAAATCACGCTGAAAGTCGACGTCCGCGCCGCGAAGGGCACTAAAAAGGAGCTCTCGTCGCTGCGCGCCGAGTCTCGCATCCCTGCCGTTATCTACGGAGGCGAGACCGGCCCCATCAATATCGCTCTGTCCGAGCGTGAATTCATGGACGCGCGCAAGAAGGGCGGCATCAACGCCATCCTGCGGCTGAAGCACCCGAAGGGCGAGGAGACCGTCATGGTGAAGGAGCTCCAGCGCCATCCGGTGACCGACCGCCCCGTGCACGCCGACTTCCAGCGCATCTCGCTGACGAAGAAGATCGACGCGCGCGTGCCGCTGATCGTCGTCGGCGTGGCCACGGGAGTCAAGGACTTCGGCGGCATGCTGGCGATCGACCTGCGCGAGCTGCGCATCAAGGCGCTGCCGACCGCGATCCCTCAGCACATCGACGTCGACGTCACGAAGCTGGGACTGCATGAGGCGCTGCACGTCGGCGACCTGTCCCTGCCCGAGGGCGTCGAGGTCGTGGACGACGCGAAGGCCGTCGTGGTGCACGTCACCATCGCCAAGGTGGAAGTCGTCGAGGAGCCGGTCGCCGGAGCGGTCGCCGCCGAAGGCGCCGCCGCCGCCGCCGAGCCCGAGTCGTCGAACACCAAGGGCAAGAAGGACGAGGACGGCAAGCTGGTCAAGGAGACGGCCAAGCCGGGAGCGCCCGCCGCGGGCGCGAAGGACGCCAAGGCCGCCCCCGCCAAGAAAGAAGGCAAGTAGAGTTATCCAGAAGTGGCGCTCCGGCTCGTCGTGGGTCTGGGCAATCCCGGCTCCGAATACGAGCGGACGCGCCACAACGTCGGATTCCGCCTCGTCGACCGCTTGGTCGGCGGGGCGGATCCTTTTTGGAAGGATTTCAAGGGGTTGGGCGTCGTGTCCAAATGGGGCGACGTGTGGGTGGCCAAGCCGATGACGTATATGAACGAATCGGGGCAATTCGCTCGGCAGTTTGCGGATTACCACAACATCACGGCCTCCGAGTTGATCGTCGTCTACGACGAGATATCCCTTCCCTTGGGCCAATTGCGCATCCGCAAAAAGGGCTCGGCCGGCGGACAAAAGGGAATGAAGTCGATTCTCGCGCATTTCGGCACGGAAGAGGTTCCCCGGCTGCGTCTCGGCATCGGGCCTCAGCCGGAAAGAATGGACGCCGCCGATTTCGTTCTCAGCCGATTTAAATCCGGCGAGGAGGATGGATTGAATGCGTCCCTGGACCGTGCGACCGACGCGATCCGTACCGTGGCCGAGAACGGCATCGACACAGCGATGAATCAATTCAACCCCGCGCCATGACCCCGTACTTCAAGATCGGCGTCGGTTTGGGCAGCCTTCTTCTCGGTCTCGGCTACCTCTATCGTCCCGATCTGATCGAACGCATGAACGCGGTCCTGCGCGAGTACCTGCTCAACGACGCTTACATCGCGCTCGAGCGCCGCAAGTGGGGCTTCTTTTTCCTGCTGATCTCTTTCCTCTTTCTTTACATGGGATGGGCGGCGCTGCCTCGATGAACTCAGACCTGGACGCCCTGGCCGCCGAGGCCGTCGCCTGGATGAAGCGGCAGTCCGCTGAAACGCAGGCCGAGGTCTATGTAAGCCGCTCCCGGGACCGGGCGTTGGCGCGGCGCGACGGCGCGCGCGACGGCGTGGAAATCGCGGAATCGCTGGGAGCCGGCGTCCGGGTGATCCGCGACGGGCGGGTCGGCTTCGCGTCGGCGGGGGGCGCGGACCCCGAGACGCTGCGCGGGCTGTGGCGCCGGGCGGTGGAGGCCCTGCCGCACGCCGCGCCCGAAAAGGATCGTGCGCTGCCCGGCGCGTCGCGCGAAGCCGCCGACGCGGTCTTCGACGCGTCGTTGTGGGACGAGAGCCTGTTCACGCGTTCGTGGGAGGAGTTGGAGGCGGGGCTGGCGACGGCGGAAGTCGCCGCGTCCGGAAACGGCAAGACGCGTATCCTGCGTTCCGAGCTGGCCGAAGGCCGCGGCGAAGTGGTGATCGCGAACACGCTCGGCGTTCTGTCGCGGGAGCGAGGCGGCTCGGCGTCGGTGTCGGTTTCGTCGGCCGCGGAGGACAAGGGCGAGACGCAGGTCGGCGACGGCTATCGCGGCGCCCGCCGCTTCGACGCGCTCGATCCCGTCGCCGCCGGCGCCGAGGCCGCGCGCCGGGCCTTGGCCGGAGTGGGCGCGCGCCGCACGCGCGCGGGGCGTCGCGCGGCGATTTTCGAGCCGTGGGTGGCCGTCGAGTTCCTGGAAGTCCTGGCCGATCTGCTCTCCGCTGAGGAGGTCCAGGGCGGGCGTTCGCTGCTGGAGGGCCGGCGGGGCTCCGCGGTCGCCTCGCCGCTGGTGACCTTGCGCGACGATCCTCGCCGTTTGGGCGGTCCGGCCAGCGCGCGCTTCGACGATGAGGGCGTGCCGACGCGCGACAAGGCGCTGATCGAGCGCGGCGTGCTGCGCGAGCTCCTGCATGATTCGGCGACCGCCGCGCGCGAGGGCGTGGAGTCCAATGGGTGCGGCTACCGCGGGGATTGGAGCGGAACGCCAGGTCCCGGCCCGTCGAACCTGTTCCTCGCGCCGGGTGCTTCGACGCGCGACTCCTTGATCTCCGGCACGAAGGACGGCCTCCTGATCCTGGAAGTGCTGGGCACGCACATGATGGATCCCGTCTCCGGGGAATTCTCGGTCGGCGTCTCCGGTCTGGAAGTCTCGAGCGGAACCGTCGGGCGCCCGTTCAAGGGCGCCATGCTGGCCGGCAACCTTCTGGAGATGCTCTCCCGCGTGGACGCCGTCGCCGACGACCTGATCTTCCACGGCTCCTTCGGCGCGCCCACCTTCCGCGTCTCCGCCCTCGACGTCGCCTAGAGGGTCATCGACGAGGGGGTCAGGCTTTAACTTGTTAAAGCCTGACCCCTATTTCCAGTAGTCGCGCATGGCGCGGTCGAAGGGGGACTCGTGCACCGGGGGGGAGCGGCGGGCTTGCTCGACGCAGCGGAGAAGCTGACGCTCCTGGTCAACGCTGGGATTGAACGTGAGCCCGTAGTGGCGGGCCTTGGGCATTTCCGGTGCGTTGCGCGGACCGACACGGGCGACGCGGCAGGGAATCTCCAGAAGGCCGTCGGGGGACTCGAACTTCAGGCGGTACGAGGTGGCGGGCTTGAGATCCTGCTCGGTACGCAGGAACGCGCCGGCCAGGCTGATGTCCAGCAGGATCCCGTTGCCCAGACGGTACCCGGAGGCGGCTCCTTGGTAGATCTCCACGGGGAGTTCGCACGGATAGCGTGCGTGCGCGCGGCGGATCAGGTCGGACATGGATCAATCATAGCGCGAGCGGATTTCATCCGTATTTCCGGAGCGTTCAGCTGGACGAGGATGTGTACCGCGCGACCGACGCCTTCCAGTACAATGCCGACGAGGCCAATGCGACGCCGGTCAGCGCGAAGGCGTACCCCGCCCAGGCCGGCGTCAGGAGGCCGAGCAGGGCCTTCGCCGGAAACGAGGTCATGACCGCGATCGGCACGCCGAAGGTCAGGGCCCAGCGCACCGGTTGAGCGTACACGTCCACGGGGAATTTGCCCATGAACATGACGTCGCGGTAAATCCAAATGGCGTTCTCCAGTTCTTGGGTGCGAACCGTGAGGCCGGCCACGAAGACGTGGACGGAGTAGGTGAGCGCGACGCCGTTGGCGGTCAAGGCCGCGTAGGCGGCGTAGCGCTCCCAGCCCATATGGGGGAGTCGGGCGAAGGTGACGCCGATCATGACTAGGACGGGGAACAAGGTGATGATGTCCAGGAAGTCCACGCTGGAGAAGACGATCCGGAACAAGGGCGAGCAGGGCTGGACCAGGTAGAAGTCGAAGTCTCCTTCGCTGACCGTGCGGCGCGCGCCGTACACGCCGCGAAAAAAAATCTGGGCGACCATGTCCACGACGTTGTAGGTCAGGAAGAACAGGGCGGTTTCGGTCAGGTTGTAGCCGGCGACGGTGTCCACGTGGTTGAAGATGGCGACCACGAAGGCGAAGAAGAACACCAGGCGGATCATTTTCCCGATCAGGAACCCGAAGGAGCCCAGGCGATAGGTGAGCTGCGCCTGCATGGCCATGGAGGCGGTGCGGGTCCAAATGACGAAGTACTTGCGGGCGAGCGTCATCCGCCCTCCGCGGCATAGGAATTCACGCCTGCGCGCCAGACGGCCGAGGCCGCGGCCATGAAGACGGCCAGCCACGCCGCTTCGATGCCGAGCAGGCGCAGGCCTTCGGTCAGGGAGACCTTCTCGAGGAAGACGCGCGCCGGGAAATAGACCATGTAGGGGAAAGGCGTGGCGGATAGGACGCGCCGCAGCCCCTCGGGTAGGACGTCGAGCGGAAAAAAGGCGCCGGCGGCGAAAGAAAGAAAAAGCTCGAAGCAGAAAAGAGGGCCGCCGGATTCGGAAGTCCAGAAGGCGAGAGAGCTGACGATGAATTCCATCAAGAAAAACAGAAGCGAGGCCAAGACGGCGGACGCCAGGAAGATGACCCAGGTGGCGGGGTCGCGCGGGAGAAACAATCCGCCGCGGGCCAGGGCGGCCAGAAGGGCCACCTCGAAGAATGCGGAGACGACGTGGATGCTCTTCTGGGCCATGTCCAGCGACAGGGCGTAGCCGGCGTAGCTGATGGGGCGGACCAGATAGGAGGATATCTTGCCGGACGAGATCTCGCCCACCAACTGCCAGCCGCGTCCGGTGAAGACGAAGGAGCGCAGGATGTTGATGACCAGCACGTAGGTCAGCATCTCCGGGCGCGTGTATCCCAGGAAGCTGGGCTTGTTTCCCAGGAGGGCGACCCAGAACGAGTAAAGGCTCAGGATGACGGCGAAACCGCCGATGCGGTCCATGATCAAGGTGGACCGGCGCTGCAAGGTCTCCTGGAGGGAGATGGCGTAAGCCGTGAGATATTTCTTCACGAGTGGGAGAACAAGCGCCGGACGATGTCGTCGATGTCCACTTCCTCGACGTCCAGGTCCAGGACGGGATAGGAGGCCAGCAGCGCGCCGGCGCTGGCGGCGATGCGGTCGCGGGGGACTTCCAGGACGGCGACGTTCTCCACCACGCTGATCACGGTGCCGAGGTTCTTCAGGTCCACGGCGTCCACCGGCGTCTTAAAGCGGGCGCGGATGATCTTATGGTCCGCGTAGCGCTCGACCAAGCGGTCCAGCGGGCCGTCGTACAAAAGGACGCCGCGCTCGATGACGATGACGCGCTTGCACAGCTCCGTCACGTCGGTCATGTTGTGGCTGGTGAGCATGATCGTCGCGCTGTATTTCTTGTTGTAGGCCTTCACGAACTCGCGCACCTTCTTCTGCATGATGACGTCCAGGCCGATGGTGGGCTCGTCCAGAAGCAGAAGACGGGGCTGATGGAGGAGCGCGGCGGCCATCTCGGCGCGCATGCGTTGTCCCAGGGATAATTTCTTGACCGGGACCGAGAGATGTTCGCCGAGCTCCAGCAAATCGACCAGTTCGTCCAGGTTCCGCCGGAAGTCGGCCTCGGGTATGCCGTAAATGGCCTGGTTGAGCCGGAACGTCTCGAACGCGGGCAGCTCCCACCATAACTGCGTCCGCTGGCCCATGACGAGGGATATTTTTTTCTGAAATTCGGTTTCGCGCTTCCAGGGAACATGGCCCAACGCGACGGCCTCGCCCGACGTGGGGGTGAGCAGGCCGGAGAGCATCTTCAGCGTCGTGGTCTTGCCGGCGCCGTTGGCGCCCAGGAAGCCGACCAGCTCGCCTTCATCGATCTTGAACGTGACGCCGTCCACCGCGCGCGTGTCCTTATATTTGCGGTCGAACAGGGCTTTGACGCCGCCCCACAGGCCGGGCTCCTTGACGGGAGACCGGTAATCCTTGGTGAGGCCTTTCGTTTCGAGAGCGACGGGCAAGGTCAGCCGTGCCGGCCCATCTCGCCGAGATAACTCAGCGTCTTGAGGCCCTGCATGCGGTCCAGGTACACCAGGCCGTTGAGGTGATCGGTCTCGTGCTGGACCACGCGCGCCGGGAAGCCTTCGTATATCCGCTTAAAGGGCTTGCCGTCCAGGCCATGGCCGGTGAGTTCCAGCCTCTTATGACGGCGCACCATGCCGCGCAGGTCGGGAACGGACAGGCAGCCTTCCCAGTCCTCCTCGACCTCGTCGCCGATGGGCGTGATCACGGGATTGAACACCACGGTCAGCTCGAGGCCTTCGGGGTGGCGCTTGGTGCCCTTGGGCAGGCCCATCAGATAGACGGCCAGGTCCTCGCCGACCTGGTTGCCGGCGATGCCCACGCCGTCGTACTCCTCCATGGTGACCGCCATTTCGCGGACCAGGCGCTGGACGTCGGCCGAGCGGATCTCGTCGGCCTTGAGACGCCGCGTGACCTTGCGCAGGACGGGATGACCCAACTGGGTGACCTTTCTGATGCCGATGCTGACGATCATGATTTCATTTTGCCATAAACGGCCAGGGGCCGTCACGGGTCGAAGTTATTCGCGTTATCCACAATTAAACTGTCCCCGGGGACAGTTCAACCGTTGGCGCCACCTGGGTATGCACATGACGCCAGCGGATTCATAAGATGGCCTGGTGCGAACAACATATCCTCGAACCCTGCTCGATTTTGAGCATTGGTTCCGAAGTGAAGATGCCTGCCGTGAATATCTGATCCGTCTGCGCTGGCCG
>JAGWMT010000390.1 GCA_028871595.1 Elusimicrobiota bacterium
CCGATGATCAGGACGGCGGTGTGGCCCAGGTCCTGGAACTGGCGCAGCTTCGAGAGGACCACCGAATGCCCCAAATGGAGGTCCGCCGACGTGGGGTCCACCCCCAGCTTGACGCGCAGGGTTTTTCCAGAGGAAAGCTTCTTGGCGAGCTCCGCCTCGCTGACGAGCGAGACGCACCCGCGCTTGAGCAAAGCCAGCTGGGAGGGGATATCCACGCTGATAAGGAATATACCAACCTTCCCGGGGGCGAGTCTACCCGTTAGAATTGGAACTTTTAGGCCGCCTCCATCGTATGTATGGATGGAGCAACGAGCGCCGGCGACTGTCGTCAAAGACAGTACGATCGTGGATAACTCGGATGCTTCGTTATTGAGCGACGAGGCACTGCTACGCAAAACGTCGGCCTTGGCTTCCCTGGAGCGCGCGACGACGACGGCCCTGATCGAATGTTTGGCCGTCGTAGACGAACGGCGGCTCTGGGCGAATCTCGGCTTCGCATCTATGTTCGAGTTCACCGCGTACGGCCTTCGCCTCGGCGAAGCGCCCGCTTACAAACGCATCCGCGCCGCCCGCGCGATCCGATTGTTCCCGCCGATACTCCCGTTGCTGCGCGACGGCCGCCTCACTTTGGAGGGCGTCGCCATGCTTCATCCGCATTTGGAGGGTCCCGATGTGGCCGGACTCGTGACAAAAGCCTCCGGGCTTCGAATCAAGGCTCTCGAAGCCCTGTTGTCCGATCTCCGGCCTGCAAAAGAGGAACGCGACATGATTCGATTCACCGGCTCCCAGATGGTGCCGAGCGCGAGCGGGGTGGAGCCGGGAATCTCCACGCTGCCGTTCTCCCAGGACTCCGCGCATGCTCACGTGGTAAAAACGCCGGGGATCTCCCCGCGAACCCAACCCTCGCCGATGCCCGAAAATTCCGCCAGAACGCGTCTTCTTCGAATCTCCTTCACCGCGAACGAGGAATTCTTCCGGCTCCTGGAAAAGGCCCGAGCCTCGCTCCGACATAAATATCCCGACGGCCGGCTGGAAGGGGTACTGCGCGACGCGCTGGCGCTTCTCGTCGAGCGCCGCGATCCGGTGCTGCGCTGGCGGACCCGCCGGGAGGCGCGGAAACGTCAGAACATGTCGTAGGGATCGACGTCCAGGGTCAGGCGGACGCCGGACGGCTGGGGCTTGGCGCGAGCGGCGGCCAGCGCGGCCTCCACGCGTTCGGGCGCGAGCTTCACGAGGAGGTGGTGGCGGAACTTCCCGCGGACCTCGCGGAGCAAAGCGGGCGCGGGTCCCACGACCTCGGCCTCCAGCCCCAAAGCGTCGGCCAGCAGGGCGGCCAGGGCGCGCGCGGCCTCGATCACGCGCTTCTCGTCCTTTCCGGCCAGGACGGCGCGCAGCAGGGAGGAGGACGGGGGATAGCGCAGCTCGCGGCGTTCGGCCAGCTCCCCGTCGGCCCAGGCCGCGTAGTCGCCGCCGGCGGCGCCCTTGATGGCCTCGTGATCGGGCGACAGGGTCTGCAGGATCACCTCGCCGGGCTTGTCGGCGCGGCCGGAGCGGCCGGCCACCTGGGCCAGCATCTGCATGGTGCGCTCCGCGGAGCGGAAGTCGGGCATGTGCAGCATGGTGTCGGCGTCCACCACGCCCACCAAGGTCACGTCGGGAAAGTGGAAGCTCTTGGCGACCAGCTTCGTGCCCACCAGCACGTCCGCCTGGCGCGCGCGGAAGCGGTCGTAGACGCTCTGCTCCTCCTTGCGCTCCTTCGACACGGTGTCGCGGTCCATGCGCAGGACGCGGGTCCCGGGAAGGCGGCGCTTCACCTCGGCCGCGACCTTCTGCGTGCCCACGCCGGACACCCGCACCGACGGGTCGCCGCAATTGCCGCACTTCTCCGGCGGCGGCCAGGATTTGCCGCAGTGATGGCAGATCAGCACCCAGCCCGGCCGGCCGTCGGCCCCTTCGGGCGCCTGGTGCTGGATCTTGGCCACGCCGCAGTCGGCGCAGCGGTCGATCCAGCGGCACTTGTGGCACATCGTCAGGGTCGCGAAGCCGCGCCGGTTGACGAGCAGGATCACCTGCTCTTTCTTCGCGAGCCGGTCCTTCATCTTCGCGACCAATTCCTCGGACAGGACCTCGCCGAAGCCGGGCAGCGGGACCACGCGCACCGTCGGCTTCTCGTGGCGCGACACGCGGTCGGGCATCTGCAGCAGCTCCGCCTCGCCGCGGCGCGCCAAGTCCCACGCCTCCAGGGACGGGGTGGCCGAACCCAGGACCGCGAGCGCGCCGAACGCGCGGGCCCGCTCAAGAGCCGTGTCCCGCGCGTGATAGAACGGCGCGGCGCCGTCCTGCTTGAAGGATTCGTCCTGTTCTTCGTCCAAGACCGCCAAGCGCAGATCCTTGAACGGCAGCAGACAGGCGGAGCGCGCGCCGACGATGACCTTCACGTCCCCGCGCCGGATCGCCAGCCAGGTCAGCCGGCGCTCGCGCAAGGTCAGCCCGCTGTGCCACAGCGCGACGGGCACGCCCAGGCCGGCGGAGAACTCGTCGAA
>JAGWMT010000061.1 GCA_028871595.1 Elusimicrobiota bacterium
TCACGGAACTTCACGAACGGGGCGAGTTTCATGATTCCCTCTCTATGGGCGACGAGGCAGGAGTTGGCGTCCCACGTCTCGCGCGCCGCGATCTCTTCCATCTCGAGGCGCACCTTGCGGATGCTGGCCTCGTCGGCGGGGTCCGCTTGCGCGGCCTCCGCCTCGGAAACGGCGAAGTCCCCGCTTTTCCACGCCTTGCGGAGCAGGGCCTCGTACGACATCAGAATTCCCTCTTGGCCATGATCTCCACGAAGAACGCCAGCTCCTTGGCCTCGGCCTGCACGGGGAGCTTGCGGATCATGGCCAGCATGGAATCGACGAGTTGGCGGCCGGTGTCGCGCGTCTTCTGGATGTGGCCGCCGTCCTTGAGGAATTTGGCGATCTTGGCGGCGGCCTGCGGATCCGTCGCGGCCGTCTCCCACAGCTTCAAGAAGCCCTCGCGCGACTTCGGGTCCTGAAGCGCGTAGATGCAGGGCAAGGTCAGCTTGCGGTTATAAAGGTCCTGGGCGGCGTCCTTGCCAGAGACGCGCTCGGTCAGAGTGTAGTCGTGGATGTCGTCCACGATCTGGAGCAAAATGCCGGCGGCGCAGGCCAGGCGCGGCGGGTCGGCCTGCTCGTGGGGAAAGGGGCTGAGCTCGGAGAGCACGGCGCCGGCCCACTCGAACAGCGCGCCGGTTTTGCGCGAGGCCACGCCCATGTAGGCCTTCTCGTCGATCTCGAGAGAGCCCTTGAGGAACTCCTCCTGGAGCTCGCCCACGGTCATCTCGCGCACGGTGGTGACCAGCAGCTTGGGCGCGTTCGGGGAGATGTCGATGGCCTCTTCCAGGCCCTGGGCGAAGGCCAGGTCGCCCAGAAGGAGCCCGGTGGTGGTGCCGAAGATCTTATTGGGGGTGGGGTGGCCGCGGCGCAGCTCGGCCTCGTCCACGCAATCGTCGTGCAGGAGGCTGGCGTTGTGCACCAGTTCCATGGCGCGGGCCACGCCCTCGGCCTTATCCTGGTCCACGCCCAGGGCGCCGGAGAGCAACAGCGCGAAGCGCGACCGGAGCATCTTGCCCGGGCGGGAGATGTGCGCCGCCAGCTCCTGGCCGACCCGCCCCTCGATGCGGCGCGCGCGGCTTTCCAGCCCGGAGCGCACCTTGGCGAGGGAGTCTTCCACCTTCAACAGCGAGATCGGCATGGGGGTCATGATTATACCAAACGACGCCTAGCCCATCGCCTTCATCAGCATCAAAACCTTGGGCATCACGGCGTTTTTCTCCTGCCGCGCGACCTTGCCCAGCACGAAATCAAGCATCCGGACCAGCTCCAGCAGTTCGGTCATCCTTTTCTTGAAGGCGGCGGCTTCCTTGCCTTCCCCCGCCTCGCGCAGGCATTCCTCGAGGGTCCCGATCACGGGCTCGATCTCGCGTTTTTTGCGTTCCCGGGCGATGCGGCAACACATATGCCAAACGTCCTTCTCGCTCTGGAAGTACTCCTTGCGCTCGCTGCCCACCGACACGCGCCGCACCAGGCCCCAATCCAACAGCCCGCGCAGGTTCATGTTCGCGTTGCCCCGGCTGATGGACAGGGCCTCCATGATCTCGTCCGTGGACAGGGCGGTCTCGGACGCCATCAAGTGGGCGTGGATCCGGGCCATGGTCTTGTTGATGCCCCAGTTCGACGCCATGTCCCCCCACGCCGCGACGAAGCGCTGGCGGGAGGCCTTCAGTCCGGCGGAGGAGGCGGGAAGAGTCGGTTTCATATACTTTCAGTATTTACTGAAAGTATGATACACCGGAACACGCCCGCTGTCAAGACCCAACGTCCGTCCCAGAGTTCGAACTCGCACACGAATAGCCGGCACACGGACGCGCCGCCCATCGGGCGGTTCACAATGAAACCGAATAGTTCGTCTTCCCCTGTTATTGATCCGGAATTCGCGTTAGGAAGGAACTCTTCGTGCGAAGAGTTCTTAATGCATGGCACCCGCGAGAAGGGAGCACGTCCCGCCCTGGAAAGCCGGGACGCCTCGTTGAGCTATTCCAATCGGCGGTACGCATCCTCCGGCCCGGTCCAGGCGATGGCCTCCGGGTGAAGCAGATGCGCCAGCAGTTCCACGCCCTCGACCACGCGCGGCCCCGGACGGGCGAAATAGGAATTGGCGTCGACGGCGTACACCCGCCCCGCCTTCACGGCCGGAAGGTCTCCCCAGCCGGGCCTCCGCCGGAGCTGCTCCGCCTGCTCCAAAGCCTTGGCGGTCTTGAACCCGCAGGGAGACACGACGATCACCTCGGGCCGGCTCTCCAGCACCGCCTCCCACGGAATCCGAAGCGAATCCGCTCCGTCCTTGGAGTTGCGGTCCGCGCCTCCCGCCCATTCCAGCATCCGCGGAATCCAATGCCCGCCGCAGTAGACCGGATCCACCCACTCCAGAAACGCGACCCGGACCCGCGGAAGCCCCCTGGTCGCGGCGGAAATCTCCCGAACCCGGGTCAACGCGCTCCGCGCCCACTCGTCGGCCTTCTCCGCGGTCCCGGTCTCCCGGCCGAGCTCTCGCACGGCGTCGAGGACTTCCTCGAACGTGCGCGGCGTCTGCCAGAGGATCTTCGGCGGCGCGCTCATCGTCTTCAGGACTTGCGACACCTCGTTGCCGGCGGGGCCGCACACCTGGCAGAGGTTCTGCGTGATCAGCAGGTCGGGCGCCGCCGCGCGCAGTTTCTCCTCGTCCACCGCGTAAAGGCTCAGGCCCAAGGCGATGCGCGCGCTCACCGCGGCGTCGATCTCCCCCATGGACATCCGCGACATGTCCACGGCGCAATCCACCAGGACGGGCTTCTCCAGGGCCTGCGCGGGGTAATCGCACTCGTGGCTGCGGCCGACCAGGCGGTCGCCCAGGCCCAGCAGGTAGATCATCTCGGTCGCCGCCGGCAGGAACGAGACGATGCGCGGCGCGCGATCGAGCTCCCGCGCCTTCAACGCGTGAACGGAGGCGACGGTCTGAACGGTCATTCTATCAACCCGAGCTCGCGTCCCACCTTGCCGAACTTCTCCAGCGCGAAGTCCAGGTCCTTCGCGGAGTGACCCGAGCTGACGATGGTGCGCAGGCGGTCCTTGCCGCGGGCGACGATGGGGAAGCAGATCGCCAGCGCGAAGACCCCCTCCTCGAACAGGCGGGCGGAGAAAGCCTGGGCTTTCTTCGTATCGCCGATCATCACGGGCGTGATGGGCGTCTCGGAGGCGCCGGTGTCGAAGCCGAGTTTCTTGAGGCCTTCCTTCAGATGGCGCGCGTTCTCCCACAACTTGGCGATGCGCTCGGGCTCGTCGAGCATCACGTCCACCGCGGCGGAACAGGACGCCACCACCGAGGGCGGCAGGGAGCTGGAAAAAGTGAACGGGCGCGCCACCGACGTGAGATAGTCGATCAGGCGCCGCTCGCCGGCCACGTAGCCGCCCACCGCGCCCACGGCCTTGGAAAGCGTCCCGATCTGGATCTGGACCTTGTCGGACACGCCGAAATGCGACGGGGTCCCGCGCCCGTTTTTACCCATCACGCCCGACGCGTGAGCGTCGTCCACCATGACGAAAGCATCGTATTTCTCGGCGAGCGCGACGATCTCGGGCAGTCGCGCGACGTCTCCATCCATTGAGAAAACGCCGTCGGTCACGATCATCCGCCGCCGTGCCGCCCTGGCCTCCGGGCTTTCCAGAATGGCCTGCAGCGCCTTCATGTCGCCGTGAGGGTAGATCTTGCGCACGGCCTTCGACAGCCGGCCGCCGTCGATGATGGACGCGTGGTTCAATTCGTCGGAGATGAGCAGATCCTTGTCGGAGCTCATCAAGCTCTGGCAGCAGGCCACGTTGACCGTGAAGCCGGACTGGAAGGTCAGGCAGGCCTCGGTCCCCTTGAACTTGGCCAGCTTCTGCTCGAGCGCCAGGTGGATGTCCATGGTGCCGATGATGGGCCGCACCGCCGCGGTGCCCACGCCGTTGGTGTCGATGGCGGCCTTCGCGGCCGCCTTCAGCTTCGGGTGCTCGGTCAGGTCCAGGTAGTTGTTGGACGTCAGGTTGACCACCTTCTTGCCGTCCACGATGGACACCGGCGCCTGCTGCCCGGTCACCACCCGCAGGCGCACGAAGCGCCCTTCCGACTTCAGCTGCGCGATTTCCTCGTCCAGAAAATTCATGATCATGCGGCATTATAGCTAGAATACGCCCATGACCTCGCGCCGCGCCGATATCATCGCCGCGCTTCTCCTGGCGCCGTCGGTCGCGGCGATTCTGGCCGGCCTGGGCCGTCTGCCCGCGCTCACCGTCGACGAATCCTGGGTCGGAATGTTCGCTTTGAGCCTGCGCGAACGAGGCCTGTTCACCCCGCACGAGATGAACACCTACACGGGTCCGGTCTACGCGCTGCTCGTGTCCCGGCTCTTCGCCTGGCGCATCCCCAGCCTCGCCTCACTGAGGCTCCTCGGCGCGTGCGCGAACGTCGCCGCGGCCCTGGTCCTCGCCGCGAACCTGCGCCGCCGCGCCGGCGCCCAGGCCGCCGCGTGGTTCGGAGCCCTCCTCGCCGGAAGCTCGTATTTCCTCCTCAAGTCGCGCATGGCGTGGGACGTGTACGCCCTGCAGCCGCTCCTGCTCGCGCTGATCGTCTCGACGCTGGACGAGCCCGTCACCGCCGCCCGGTCGCTCTTCTTTTGCGCGGCGATTCTGCTCGGCGTCCAAAACCACTTCATCTTCCTCTCCGTTCCCCTGTCTCTCGCGGTGCTGTACGGCGCCCGCGCCGCCTGGGCCGGGGACGACGGCTGCCGGCCGTGGTTCCGTCTTTCGACCTCGGCGCTGGCCATGGGCGCGGTCGTTTTCCTGGTCAAGCCGCGTCTGAGCGAGGCGTCCTGGGCGTCCGAGCGCGGCTGGGCCCTGCCCTTGTTCTTCGCCTTGGCGCCGGCCGCCGCCGCCGCCGCGGCCTGGGGCGGCGACTGGGAACGCCGGATCGTGGACCTGCTCCGCGTCCCCGGCGTCCGCCGCTGGTCCGCGCGCGGGCTCAAGCTGGGCCTGCTCGCCTTCGCGGTCTGGCACGCCGCGCCGCTGTGGCAACTGCTGGCCGACCCCCTGATTTGGCGGCGCACGTTCTCCTGGATCGCGCCGTGGTCCGTGCGCGTCCCGCTGGGGGTCTGGTCGGCGTTCCTGCTGGGGCTGGTCGCCTGGCGCGCGGCGCGGGCCTGGCACGACCGCGGCGTCCTGACGGCGCACGAGCGGACGCTCGCGCTCTGGCCGGCCGCCTACGCGGCGATCTTCATCCTCTTCCGCAACACCACGTCGCTGCGCTACTACTCGTGCGTGCAGTTCCTGGTTCTGGCGTCCCTGGCCTGCGCGCTGCCGCGCCTGCCCCGTCCCGGCCGCCGCGCCGCCGCGGCGCTGGCGGCGTTCGCCGTGCTGGCCGCGCAGGGCGTGTTCTGGCGCGAACTGCGCGCTCCGGGCGACCGCCCGCCGCTCCGCTTCAAGATCGGCACGCACACCGAGAGCTCCCGCGATTTTACCCGGAAGGAGGGCCTGTTCGCCGCGTTCGACGCCTCCGGCGCCTGCGGCATCGGCCACCAGGATCGGACCTTCATCGCCTACCCGCTGGAATTCCACCGCGCCCTGACCGGACCGGTCCCCTGCGATCCCACGAAGGCCTTCGACGCCGACTTCTGCCCCGACTGCGCGGCCCCGCCGTATTACCGCTGGTCCGTCGTCACGCCCTGACGGGCGCCGCGTAACCCGGCCCCTCGTCCGGCAGGAGCCTCCAGGCGTCCTCCAAAGCCGCGACCCGCATCCCCTCGCTCGCGGAGACGATGCGCGCGTCCAGGACCACCGCCCACCGCGCGGACAACTCGGCCTTCAACTCCCGCAAGGCCTCGCCCAAGCCGCGCCGGGGGCCGGCTTCCACGGCCGCCAGAGAGAGGGGCTGGCCCGGAGCCAGGCGGCCTCTCGCCGCCTCGCCCGTCAGCAGGGCGGCGCGGCACTTCCCCCGGAGCCGCGCCTTGATCTCGGCCGCGACCTTCTCCGCGTGCTCGCCTTCCCGCGCGAGCATCGGGCCCAGAACTTCGGACACCAGCCAGCGGCGGTCGTCCAGGCGCCACAGAACCTTCCGCCCCCACGCGCGCCGCTGCAGGAGGCCCAAGGCCGCCAGCGCGTGCAGGGCCTGCGCGGCGGATTGATGGTTGATGCCCGCGGCGCGGGCGATCTCGCGGCCGCTGCGCCCCACGTCGCCCGCTGCGCGCAGCGCGCGCAGGACCGCCAAGCGGCTGCCCGAACTCAACGCCGCGTCGAGAGGACGGGCTAGATGCCCTTTCAGGTAGATCACGTCAGGGGACGAAAACGACCTTTCCGCAGTTCTTGTCGGGAGAGGTCATCGCCGCGAAGCCGTGCGCGTAGTCCTTCAGCGGGAAGGTGTGCGTCACGACGGGCTTCAGGTCCACCGCGCCGGAACGCAGCAGGCGGTCGGCCTTGTACCAGGTCTCGAAGATCTCGCGGCCGACGATGCCGTGCACGCGCACGCCCTTGAAGATCAGGTCGTTGGCCCAGTCCAGCTCGATCTTCTTCGACGGGATGCCGAAGGCGGTGATGCGGCCGCCGCTGCGCACGTTCTTGAAGGCGGACGTGATGGCCGCCTGGGCGCCCGACATCTCGCAGACCACGTCGAAGCCGTCCTTCACCTTGCCGGCCTTGATCGGGTCCTCGTCGGGCGACACCACGTGGGTCGCGCCCATCCGGAGGGCGAGTTCGGCGCGGTACTTCGAGCCCTCGACGGCGACGATGCGGTCCGCGCCGGACGCCTTCGCCACGGCGATGGAGAACAGGCCCTGGGGGCCGCAGCCCATGACCAGCACGGACTTCGCCGCGACGGACTCGACCAAAACCGAGTACACGGCGTTGCCGAACGGCTCGAACAGGGAGCCCAGGTCCTTCAAGGAATCGTCGGCGTGCTTCCACGCGCAGCGCGCGGGCACCGCGGCGTACTCGCCGAAGCCGCCGGGGCCGTCCACGCCGATGATCTTCATCTCGCGGCAGACGTGGCGCTGGCCGTTCTGGCACTGGTAGCACAGGCCGCAGAAGATGTGGCTTTCGACGGAGACGAAGTCCCCCTTCTTGAAATCGCGCGCGTTGGCGCCGATCTCGGCGACGGTGCCGCAGAACTCGTGGCCGAAGGTGCTGGGGGTCTTGAAGCGCTCGGGGGCCCAGGAGTTCCAGTTGAAGATGGGCAGGTCGGAGCCGCAGATGGACGCGCGGTGGACCTTGATCAGCAGCTCGTCGGGCTTGATGCGCAGGTCGTCCAAGGGGCCGAACGTCGCGCCGGGGCCGGCGGCCTTCTTGAAGAGCGCGTTCATTCCCATAGATTCCTCACCACGAACATCAGATTTTCCTTGCGCTCGCGCACGCGCCGGTAGAAGTACGGAAACCAATGGGTCCCGTAGGGAACGTAGACGCGCACGACGTGGCCGGCGGCGCGCAGCTCCCGCCAGCGCTTGGGGCGGATGCCGTACAGCATCTGGATCTCGTAGTCGGACTTGACCAGGCCCGAGGCGTCGCAGGCGTTCAGCGCCGCCTCGATGCGCGCGTCGTCGTGCGTGGCGAAAGCCGGGATGGGCGCCTTGGTCAGGATCGCCGCGCACTTGTCGTAATTCGCGTTCACGTCGGCCTTCGACGGATAGGCGACGGCGGCCGGCTCCTTGTACGCGCCCTTGCACAGGCGCACGCGCGCGCCGCGCGCGGCGGCGTCGCGGCAATCCTGCTCGGTCCGGCGCAGGTAGGCCTGGAGCACGATGCCCAGGTTCGGGTGCGTGTCGTGGAGCGAATAGAAGAGATCCAAGGTCTTCTGCGTCCACGCCGAGCCTTCCATGTCTATGCGCACGAAATTCCTGTGCTTGGCCGCTTCCTCGGCGATGCGGATCAGGTTCTCGCGCGCCAGGGCCGCGTCGATGGCCAGGCCGATCTGGGTCAGCTTGAGCGAGATGTTGCAGTCCACGCCGGAGCCGGCGATGCGCCGCAGCATCGTCAGGTTCTCCTCGGCGGCGGCCAGGGCCTGGTCCCGGGTCAGGCTGTCCTCGCCCAGGTTGTCCAAGGTCGCCTTGATGCCGTCTTTGTTCAGCGCGCGGACCGCGTTGATCGCGTCGTCCACCGCGTCTCCGGCGACGAACCGGCCGGCCAGGAAGGTCAATGCTCTCATCGGCGCGATTCTAGCATTCCCCGCCGGATTATTTCAGCCGGGCGAACAAGAGAAGCGCCCAACCGGCGAGAAACAAAAGGCCGCCGATGGGAGTGACGGCGCCCAGGCGGCGCTCGCCGGTCAGCGACAGGACATAAAGGCTGCCGGAGAACACCACGATCCCGCCCAGGAAGCACCAGCCGGCGTTGGTCACGGCGCGGGAGGGCCATTTGTCGGACAGCAGTCCGACCGCGATCAGCGCCAGGGCGTGATACATGTGATAGCGAACACCGGTCTCCCAGATCGCCAGCATCTCCGGCGAGATCTTGGATTTTAATCCGTGCGCGGCGAACGCGCCCAGGCCCACGGCCAGGAACATGAGCCCGGAACCGGCGCGAATCCAGAATTCCGGGCTCACAATGACTTCCAAAACGCCGCGAAGTCCTTCGGCGGCTCGGCGGCGAACATGGCCGGACGGCCGCTGGCGGGGTGCTCGAACAAAAGTTTATAGGCGTGGAGCATCAGGCGCGGGGCCGCGGCCTCGCCGGGCCCGGGGCGGTCGAACTCGGAGTCGCCCATGACGGGATGGCCCATGTGGGCCAGGTGGGCGCGGATTTGATGGGTGCGGCCGGTGAGCGGCATGGCCTCGACCAAAGCGGCGCCCTTCTTCTTGGACACGACCTTGAAGGCGGTCTCCGCGGGCTTGCCCATGGCGGTGACCACGATCTTGCGCAGGCCGGGCAGGCGGCCGATGGGGGCGTCGATGCGGGACTTGCCCGCCATCTCGCCGCGGACGATGGCGCGGTAGGTCTTCTCCATCTCGCGCGCCTTGAAGCCGGCGCACAGGGCGGCGTAGATCTCCGGGTCCTTGGCCACCACCAGGACGCCGCTCGTGGGGCGGTCCAGGCGGTGGACGATGCCGCAGCGCGGCGTGCGCGCCTTGAGGATGGCGGGCCGGTGGACCTGGAGCAGGGCCGCCAGGTTCTCCTGGCTCTCCGCGCGCGCCGCCTCCGGGCTGACCAGCCAGGAGGAGCCCAGAGGGTGCATGAGCAGGCCCGACGGCTTGTTGAGCACCATCAGGCGTTTATCCTCGAACAGCACCCAGGATTCGAAATCCGTGCCCGCGACCGGGGCCAGCTCGGGCAGCTCCACCGTGACGCGGTCGCCCTCGGCCACCCGCTCGTCGGCGTCGCGCGTCTTTCCGTTCACGGCCACGTGGCCGGCGGAGATCAGGTCCTTGAGGAAGACGCGCGTGTAGCCGTCCAGGAACTTCGCCAGGAACGCGTCCAGGCGCGGCCCCCCCGTCTCGACGGTCAGGATTTTCTTCGCCATGCCAGGACTCCGGTTGCGGTCAGCGCGGCCAACGCCACCCACTGGGAGGGCGACAGCCCCGCCAGCACGAAGCCCCGGTCGTCGGCGCGAACGATCTCGATGAGGAACCGCGCGGTCGCGTACAGCGCTATGTAAAAGAGGAACGCCGAACCCGGCTTCCAGCGCCCGTCGCGGGTGCGCCGCAGGCCCACGCGCGCCACCGTGTAGGCGATCAAAGCGTTGGCGATCGCCTCGTAGATCTGCGTCGGGTGGCGGGAGGGGTCGCCGGCCAGGGGGATGCCCCAGGGCAGGTCGGTGTGCGCGCCGTAGCAGCAGCCGGCCGCCAGGCAGCCCAGGCGGCCGATCGCGTGGCCGATGGGCAGGGCCACGCCGAAGTAGTCGGACATCTTGGCGAAGGAGAACTTCATCCGCCGCGAGGCGATCCAGCCCGCCAGCGCCGCGCCCAGGAAGCCGCCGTAGAAGACGAAGCCGTAGCGCACGTCGTGCCAGAACAGGGTGATGTCGCGCTCGACGATCACGTAGCCGATCTTGCCTCCCAACAGGGCGCCGCCGAACAGCCAGTAGACCAGGTCCCAGAAGGCGTCCTCGGTCAGGCCCAATTCATCGCGCCGGGCCTGCAGCCACCAGATCGCCGTGACGTAGCCGCACGCGACCAGGACGCCGTAGGTGGACAGCTCGAACGCGCCGATCTTCAGGAGGGTCGGGTACACAGGGATCTCCAGGCCAGCAGGGACAGCGAAGCCGCGATCAGGCCCAGGCCCAGGCCCTGTCCGGCGGTCAGGCCCCAGCCCAGCGGCACGGTGTCGCCGCGGTAGTACTCCAGGAAGAAGCGCTCGACGCCGTAGCACGCGAAATAGGCGGCGACCACCAGCCCGGGACGCGATTTCTCCGTGCGCAGCAGCAGGCGGTACATGGCCGCGGCGATCAGCGCGTTGCCGAAGGCCTCGTAGAGCTGGGCGGGATGGAGCGGGACCCCCAGCCATTCCAGCGGCACCATCGAGCGCGGATCGCGGAAGACGATGGCCCACGGCACGTCGGTGGGTCGGCCCTCGCAGCAGCCCGCCAGCAGGCAGCCGATGCGGCTGAAGGAGTGTCCCAGCGGCGCCATCACGCATATGGTGTCCATCAGGCGGAGAAACGGGATCTTGCGCCAGCGGCAGAACAGCCAGACCCCGATGGGGACGGAAATGAAGCCGCCCAGGACGGAGAAGCCGCTGGACGGCGAGACCAAGGTGCGCCAAAAATCCCGGGAGAACCAGGCCGTGTATTCGAAGAGGTACAGAAGACGCCCGCCGCCGAAGCCGCTGAGCAGGATCACGTTGATCAGGATCCAGAAGTCGTCCTCGTCGTTGAGGCCGGCCTTCTTCAGGCGCCGGTGCAGGAACCAGAACGCGGCAAGGCCCGCCACCACCAGCATGGCGCCGTAGCCGTAAAGCTTGAACGGGCCGAAGGC
Source organism: Elusimicrobiota bacterium (assembly GCA_028871595.1). The sequence goes on from JAGWMT010000061.1 coordinate 10,950, forward strand.
GAGGAGAACGGGCCTCACGGCTTCTTCTCCGGGGCGGGAAAGCGGTACTCGATCTCCCCCTTCTTGATATAGCCCAGGTCCACGCGCGCGGCGCGCTCCACGGCGCCGTCTCCCGAGCGCAGCGACTTCAGACGCGCGTCGAGCTCCTTCTCGTCGTGGTCCAACTGGGCGATCTCGCGGTGGAGCCGCCGCAGTTCCATCCAGTTCGACACCATGCTGCGGAAGCCCGCGTTGCCGAAGAACACCGCGAGCAGCGCCGCGCCGACCGCCAGGCGCGCCCAATGCTCCCGCGCGAACTCCGCGGCGGCCGCGGAACGCGCGGCCTTGGCGGTCATCGCGCGGCGGCCGCGACCCGGAAGGCCCGACCGCCCGCGTAGACGGCCTTGGGGCCGAGCGCGGCTTCGATCTGAAGCAGGCGGTTGTACTTGGCCAGGCGCTCGGAGCGGCAAGGCGCGCCCGTCTTGATGGCGCCCGCGTTGAGGGCGACGGCCAGGTCGGCGATGAACGCGTCCTCGGTCTCGCCCGAACGGTGGGAAATGACCGCCGAGAAGCCCGCCTTCTGGGCGTCGCGCACCGCGGTGACGGTCTCGGTCAGCGTGCCGATCTGGTTGAGCTTGATGAGGATGGCGTTGGCGGACTTTTCCTTGATGCCGCGCGCCAGGCGGGAGGGATTGGTGACGAACAGGTCGTCGCCGATCAGGCGCATCTTGTCGCCCAGCTTCGCGGTCATCGCCTGCCAGCCGGACCAGTCGTCTTCGGCCAGCGGATCCTCGATGGAGATGAGTCCATACTTCGAAGCCCACGAAGCGTACACAGCGGCGATTTCGGCCGAGGGCAACGGCTTGCCCTCCAGGATGTACTTGCCGTCCTTGAAATATTCGCTGGCGGCGCAGTCCAGGGCGATCTTGACCTTGCCCGCGTAGCCGGCGTCGGCGATCGACTTGGAAAGTACGTCCAAGACCTCGACATGAGTCTTCAGCTTCGGCGCGAAGCCGCCCTCGTCGCCGACCGCGACGGTCATCTTCATCGCGGCGAGATCCTTCTTCAAATACTGGTACACCTCCGCTCCGGCGCGCAGGGCCTCGGAGAAGGTGGGCGCCTCGGTGGGCACGATCATGAACTCCTGGACGTCCAGTCCGGAGTCGGCGTGCTTGCCGCCGTTGACGACGTTGAGCATGGGCGCGGGCAGCAGCCACTCGGCCTCGGGGAGGCCGTAGGCCTTGCGCAGGAACGCGTACAGAGGGAGCTTCAGCGAGACGGCCTGGGCGCGCGCGGCGGCCATGGACACCGCCAGGATGGCGTTGGCGCCCAGGCGGCCCTTGTTGGGCGTGCCGTCGAGCGCGATCATCTTCATATCCAGGCCCGCGGAGTCGCCGGCGTCGAAGCCCTTCACGGCCTTGGCCAGCTCGCCGTTGACGTTGGCGACGGCCTTGAGCACGCCCTTGCCCAGGAAGCGCTTCTTGTCGCCGTCGCGGAGCTCCACGGCCTCGTGCGCGCCGGTGGAAGCGCCGCTGGGAACGGCGGCGGAGCCCACGGATCCGTCGGCCAAGGTCACGTCCGCGGCGACGGTCGGCAGGCCGCGGGAGTCCAGTATTTCAAGCGCGCGGACGGATTCGATCTTGGCCATTAGAATTTCCCCTGAAGAAGCTTCTTGCCGGCGTCCAGCATCTCCTCCAAACGCTTCGACGTGTGCGCTTCGGCGTAGACCCGGAACACCGGCTCGGTGCCGGAGCTGCGCAGGCCCAGCCAGGAGCCGTCGCGCAGGATGAACTTGAAGCCGTCGGTCTGGTCCACGCGCCAGACGGCCGCGCCGGCCAGCTCCAAAGGCGGCTTCACCTTCAGCCGGTCCTCCAGTTCGATGATCTGGCGCAGGCGCTCCATGCGGTGATTGATGCGTGTATTGAAAAAGAAGCCGACATTCTTGTGCAGCCGCGCGCGCACCGCCGCGAGGGTCTTCTTCTCGCAGGCCACCAGCTCCAGCATGAGCAGGCAGGCCAGCAGGCCGTCCTTCTCGGGCACGTGGCCGCGCATGGACAATCCGCCGGACTCCTCGCCCGCCAGGAGGAACGGGCCGGAGCGCAGGAGCTCGCCCAGGTACTTGAAGCCGACCGGGGTCTCCCGGGTCTCCGAGCCGTGGGATTTCGCCACCGCGTCCACGAAGTGGGACGTCATCACCGAACGCGCGGCCTTGCCCTGCATGCCGCGATGGACGGCCAGGTGCTCGTACGCCAGCGCGATCACGTCGTTGGCCGGGATGTACTCCCCGCCCGCGTCCACGATCCCGAAGCGGTCGGCGTCGCCGTCGCACGCCAGGCCGAGGTGAAGCTTGCGCTTCTTGACCAGCTCGGTCAGCTCGCCCAGGGCCTCGGGCGTGGGCTCCGGCGAGCGTCCGCCGAACAGCACGTCGCGGTCCTCGTGCAGCCCGACGACCTCCACGCCCAGACGCTCCTCCAGGAACGGCCGCAGGTAGCGGCGCCCGGAGCCGTGCATCAGGTCCACGCCCACCTTCAGCTTCGCCTTCTTGATGGCCTTCACGTCCAGCAGGCTTTCCAGCTGGTCGAAGTAGGACTTGCGGAAATCGATCGTCTCGGTCCAGGACTCCTTGACCGAGCGCTCGTCGGACATGGTCTTGACCGCGTGGTCGCCCAGCAGCTCGACGCGCCGCTCCAGGTCGTTGGTGATGGCCGGGGACGCCGCGCCGCCCCAATAGGGCATCCACTTGAAACCGTTGTACTGGCCGGGGTTGTGGGAGGCGGTGATCATCACTCCGCCCACGGCCTTGTGGGCCAGCACCGCCCAGGCGGCGGCGGGAGTGGGCAGGTCGGTCGCGGAGAACAAAGACCGCACGCCGTCGCTGGCGAACACGGCGGCCACCTCCCGGGCGAACTCCTCGGACAGGAAGCGCGTGTCGTAGCCGATGACGACGGTGGGAACCCGGTTGGGCGCCGTCCCCGCCAGGAACTGGCGGTAATCGTCGCTGTTGTGTCCGACCTCGGGGCTTTCCTTCACCGAGCCGGCCGCCGCGTGGGCGACCCGACGCACGTTGGAGAACGTGAACTCGTCCGAAACGACGCCGCGCCAGCCGGAGGTGCCGAATCTAATCATAGGTGCGGCATATTAGGATAAGCCCCCCTCCCGGGTCAACGGTCA
>JAGWMT010000391.1 GCA_028871595.1 Elusimicrobiota bacterium
GAGGACTTGATCACCGGGGCGGAGGGCGGCGCGGCCGTTTCGGCGGCGCGGGCGAAGACCGGCGCGAACGCCAGCACGAGAAGCGGCGCGAGTTTGATCATGGTTCCGACGATATCAATTTTTTCGCGCCTTGGACGCTTCGAAACTCCCCGAACGTTGCTACACTCTCCCGATGCCCGGAACGGAGAAAGTCCATTTTGTCGGCGCGGCGGGGTTCGGGGTCAGCGCGCTGGCCCAGTTCCACGTCATGGGCGGCGGCTCGGCCACCGGCTCCGACCGCACCTTCGACGCGGGGGGCGCCCCGGAACTCCGGGAGAAGCTGGAGGCGCTGGGCGTGCGCATCCACCCGCAGGACGGTAGCGCGCTGGACGGCACCCACGCTTACGCCGTCGCCTCCACGGCCATCGAAGGCGACAACAAGGACCTGGAGCGGGTCCGTGAATTGGGCCTGCGCCTGATTCACCGCGCCGATGCGCTGTCGGCGTACGTCGCGGCGCGCAAGACCATCGCCGTGGCCGGCACCAGCGGGAAGTCCACCGTGGTGGCGATGATTTTCGAGATACTGGAAGGCGCCGGCCTGGAGCCGTCGGTGATCACCGGCGGCGCGCTGACGTCCCTGATCAAGCGCGGCTTGGTGGGCAACGCCTGGCGCGGCAAGTCGGACCTGATGGTGGTGGAGTCCGACGAAAGCGACGGCACCTTGGTGAAGTACCGGCCCTGGCTGGGCGTGTACCTCAACATCAGCAAGGATCATCAGGACTTGACGGAATTAGAACGGCTCTTCGCCGAGTTCAAGAAAAACTCCGCGAATTGGCTGGACGGCGGCGCCTTGCGCGCGGAAGACGTCGCCCCTGGTCCCGCGGGGTCGCGCTTCGTTTTCGACGGCCAGGAGTTCTTCCTGCCCGTCCCGGGTCTTCACAACGTCGAGAACGCGCTGGCCGCGGTCGCCGCCTGCCGCAAGGCCGGCGTCTCCCTGCCGGACTGCGCGAAGGCGCTGGAGGCGTTCCAGGGCGTCTCGCGCCGCTTCGAGAGCGTGGGGACGTCTCGCGGCGTGGAAGTGGTGGACGACTTCGCCCACAATCCGGTGAAGGTCGCCGCGGCTATTTCCGCCGCGCACCTGCGCGCGACGCGGGTTCTCTCCGTCTTCCAATTGCACGGCTTCGCCCCGGCGCGGTTCATGCGGACCGAGTTCATCGACGCGTTCGCCGACAGCCTGGGGCCGGACGACATCCTGTACCTGCCGGAGATTTTTTACGCCGGAGGGACGGCGGCGAAAGATATCTCCGCCGCCGATTACGCGCGCGAGCTCAAGGCCCGGGGCAAGGACGTCCGCTTCTTCGCCGACCGCGGGGCCATCCCCGCGGACGCCGCGCGCGAGGCGCGCTCCGGCGACGTGATCCTGCTCATGGGCGCGCGCGATCCGGGACTTCCGAAGTTCGCGCGCGACCTGCTGGCCGCCTTGGGCCGCTGAGCGGCGGGAAGGGGGAAAATGGTGGCGAGGGCCAGGATTGAACTGGCGACACCCGGTTTTTCAGACCGGTGCTCTACCACTGAGCTACCTCGCCGAATTGTCAAAAAATATCAGCGGAATCCTCGCGTGGAGTGGCGCCCGCGCGGCTCATTCCGTTGGGTTTTTGTCGAAATCCTTGTCGAGATGAAACAAAAAATTGGACCCGACGGGCTCATTATGCCAGTTTGGCGCGCCGTTCGCAATATCGGCGTGCCGTTCGCGCGTACTCCAGCAGTTCCGGACGCGCTTCAACCGCAGTATTCGGTGATGTCGGCGATGAGGTGAGCCTTCATCTCGCCGATGGGCAGCATCCACACCTTGAATTCGCCATTGACTGCTCCGACCGTGTATGGGCATCTCCAATGCGCGGCGCCCGGATTGGCGGCGGAACTGAAAACGCGATCAAACCGAACACCCTCGATGCGCGCCAGCCAGGCCGTCAACGGCTCGCGCATGCTCTTTACGAATTCTAAAGAATCCTTTTCAAATCGTTCCTTGTAACGAAAATCCTCGAGACAGACCGCGACGCACGCAGTGAAGCGCTTGAGGTAATCGAGATGATCGATCGGCTGCGCGAAGAGAATACGCGCCTTCCACTCGCGAGGCAGCGCCTTCTGAACAAAATCTTCCCCGCAGGGCGGCGCCGGAGCGACGAATGCGCGTAGAACGAGACTCCCGTGCATTTCCTTCGGCATCAAGGGGCTCCTCGGGGTGGGGAATTTTGATATGGGTCCCAACACTTTATCTCATATCGATTCGATGACGCGACATGGCGCCAGCGCTTCACCGAGACGGGACGAACGAAGACGTGGCCGAGCCAGCCGGGGAAATCCTTTGGCTCCGCCCAAGCTGCTGCCATGCCTATCTCACTGGTCCGGTGCCGGCGCCCCAGATCGTCCGCGCCTCCATTCGAGCAGATCCGCCGCCAGCAGCGTCGAAGAGCCCTCCCCGCGCGTCAAGGTCGCGGTAAAGAGGCCGCAAATATCACCGGCCTCGTCGCCG
>JAGWMT010000392.1 GCA_028871595.1 Elusimicrobiota bacterium
ACCGCGCCCGCCGTCGAGATCATCACGTAATCGACGTCCGCCCAGCTCAGCTTTCCCCAAATCTGGGCCTCGCAATAGTTCCCGCACACATTGCGGTCGGCGGCTTTCCCGGGATATTCCAGGGTATGAGGCAGCACCGGATTGGCCGCCCCGCCGGCCGCGAAGCGCCCCGTCGTCCGCGAGTAATCCAGGCTGTCGGCATACGTCCAAGTGGTACGGGACCGGACCTCGGTTTTAAAGACGACGGCGACGTCCCCGTAACGAGCGGGCAAAGAAAACGCGCCGTACCCGGGCCTTCGGATGTTCAAGACGGCGTATTTCGGAAGAAGTTCCCGCCCTTTGGAATCGTACGGCAGGCGCAACATCGCGAGTTCCTGCTCGGCGGCGAAACGCGCGGAAAGGCGGTCGAAGCCCCCCGTCGTCAAAGTCTGGTGCTGATTCAGGAACCCGTAGCGGACGATCGAATCGAGAACCTCGTGCGGCACCATCATGATCAGGTCGAAGTCGGGACCGGGACGGCGTCCTCCGGGGTCCGGAACTCCCGCCAGGTCGCAGAACCGATGAAGACGGCGCACAAGTCCCTCCGCCAGCGAGCGGGAATCTGAGCGACGGACTTCCTCCGGCGAAATGGCCGCGCGCCGGCCGCCTTCGCGCCCCCACGGCGCCGCCCGCGCGGAGCAGGGAGCCAAGAAGGCGGCCGCCGCCGCGACCGACAGGAAAAGGGCGGAACGCGGCAGAATCATCCGGGGTCGGGCTTCAGGGCGCCTGCTGCAGGCGCCGGAATTCGAGATTCGCCTCGCTCAGGTCCACCCCGGAATCCCGGTACTCCAGCAGCAGCCGCTGAAGCTTCGACGCCAAGGTCGCGTCGGGTTCTCCCCCCATCTTGGATTTCTGGTAGGCGGCCCACTCCTCGCGGAAGAGCTCGGCCTTCGTCTTCGCCGCGTTGCGGGCGTGCTCGTCCTGCAGCCGCTGGAACGTCTCCACGGCCTTCTTATGGCGCGCCTCCAAATCCGCCAGCTTGCGCCGCGCCGCGTCCTCCGAGAGTTTCTTTTCCGCCAAAGCGGACTTCATTCCCGAGATCTCGTCGTGAAGACGGCCGATCTCATCGGACAGGGCCTGCTGACGCACGGCGCTGGCCTCCAACGACTGCCCGAGGCGATGGCGCGCGGAGATCTCGCCCTCCAGCAGTCGTTCGTACTCCGCGTCGGGATCCGAGCGGCCGAAGCGGACGGCGACGGTGAGCGCGTGCGTGAAGCGGGTCACTCCGGTCATCGGAATGCCCATCGCGTAATCGACCCGGCCGCCGCCCAGCTTCCAGCCCAGTCCCCAGTTCCACGTCCGCGAAAGGTTGCCGACGGAAAAGCCCGTGCGACCCGCGAACGAACCCGAGCGGACGGTGGGCCACCAGCGCTCGAAGCCGACCGCGAAACTTTCGGAGCCCGCCAGGCCCGCCGACGGTTCCCGGATGGTCCCGTCCACGGCGATCAGTGACCCGTGGACCGATTCCGCCGCGCCGATCTTGAAGGCAAGAGGAGCCCGGTCGGAATAGGACCCGCGGGAGAATTTGGCCCCGCCGAAATTGAGGAGGGATGCGCCGACGGAATGCTTGTCGCCGAACCGCCACAGGGCGCCAAGGTCCAGCGCCGGCTTCGTCTTGGTCGCGCCGCCCGCCTCCAGCGAACTGCGCAATATCTTGAGCCCGGCGCCGAAATCCAAGCCGCCGCCTTCGGTCTCGCGCAGGCCGCGGGTGCCGTAATAGAATCCGATCTCCCGATCCTTGGCCACGTTCACGCGGCGGTCGTAGCGCACGTCGAAGCCGAAGGCTCCGTTGAAGATCTCCTGCCGCACGGGAACGGCGACGGCCGCGCGGGTGGTGTCCCGGTCCAAGGTGCCGGCCGGCGGATGGGTTCCGTTAAGGTAGGTCGCGGCGGCCTCCAAGGCCGGCGCCTGTCCGAGGGACGCCGGGTTGTAGGCCAGCGCGCCCACTTCGTCGTGGACCGCGGTGAAGGCCCCTCCCATGGCCGCGTCGCGCGCGCCGAACGGCGCGTCGTCGAACGCCGCGAACGCGGGCCCCGCCGCCAGAACGACGGCGGCGCACGCGGCGGCACATCGCCTCAATTTCATGTGGACGAATTATACTCCATGTCCCGGAATTTTTTGTTTCGGGAAAAAAACGGACGCGAGCCGCCGGTCACTGGAGACGATAGTCCTCCGGATCATCCCGGACGGCCGTCAGGTCAAGCGCCTCCGGCGGGACGATCCCCTGGGCCTCCAGCAGGCGCGCCGACACCCAGGACGCGAACGCGTAGGAGAGCCGCTCGTCGGCGGCATAACTGTCTCCGCGGCGCCACGCCCGGGGCTCGCGCAGGACGGTCAACGGCAGTGGCGCGGGAGGCCTGACGCCGACGCGCTGGACCAGGCCAGCGGGAGCCAAAGGCGTCCCCGGCGACGGCAGCCCCAAGACTTTCAAATCCGCGGGCCCGATGCCCGTGACGGACACGTCGCCGCGG
>JAGWMT010000062.1 GCA_028871595.1 Elusimicrobiota bacterium
CGGATGTCGCGCACCCGGTACTTGAGCATGGCCACGCGCTCCACGCCGATGCCGAAGGCGAAGCCGGTGAAACGTTCCGGGTCCCAGCCGGCGGCCGTCAGGACCTTGGGGTTGACCACGCCGGCGCCCAGGATCTCGATCCAGCCGGTGTGCTTGCACGCCGGGCAGCCGGTGCCGGGGCAGAAGAAGCACTTCACGTCCACCTCGGTGGACGGCTCGGTGAACGGGAAATACGACGGGCGGAAGCGGGTCTTCGTGTCCTTGCCGAGCAGGTGCTCCAAAAACGCCTGGAGATGCCCCTTGAGATCGGCGAAGCCGATGCCCCGGTCCAGCACCAGGCCTTCGACTTGATGGAAGATGGCCGAATGCGTGGCATCGGTCTGCTCGTGGCGGAACACGCGGCCGGGGCAGACGATGCGCAGGGGCTTGTTGGCGGCGTCCGGAGCCTCCATGGAGCGGATCTGCACGGTGGACGTGTGCGTGCGCAGCAGGCGCGGCAGTCCCTGCAGATAAAAGGTGTCGTGGGAGTCGCGCGCGGGGTGGTCGTCGGGAATGTTCAGCGCGGAGAAATTGTGGCGCTCGTCCTCCACGAACGGGCCTTCCGCCCAGGAGTACCCCATGCGCTGGAAGATGTCGGCGATCGAGTGCAGGGTCGTGGTCAGCGGGTGCAGGCGCCCGCGCGGCGCGCGCACGGACGGCAAGGTCAGGTCCACGGCGTCCTTTTCCAGGGCGGCGGCGTCGCCGGCGTCCTCCAGGGCCGCGCGGCGGGCCTCCAGCGCGGCCTCGAACGCGGACTTCAGCGCCTGGACCTTGGGGCCGGCCTCCTTCTTGTCGTCGATCGGGAGGTCTTTGAGCGACTTCAGCAGCTCGGTCAGCTCGCTTTTGCGTCCCAGGAAACGAACACGGACCTCCTCGAGCTTGAGGAGGTCCGTGCATTCGCCGACGCCCGCCCCGCGCAGGGCCGACTCGACCCGCGCGTAGGCCTGATCCCAGGCGGCGCGAGTCGTCGTCGGCTCCATGGCCGCGGGTTAGACGCCCTTGGCGAGCGTGATGAGCTTCGTGAAGGACGCGCCGTCGCGGACGGCGATTTCGGAGAGCATCTTGCGGTTCAGCGTGATGCCCGCCTTCTTGAGGCCGTTGATGAAGCGGCCGTAGGTCGTCTCGTGCTGGCGGCAAGCGGCGTTGATGCGCTCGATCCAGAGAGCGCGGAAATCGCTCTTCTTGTCCTTGCGGCCGGTGTAGGCTTCGTTGAGCGAGGCCTCGACCTGCTGCTTGACCATCCGCCAGCGGGTGCTCTTGGCGGAGTAGTTGCCCTTGGCGAGCTTGAAGAACTTCTTCTTATGGGCGCGGGTGGTGACGCCGGATTTGATTCTCATGGATTGCCTCTAAGCGTACGGAAGGAACCGGCGCATCGTCTTCGCGTCGGTGTTGTTCAAGGTGGAGCTGCCGCGCAGGAAACGGCGGCGCTTGCCGCCGAGCGGAGCCATCAAGTGACGCTGGCCGGGGTGTTCGTGCTTGAACTTGCCGGCGGCGTTGGTGCGGAAGCGCTTCTTCGCGCCGGAGTGCGATTTCATCTTAGGCATGACTTCCTCAACTCGTGCGGCTGATTAGTGCGGCTTGGGTATCAACGTCATGACGAGGCGGTTGCGGTCAGGCATGGGCGCCTGCTCCACGGCCGCTTTTGCGACGAGCTTCTCTTGAATCGACATCAACAGCTTGAAACCGAGGTCGCGATGCTGCATCTCGCGTCCGCGGAAGACCACGGTGATGCGCACCTTGTCGTGCGCGTCGATGAACGCCTCGATCTGCCTGACCTTGACGTCCAGGTCGTGCGTTCCGATATTCGGGCGGAACCGAAGTTCCTTGAGGAGTCCGGCCTTCTGCTTCTTGCGGGCTTCGCGTTCCTTCTTTTCCTGCTCGTACTTGTACTTCGAGTACGCCAAAATTTTGCACACCGGAGGAGTCGCGGTGGCCGCGATCTCGACCAGGTCGAGTCCGCGGGTGCGGGCGATCGCCAGAGCTTCTCCGATCGTCTTGACCCCGATCTGGCTTCCGTCGGCGTCGATCAGTCGGACCGACGCGGCCCGGATGGACGAGTTGACACGGGTGAAATCCTGCGGTGCGCGCTGCTGAAACCGGTTGTTAGTCGCCAAATCGCTCCTGTACCGCCTAAAAACGACGAGCGGACATGGTAGCAAGTCCCCGACGGGGACGTCAAACGATGTTTATCATCGCGGATCGGAAGGCGCGAGCCCCGGCCTCGGGGCCGCCGGGGTGCATCAGCAGGCGCCCGCCCACCAGCCAGACGGCGTCCGGGCCGAAATCCCGGGCCATGTCCGCGGCGTTGTCCAGGCGCATGCCGCCTCCGGGCGCGGGGAGGGTCGGCGCCAGCTCCCCTAAGGGGGCTTTCGCGCGCTCGGCGATGGCGCGGCATTCGTCCGGGGTGAAGGCGAAGCGGCCCCCGGCGTTGGGGAAGACCGTGATGTCGGCGCCGAGCAGGCGCATCATGGTTCCCAAATAGAAGGAAGTCTCGATGCCGTGGGCGCGGTCGGCATAGAAAGCGCCGGAGAAGGCGGGGTGGGCCATGAACAGGGCCTTTTGACGCTGGGCCAGACGGCGGACCTCGTCGAGTCCCAGGATGGCGGGACAGACCAGGACGCCGCGCAGGCCGAACTTCAGCACGAAGTCCAGGCGCGCCTCCAACTCTTCCTGCGGGCCCGCCAGGTGGGGCAGGTACAGGCAGTTGCCGCCGGTCTCCGCGTTGGCCTTGGCGACGGCCTCTCCGATGCGCGACACGCGCGAGCGGAAATCAAGGAAGGACGCATCCACGATGTTCTGGTCGTCCTTGGCGATGTCCCCGCCGCCTCGCGCGAACGCCGCGGCCATTTCGGCCAGTTCCGAGTCCGAGGAGCCTCCGGGCTTGAGCGCGGTGGCCAGCAGGGGGCGTCCGGCCACGCCCAGCAGCTTGCGCACGCCCGTGATTCCGAAGTTCGGCCCCCGGAAAGACTTCAGGAACGACGCCGGCCAGCGCATGTCCACCAGCTTCACTCCCGGCCAGATGGAAGCGTTGCCGAACACCAGATTGAGGAAGGTCCCGATGCGGCCCGAGGCGAGCGCCGCGGGGAAATCCACCTCCACGCGGAAGCGGCCGTCGGCCGATGGGGTCACCGGGCCGACGCGGCCGACTATACCTTCGCGGATGGCCTGCGGAAGCGGGAAGTCGAGCGGGACCTCGACGGTCTCCTCGAAGGCGATGGCCAGGGCCAGCTTCTCGGCCTCGGCGGCGGGGCCGGGCACTTCATAGACGGCGACAAGACGGTCGTTCAACGGTTCTCCCGCGTATGCCAGATTCTGATCACGATGATGATTTTGGACCGTATTTCATAGCGCAGCTCGTACCGGCCGACGATGAGGCGGCGCACCTCGCGCGGCTCGAATCCGTCGAGCGCCTCTCCGATGCGCGGCTGGGACAGAAGCCGTTCCGGGGCCGCGACGAGAGCCCGCGCCGCGCGCGCGGCGGCCGCGGGATCGGATTTCGCCAGGAAGGCATGAAGGAGCACGAGGTCGTCGTGACCCTTCGAAGTCCACTGGAGCTTCACCGGACGGGTTTTCTTTTCGGCGTCCCCAGGCTCTCCGCCCAGGATCGGACCGACTCGTGATCGACGACGCGCCCGGCGTCCACGTCGGCCAGACCTTCCAGCGTCAGCTGACGGCGTATTTCCTCGTGCGACAGCCAGTCGAGAAGGGCCTTCTGCACGATCCAGCCCCGGGACCTCTCCAGCCGCGAGGCGGCGAGGTCCACTTTTTTCGCGAGTTCGGCGGGCACGTGCGCGGTCAGTACGCGGGTCTGCATGGGCGCCTCCGGTCGTCAAATATAATCATAATGATTAAATATGATTTACGCAAGGCCCACGGCGAGTCAGCGCAGCGCGTCGAAGAGCAGTTTAGCGAACAAGCCGGCGCAGACCAGGACGACGGCGGGGCGGATGACCGCCGCGCCGCGGCGCACGCCCAGGTGCGCCCCCGCCCAATTTCCGGCGACGCCCGCCGCCGCCATCGGAACGCCGACCCTCCAGTTCACGCGGCCGGCGATCGCGAAGGCGAAAAGCGCGCCCAGGTTGGACAGCAGGTTCAGCGCCTTGGCGCGCGCGGTGGCGCCCAACAGGTCGAAATCGCAGGCGCGCGTCAGTCCGAGGGCATAGAAGGTGCCCGCGCCCGGGCCGAAGAAGCCGTCGTAGGCGCCGACCGGGGCCGAGACGAGGATCTCGCGCAGGCGCCTCTCCCGGAGCGGCAGACGGCGGCTGCGGTCCTCCTGTCCGAAATCCTTGCGCGACCACACCAGCCACGACACGAGGGGCAGGACGACGAGCATCAAGGGGCGCAGCCATTTCGGGTCTACCCGCACCGCCAGCCGCGCGCCCAGCCAGGCGGCCAGAGCGGTCGCGACCAGCACCGGGATGAATTCCTTGAGGGAGAACTTCAAAGCGCGGTGGTAGCGCGCCGTGGCCACGACGGTGCCCACGCTGGACGAGAGCTTGTTCGTGCCCAGGATGAGCGCGGGACTCAGCCCCGAGGCCATGTAGGCGGGCAGGGTGATCAGCCCGCCGCCGCCGGCCAGCGCGTCGATCGCTCCGGCCAGGAATACGCAGGCGCCCAAAAGGGCGAGGGCGGGCGGGGTCAATTCCTGAGACACGCGTCATTGTACGATTTGCTGCCCTGCGCCGCCGCCGCCCTCGACGCGTAGAGCCCGGCGCCCCAGATCAGCGCCGACAGCATCAATCCCGGAAAGGGCGGCTCCAGGCCGAGAGGGGGCGCGCCCAGTCGCCGCCCGGCGATCACCCAGCCCAGCGACGAGAGAAACCCGGCCGCCGCCGCGGCCGCGGCCCAGCGTCCGCCCACCCGCCAGCGCGGAAGGTAGATGCCCAGCATCGGCAGGAGCAGGCCCGGGATCACCGCGCTGCCCACCGAGTACCACAGATCCACGACCGAGGGAACGAAGAGGGTGAGCAGGAAGGAGAGCGCGGCGGCGGCGATCAAGGCGGCGCGCACGCGCCGCCGGACGGCGGCCTCGCCCACGGGCTTCAGGCGCGAGCCGAAGTCCCGTCCCAGGCTGACCGCGGCGAGCAGGGATTTCGCCTGCAGCGCCGCGAAGATGGACGCCGAGATGCCCGCCAAGAAGAGTCCGCGCGCGAAGACGGGCATGACCGCGGCCGCCAGCGCCGGATAGGCCATCATGGGATCGGCCAGCGACGGCACGGCGGCGCGCGCGTAGAGTCCCGCCGCCGTCGTCATCAGGTCGAAGACCGCCCAGAAGCCGATGGAGATCAGGATCCCCCGCCGCGCCGAGACCGGCGACTCGGCCGCGGCGCAGCGCTGATGGAAGGCCGGATCCACGATGGTCCAGACCGCGATCAGCCACCAGCCGATGATCTTCCAAACGCTCATGCCTCCGCTCCACGTCAGGTGTCCGGGCGGCAGTTTCGCCGCCAGCGCGGCCGGCCCGCCGACGGCGCGGACCGCGTACGGCAGGACCAGCGCGAAGCCCGCGAACATGACCACGATCTGAAGGCGGTTCGAGGCGACGTCCCCGCGCAGGCCGCCGCGCCAGACCAGGACGAGCGCCGCCGCGCCCGCCGCCGCCGTGGCCAAACCCAGCCGGAGTCCGCTCAGGTGGGAGATCAAGGTCCCGGCCATCAGCATGTCGTCGGCCGGCGCGGCCAGCAGGAACACCAGGCCGGCGCCCAGCAGCGCCGTCCACCGGCCGTAGGCGCCTTCCAGGTGGTCGGCGATGGTCATGCCCGGCTGGAGCCGCACGCCTTCGGCCAGGAACAGCGCGTAGGCCGCCGCGAACACGTAATAAGGGAGCGCCATCACCGTCCAATTCGACAGCCCGGACGTCCAGGTGAATTGACCCACGCCCAGGACGCCGCCGTAGAAGGTGGGCACCAAGGTCGCCACGAACTGCGGCAAGGTCAGCGCGCGCGAGGCCAGGACGTAGTCCTCGATCCCGTCGCGGCGGCGGACGCGCGCGCCCAGAGCGACGGCGGCGGCGAGGAAGGCGAGGACGAGGAGAGCGTCGATCAACGGGATTCCCTCCGCCGGCATTACCCGGATCAGGTTTTAAGGGTCTCCCGGCGAAACCGGGACTCTCAGCTCGGCGGCGACCGAGCTCCCCCGACGGCGAAAAACTATAGCAGAATCCGGGCGCGGGCGTCCGGCCTCAGTGCAAGGTCTTGATGATCTCGGCGACCAGCTCGCGGGAAACGTCGCCCATCAAGGTGAAGTGCCGCGTGCCGCCGCCCCACTGAATCAGCTTGCCGGCGCGCGAGGCGCGCAGCGGGCCGGGCAGGTGGCTGGCGCCAGGGGAGATGATGCCGCCTTTCGGCATGCGCACGCGCCGGTCGGTGAGGAACAGGGAGATGACCGTCAGACCGTCGGTGTAGCGCGCGTGCCGGACCTTGCTTTTTCCCACGGGGAACGCGTCCGCGCTCTCGAAGACGAACCCTCCGGGCAGCTTGTCCGGAAGGTTCGCGCGCTCGCCGGTGGCCGCGTTGAGCTGCTCGAGCGTCAGGAAGTCGGGCGCCAGTCCCGGGGGCTCGATGGCTCCGGCGGTGGCTCGCTCCACCTCGAACAGCGCCGGGTCCAGCTTCACCCTTGGTTCGAAGGAATTGAACTCCGCCTTGCTCGCGAACGGGCGCCTGGGCAGGTAGCGCTTGCTGCGCAGGACGATCTTCGTGTCCTGGTCCAGCCAGAGGGTCTGCCAGGATTTCCCTTCCATGCGGGGCTTCATCGTCAGCCGCCAGGTGGGCCGGCCGGCCACCTTCCCGCCGGTGCTGCTGAGAAGCTCGTAGTTCGCGATCAGGGTGTCGCGTTCGACGTCGGGAGGGAGTATCTTCTCGTAGCTGCGCACCGCGTCGCCGAACACGGTCTTGCCGGCGCGGATCAATCGCACGCTCTCGACGTCGCCGTCGCTGACGGACAGGCGCGTGACCCTGCCGTCGGGAGAGAGGAACTCGCGCCGGATGTTGTCCGGGGGCAGGACGTAGACCCGCATCTCCTCGGCGCGCGTCTGCTTGCCGAACCACTGGGTGACCGTCACGCGGCCTCGATAGGAAACGGCCGGAGACGCCAAAGCGGCGTCCAAGAGAGCCGCGGGCTCCGGGGCCTGGGCGGCGCGCGCCGCCGGGACCGCGGCCAGCGCCGCGGCGGCGAACAGGCTACTGAAGCTCGGGATCCGCGGCGTCCGCATAGATGGCGGTCATTTGGTCGGAGTAGTTGGCGGCGACGAGGTTTTCGTCGGGCACCAGCGATTCGGCGCTGTAGCGCTCGTGGGCGGCCAGGAGAGGCTCGAAGGGAAGCTCGTCGGCGGCGCGCACCTTGTGGGCCCACAGGGAGAAGGCCAGGGCCGATGCGGCGACGGCTCCCGCCGGGATCCACAACGCGGGCTTGGTCAGGGCCTTCCACCACGGCGCGCCGCCCACGAAACGGCGTTCCAGCGAAAGCGCCAGGTCGGCGGGCAGCGTGCGGCGGGGAGCCGACAGGAGGACGCGCTTGAGGTGGCGCAGGGAGTCCAGCTCGCGGCGGCAGGCGCCGCAGGAGGCCGCGTGCTCGTCCGCGCGGAGGCGGTCCTCGCCGCCCAGCGCGCCGTCCAGGAACGCCGAAATCTCCTCTCCGTCCAAGTGGTCGTTCATGACACCATGCCTCCGCTTCTTTCGAGCTCCTCGTACGCCTTCCGCAGAAGAACCCGTCCCTGATGAATCCGCGACCGGACCGTCCCGACCGGCACCGCCATCACTTCGGCGATTTGCTCGTACGACTGCCCTTCGATGTCGCACAGCGCGATCGCCGAGCGGTACGTCGTCGGCAGGCGCGCGAGCGCCCGCTGCAGCAAATCCAGGCTTTCCCTCAAAACCAGGCCGTCCGCCGCGGACGGCTCGTCGCCGGGCAGAAGGTCGGCCCAGCTCGAGTCCTCCACCGGCGCCGGCGCGTCGAGCGAAACGGTGCGGCTGTGCGAATGACGGCGCATCGCGTCGAGAAACACGTTGTGCAGGATGCGCAGCAGCCATGAGTCGAAAGGCCGGGTCGAATCGTAAGACTCGGCGTGCTCGAAGGCCCGCGTGAACGCTTCCTGCACCAGATCCCTCGCGTCCGGCTCGTTGCCGGACAGACGATACGCGAAGTTGTACGCCTTGTCGCCCGCTTTCGCGATCAGATCGGCGAACGTTTTGGCGTCCATCTTCTTCATAAATAGTACGTTCGGCGGGCCGGTTGGTTCGGGCCTCAGCCGGCTTTCGGATCGGCCGAGAGGCGGCGCCGGGCGCGGTCCCGGCGGTGGGCCAGGGCGACCAAGGTCTCGACGAGACGCCGGGTCGGGATCCCGGACTCGCGCCAGAGACGGGGGTACATGCTGATGGGGGTGAACCCGGGCAAGGTATTGGGTTCGTTGAAGAACACGGCGCCGGTGCGTTTGTGCACGAAGAAGTCCACGCGCGCCAAGCCGTAGAGATCGAGCGCGCGGAAGGCGGCCAGGGCCAGTTCCCGGACGCGCGCGGCGGTCTTGGCCGGCAGCGGGGCGGGGACCAGGACGCGCGCGCCGTTCGGGTCCAGATACTTGGCCTTGTAGTCGTAGAACTCGGCGTTCGGCGCGATCTCGGCGACGATGGAGGCCTTGAGCGCGAAACGGTCTCCGGGCGCGGCCCAGGGATCGCCGAGCACGGCGGTCTCGATCTCGCGGGCGGGGATGCCCTTTTCGATCAGGGCCTTGTCGTCGTAGCGGAGGGCTTCGCGCAGCGCGGCGGCCACGCCGGCGGGAGTTTTCACCTTCACGACCCCGACGGAGGAACCCATGCGGGCGGGCTTGACGAAAACGGGGAAGCCGAGGCGCCGCGCGGCGGCCGCGGCCTGGCGCGGGGTGCGCGCGACGGCCCACGGCACCTGGGGCAGTCCCGCGGACGCGGCCACGCGCTTGGTCGCCTCCTTATCCATTCCCGCGGCGGACCCCAGCACGCCGCAGCCGACATAGGGGACGCCGGCGAGCTCGAGGAGTCCCTGGATGGTCCCGTCCTCGCCCATGGGCCCGTGCAGGACGGGGAACACGCAGTCGGCGGGGCGCAGCGCGGCCAGAAGCTTCCACGGGTCGAGGCGGCGCGAACCCGCGCGGAGGCGGCGCAATGCGGGGGCGCCGGCGTGCAGGGCTTCCGCGGTCTCGGCCAGGAGCTTGGCCGGCGAGATTTCCGCCCAGGAGCCGTCCACGCCGATGTGGACCAGGCGCGCGCGGAAGCGGCGCGGGTCCAGGTTCGCCACCACGCATTGGGCGGACACCGTCGAGACGAAGCGCTCGGCGGATTTCCCGCCGCACAGGACGACGACGGTGGGCCGCTTCACGCCGCTCTCGGCGGGGAGGCCAGCGCCTTGGCGACCTTGCCGAGAAGCTGGGCGAAATTGAGCGGCTTGAGCACGTAGTCGTCGGCGCCGGCGGCGAAGGCCTCGTCGATCTCCTTCGTGACGCTGGCTCCGGTGCACATGAGAATCTTGATCCCCGCGGTCTTCGGGTTCTGGCGGATCAACTGCACCACCTCGATGCCGGTCATTCCGGGCATGTTGCGGTCCACGATGGCCAGGTCGATGGTCTTCTTGCGCAGGATCTCGAAGGCCTGGGCGCCGTGCGCCGCGAGATGGAACTCGTGGGCCTCGGCCGACAGGACCTCCTTGATGAGATCGCGGATGGCCTCTTCGTCGTCCACGATCAGTATTCGTGCCATGGGCGCATTATAGCGCGATCAAGCCCGCGGCGCCAGCCGCCAGGATGACGACGGGATCCGGGATCCCCGCGCAGTAGAGGAGCGCCGCCGCGAGCGCCGCGAGCGCCGCGCGCGCGGGCGAGACCACGGTCGCGCCGGCCATGGCGAACACGGCGGCGCCGATGGAGCCCATGGCCGCCGCCATCGCGCCTCGGGAGAAGCCGCGCACGCGCGCGTCATGGGACCAGCGGTCCAGAAGAGGGGCGAGCAGGAGGGTCAGCGCCAGCACCGGCAAGAAGAGCCCGGCGGTCGCCGCGACCGCGCCGGCGAGGCCCGCGTGGAGATAGCCGACGAAGGCCGCGGCCATCACGATGGGGCCGGGGGTGACGACGCCCGCCGAGACGGCGTCGACGAACTGCGGGTCGGTGACCCAGCCGTGGCCGACGGCATGCGCGCGCATGACGGGCAGAATCGCCAAGCCGGTGCCGAAGGTGAGCAGGCCCGCCTTGGCTCCCATCAGGGCCAGCGCCAGGCAGGCGGCCGGGGCCGCGCCGACGGCGCCGCGGCGGGACGGCCGAGAGTCCGCGAACGAGCACAACGCGGCCGCGGCGAGTATTCCCGGCGTGGCCAGCTCCGGCGCGGCGGCCGTCAGCAGCGCGGACGCGGCGGCGATCGTCCATGAGGACGGGTGCCGTCCCAGCATGGTCTTCGTCAGCTTGAGCGCCGAGCGGATCACGACGGCGATCACCGCGCAGCCCGCTCCGGCGACGAACGCGCGCGGTCCGGGTCGTCCGCCCCAGCGCCCGTAGGCCGCCGCCATGCCGACGACGAGGAGAAAAGACGGCATCAGGAAGCCGAACAATGCGGCGGCCGCGCCCGCCGCCCCGCCCCGCAGTCGTCCCAGATATGCGGCCAGCTGACTGCCGACGGGTCCCGGGCAGATCGTCGCGAGAGCGATCCCGCGGGAGAAATCCTCGGGAGAGGCCCAGCCTCGTTCTCGGACCCAGTCGCGTTCCATGGCGGCTAATTGGGGCGCGGCGCCTCCGAAGGCGGTCGCGCCGAGGCGCAGGAAGTAGAGGAAAATGCGGCGGCGGGAGGGCCCGCGGTCAGCCCGCGTCACGCGTCGTCAGTCCGGGCTGTCCTGCAGGAGCTGCAGGACTTTCTTCACGAAGACGTTCTTCTCGAACGGCTTCAGCATGACTTCCTGGGCGCCGGCCTCGCGCGCGCGCTGGACGGCGTCGGAGTAGCCGGTCAGGACCATCACCGGCACGCGCTCGGCGTCGGGCAGGCGGCGCAGGCGGGCCAGCACCTCGAAGCCGTCCATGCCGGGCATCATCACGTCCAGGATGACCAGGTTCGGCGTCTCGTCCTTGATCTTCTCGAGCGCCTCGAAGCCGGAGCGCGCGGTCGCGATGGAGACGTTGCGGCTGACGCTGGCCAGGAACAGCATGAGGACCTCGACCAGGTCGGGGTTGTCCTCGACGATGAGGACCCGCTTCTTGCGCAGGGTCTCCCCGCCGTCCACGACGGTGGGAGCGGCGTCGGGCGCGCACGTCGGCAATTCCAGGTGAGAGGTGGCGCCCGTCCCGGCGCCCTTGCTTTCCAGCCAGATCCGGCCGCCGTGCTGCTCGACGATCTCTTTCGACAGCGGCAGACCCAGCCCCAGCCCGGGGTACTCGCGGGTGGGACCCTGGTTGGCCGCGAAGAAGCGTTCGAAAATATGCGGCATCACCTCGGGAGGGACGCCCGGCCCTTGGTCGGACACGGTCAGCTTGGCCCGGCCGCCGGTGGAGGTGAGTTCCACGCGCAGGGCCCCGCCCACGGGGCTGAATTTCGTGGCGTTGTTGAGCAGATTGTCCACGACGTCGCCCAGCTTCTCCTCGTCGGCCAGGGACCAGAAGGCGCCCGCGCCCAGCTCCGCGGTCACCACGATCTTCTTGCGGCGGATTTCCTTGCCGGCGCGCCCCAGCTGGAACTCGACGAGGTTCTTCAGATTGACCGGTTTGAGGAGGGTCGGTTTGCGGCCCTCATGGACCTCGCGGATGCGCAGGATGTTGTTGAGGGTGACCAGGAGCGCTTCGGAGCGCTCGACGATGGAGGTCAGTGCCTTCTGCTGGTGATCGTTCAGCGGTCCGAGGTTGCCGTCGCGCATGGTGTTCGCGTAGCCGATGACCACGGTGAGGGGAGTGCGCAGTTCATGCGAGACGTTGGCGATGAACTCGTTCTTCATCTGGTTGACCTGGCGGAGTTCCATGTTCTGGTTGACCAGGTTGCGGATTTCGATGACCCGGCGCAGAAGCTGCCCCAGGTCGGCCGCGCGAAGATCCTTGTGGGTCAGGTAGTCCATCGCGCCTTTCTTCATCGCCGCGACGGCGACCTGCTCGCTGCCCGCGGCCGTGGTCATGACCACGGCGGCCTTCGGATGATGCTGGCGGATCTTGTCGAGGATGTCCAGGCCGTCGGTGGGGGGGAGGCGGTAGTCCAGGAAGATCAGGTCGAAGGTCCGCTCCGTCAGCTTCCGGAGACCTTCATCCCCGTCCGCGGCGACGTCCACCAAAAGGCGCCCATGGTTGAGCTTTTCCAGCTGGGACTTGAGCAAAGTCCGGTTGTCGGGCTCGTCGTCCACGACGAGGATTGAAAATTGCGGTTCTTCCTGGGTGGCCATCGCGGGCCATTGTAGCAGACGCACCCCGTCCCGTCCAGTGCGCCCGATCGCCCCTTTCCTTGATAAGAGGGGCCGGAAAAGCTATCCTGACAACCCCTCAAAACGAGGCTTATGCCCACCGAATCGACCCTCCATCCCGACGTCTCGAAAATACTCCTGGGAGAGGACGCGCTGCGCGCGCGCATCCGCGAACTGGGCGCGCAGATCACCCGCGATTACGCCGGCCGTCGTCTCATGGTGGTGGGCGTGCTGAAGGGAAGCCTGATTTTCATGGCCGACCTGCTTCGGGCGATCGGCAGCGAGGTGGACGTGCACGTGGACTTCCTGGCCGTGTCGTCCTATGCGGGGACGGCCTCGACCGGGACCATTCGCGTCCTGCTCGACCTGCGCGAGAATCCCGAAGGGCGCGACGTCCTGGTCGTCGAGGATATCGTGGACACCGGGCTGACCCTTTCGTCGCTCACCGAGACCCTGCGGGCGCGCAAGCCGCGCTCCCTGGAGGTCTGCACCTTGCTGGACAAGCCGGACTGCCGGAAGACGCCTTTCCAGCCCAAATACACGGGCTTCAAGATACCCAACGAATTCGTCATCGGCTTCGGCCTCGATTACGACGAGCGGTACCGGCAGCTTCCTTACGTCGGAATACTGAGGACTCCCTAAGATGGACAATAAGAATTTAAAGCAGATGGCGATGTGGGGCTTCGGCCTCCTGATGCTGATGATGCTTTTCAGCAGCGTCAAGACCAGCGTCCCCGTGGAGAAGGAGATTCCCTACTCTGAGTTCAAGGCTCACCTGCGCGAGGGCGCGATCACCGAACTGCGCGTGCGGCCTGACCTGATCCACGGCGCGTACAAGGACGACAAAGGCGTGTCGCAGAGCTTCCACACTTTGCCCCTGAACGACCCGAACCTGGTGGACGAGTTGGAGGCGCACAAGGTCTCGAACTTCCAGGGCGAGCCGGACCGCTCCTGGATGTCGGGCGTGATCCTGAACGTCGGCGGTATTTTGTTGTTCTTCGCGCTGTGGTGGTTCTTCGTGATCCGCCAGGTCCAGGTCGGCGGCAAGCAGGCCATGTCCTTCGGCCGTTCGAAAGCCAAGATGGTGGACGAGAAGAAGAAGAAGACCTTGTTCGCCGACGTGGCCGGCTGCGACGAGTCGAAGGAGGAGCTCAGCGAGGTCGTCGAGTTCCTGAAGCACCCCGAGAAATTCCAGAAGCTGGGCGGCAAGATGCCGCGCGGCGTTCTTTTGTTCGGCTCGCCGGGCACGGGTAAGACCTTGCTCGCGCGCGCCGTCGCCGGCGAGGCCGGGGTTCCGTTCTTCTCGGCCTCGGCCTCCGAGTTCGTGGAGATGTTCGTCGGCGTGGGCGCCAGCCGCGTGCGCGATCTGTTCGAGCAGGCGAAGAAAGCCGCCCCGGCGGTGATCTTCATCGACGAGCTGGACGCCGTGGGCCGGCACCGCTTCGCGGGCGTCGGCGGCGGCCACGACGAGCGCGAGCAGACCTTGAACCAACTCCTCGTCGAATTGGACGGCTTCGAGCAGAACCAGGGCATCATCCTCATCGC
>JAGWMT010000393.1 GCA_028871595.1 Elusimicrobiota bacterium
GCGACCCGCTGAAGCTGCTCAAGCACCTGAACTCGGTCAAGGGCGACCGTCCCATCGGCCTGGGACCGTCGCGCGTGGACTCCATCCCGCACGCGATCGCCATCGCCCTGCGCGCGCATTTGAAGAAGACCGGCTGGCTGGATTCGGCCTCGACCGAGCCACCGGCCGAAGCCGCCGCGAGCGACCATTGCCCGAAATGTTTTTCGCGCAACGTCTCCTTCGAATCGGGCTGCTCGGGCCCCACCTGCCACGACTGCGGCCATTCGGCGTGCTCCTGAGCCGCCAAACTTTGCCTAAACGCCTCCGGCTTCCTCACGTCCCCTTCCAACTGACGGGCGTCACGACGGGCACCTACACCTTCGCCCCGGTCCTGGACATCGGCCAGGACGCCAACCCCAACTCCTTCACCGCCACCGTCACCTCCACCGGCAGCGTGTTCATCGGCACCTTCACCATCAGCGGCGCGTACGGAAGCATCAACGGGACGGTGACGGACAATTCCGCGCTGGTCACCGCGGGAGCCTTGATCATCACGTCCACCGCCTCCATTCCCAGCAGCCCGCCGTCCATCGCCGCCTCGCCGCTGATGACCGGCCTGCAGAACTTCTTCCTGATGACCAGCGCGCGCTACGAGATCCAGCGCGACGCCCGCGCGTCGCTGGACGTGATCAACCGCTTCCTGCGCGAGTCCTATCAGAGCGGCATCGTCATCGATACCCCGGCGGGGCAGGGGCCCTACTCTCACATCGCCTTCACCTTCCCGCACACCGACGACGTGAGCATCGTCAGCGTGGCCATCACCATGGGCAAGAACGTCCAGTTGGGACGGCAGAAAGTGCTGAAATTGACCATTCAGAAGGTCCGGGTGATGAACTGATGAAACGATCCACGGAGCGCGCCCGCGGCCAGGTCCTCCCCATCGTCCTCGCCTGCCTCCTGATCCTGACCATCTTCGTGCCGCTGATGGTCTTCTTCACCCAGCGCGACTCCAGCTGGGCCGTGAAGCAGACCGCCAACACCCACGCGTTCCATCTGGCGGAATCCGGCGTGGAGAAGTCCTATCTCTACATCTCCCAATCCGCCGAACTGCGACAGCCCCAACTGCGTCCAGTGGCACTCCTACTACCCCGACATTCCCCCGTCCCCCACCATCGACTTCAACCAATCGCTCGTCGGCCGCGGCGAACACCACCGGCGGATGCCCCTCCGGGGGCACGCCTTCGGGCAGCTGCTACTACTCGGGCTCCGTCAGCAACTGGAAATACACCACCCCATCCGCCTGCAATCCCACCCCTTGCAGCAGCAGTAAACTCGCCGTCAACGGCATGCTGTACGTCGGCGGAAACTTCAACAACGGCGGAGGCGGCGGGGACGATTTGGTAGAATCCCGAACCATGCCCCGCCGAAAAGGCCTGTTCATCGTCCTGGAGGGCCCCGACAAGTCCGGCAAGTCCACTCAAGCGCGCCGCCTCATCGGCGCTCTCCTCGCGCGCGGGATCAAGGTCCTGCACACGCGGGAACCCGGAGGCTCGGGCGTGGCGGAGTCCATCCGCAAGATTCTCCTGGATCCCGCGCTGAACGTGTCCCCGGTCGCGGAACTCCTTCTTTACGAGGCCTCGCGCGCCCAGCACACCGAGCAGATCCTCCTTCCCGCCTTGGCCGAGGGCCGCGTCGTCGTCTGCGAGCGCTACACCTTGTCCACCGACGTGTACCAGGGCCTGGCCCGCGGCCTGGGCCTCAAGACCACCGCGGTCCTCAACAAGATCGCGACGAAGGGCCTGGTGCCCGACCTCACCGTCGTGGTGGACATTCCCGACCGCGAGTTCAAGTCCCGCGACCGGGGCCGCGTGCTGGACCGCGTCGAACGCGAGACCGATCTGTTCCACCGCAAGGTGCGGGAGGGCTACCGCGCCCTCGCGCGCAAGCTCCCGCGCGCGGTCCTGCTCGACGGCACCCGCGACGCGGACGACCTGCACGCGGAGATCTTCCGCCGCGTCCTGAGGCTGCTCCCATGAGGCTGGAGAAGGTCCTGGGCCAGGCCCGCGCGCGAAAGACGCTGGAGGGTCTGCTGACGACGGAACATATCCCCTCCGCCATGCTCTTCGTGGGCCCGGACGGCGTGGGCAAGCGCCTGGCGGCGCTGGAATGCGCCAAGGCCCTGGTCTGCCGGGAGCGGCCGTTCACCGGGGAATCCTCGTGCGGGGAGTGTCCCGATTGCAAATCGGTCGATGGAAGGAATCACCCGGACGTCGCGGTTCTCGACGAACATTACCAAGCTTCACTGGAAGAAGAAGATTCGGATAAGCAAAAGATCTGGAAAGTCGATACGATTCGTCACCTTCTGAAGGACCTCAGCATGAAATCCATGCTGGACGGCTGGAAGATCGCGGTGATCCCCGACGCCCAGCGCCTCAACGAGGCGGCCGCCAACGCCATGCTGAAGGTGCTGGAGGAGCCGCTGCCGCGGACGCTTTGGATCCTGGCCGCCACCCAGCGCGA
>JAGWMT010000063.1 GCA_028871595.1 Elusimicrobiota bacterium
GCCAATCCTCGCGGCTACCAACTGGTCCTGCCCGGCCAGACCGCCGTCCCCGGCTCCGGCAGCTACCCGAACGGGGGCGTGGCGGGCGCGATCTCCACGCCCACCGCCGGCGTGCCGTTCACGGCCGTGGTCAACCTGGTGGACAAGTACATGAACGTCTACCCCAACCCGCTGACCCTGCCGTCGGTGTCGCTGAACACCAGCGATCCGTACGACATCGACCCGGGGGCGACCCCCTTGAACAACGGCGCCGGCTCGGTCCCACTGACGGTCAAGCTCGTGTCGAAGAGCACGGGAACGGTCCTCACCGTGGTTCCCGACGCCAGCCCGGTCTGCGGCAGCGCCGACAGCGGACCGCAGAACAGCGTCTGCCTGGCCGGCTCTCCGGCGGCCGTGAGCGCCGCGTTCAAGGTCTACGCGTCGACCGCGGTCGGCCTGCAGGTGATCCTGCCGGGCGAGACCCAGCGCCCCGGCAAGTGCGCCGCGCCGGGCTGCCGCGCGCTCACCGCGCTTGAGGGCGCGCCGGGCAAGGACGGGGTCGCGGGCTCCTACGTGGTCGGCGGCGCGCAGATGTCGGCCGTCGTTTACCTGGTGGACGCCTATTTCAACCCGGTCACCGAGATCGCCCCGGGCCCGTTCCAGGACACGAACCCGCCGGCCGTCATGCCCACCATCCAGCTCGGCTTCCCGTCCGAGGTCCATCCCTCGTTCGCCGCGCCGGTCGCCGCGGCGCTGGTGCTGGGCAGCCGCTCGTTCGGGTTCACGCCGCTGACCGCGTCGAGCACCTACACCGTCCTGGCCGCGACCACGGCGGCGTCGGCCTCGTCGTGGGCGCCGGCGCTCTCGGCCCCATATCCGGTGTATCCGGGCCCGGCGTACGACTTGCGGTGGTCGAACCTGCCGTCGACGGCGACGGCCGGCAGCGCGATCAGCAGCGGCACGCTCAGCGCCTACGATTTCTTCAACAACCTGGTGTCGACGGGCCCGAATGTGTACCTGAAGAACGTGTATTTCGTGGCCGAGCCCTTCGCGGGCGTCCAGGCCCCGTCCTTCCAGCCGGCCAACAACGTGACCTTCTCCACGGCGCCCAAGCCGGGCGTCGTGGACCTGAACGGCTTCGTCACGCTGAAGAAGGCCGGCTCGCGCTACCTGCAGGCCTTCGAGACCGGCAACGCCGCGGTCAATTCGGAAGTGGCGCCCGCCGTGCGGCCTTACATCACGGTCGTGCCAGCGGCCCCGAACGCGGTCCAGGTCAACCCCCTGCCCGTGCTCAACACGCTGGTCTCGGCGGGCTCGCTGAGCAGCCCGGGCCGCCAGCAGATCACCGGTCAGCTGACCGACGCTTTCGCCAACCCGATCACCGCGGCGACGACGGTGTACCTGCAGGTCGTCGCGGTCTCCGGCGCGACCGGGTACCTGGCCTTGGATTACGGCGCGGGCCCGATCAATGTCGGCACCTCGACGACGGTCTTCACCAACGCGACCGGGGTCGTCGGCGCGGGTCCGGCGATCTATTACTACGTCTCATCGCGCGCGGGCGACTCCGCGCGCGTCTGGGTCGGCACGACGACGGCGCCGTCGAGCCTGGCCTATTCCATAGGGAACCAGCAGAACATCACCGACCTGTTGCTCACCGTCGGCGGCGTTCCCAGCCAGATTATCTTCCTCTCCACGCCTCCGGCGGCGACGGTGGGGATCAACGACGTCGTCGGCGCCGGTGCCGCGCTCTCGATCCAGCGCCTCGACGATTTCAGCAATCCGACGACCCAGGGCAACACCGCGGTCACCCTGGACGTCGTGGAGACCGCGGCGCACGCCGCGCTGGGCTACACGCAAGGCCTTTTCGGCACGGTCGGCGACTACGGCTTCCGCGACGCTTCCAACTCTCAGTTCATCACCGGCTTCACCATCGTCGACGGCAATACCGGCGTCGAGACGCCGTTCCGCTATCACGACCGCATGAGCTCCTATTCCGGGCCGGCGCCGTCCTCGAACACGTTCGAGGGCGGCCGCCCCGGAACCTGGACGTTGGAGGTCCGGGTGCTCGGGGCGCTGAAGGCGTCGACGCCGCTGCGCATGGATCCCAGCGTCCCGGTCCAGCTCGGCTTCGCCAACCCGCCGTTCACGCAGACCGCGGGGCGCGTCGTCAGCCCCCTGGGAACCCTCGCGGCTTATCGCGTCAAGCTGGCCGACCTCTTCGCCAACCCGGTCGTCGCGACGCAGACCGTCGTCGTCAATCTGGCGTCTCCCGCGCGGCTGTCCTCGGACGTGAACGACTACGCGGCGTTCTCCGTGTCGAGCGCGTCGTTCTTCGGCTCGCGAGCCGCCGCTCCGTCCTTCTTAGCCGCCACGACCACGGTGTCCATTCCGTTGGGCCAGTACCAGACCACGTTCTATTACCTGGACACCGACGCCTCCAGCCGCTACGGCGCCGGCGGCGGCACGAAGCCCGTCCTTGCGCTCTCGGCGCCGGGGTTGACGTCGTCCCAGCAAGCGGTCTACATCGTGCCGGACGCCATCGACGCCATCGCGATCACGACGGGCGCCGGACAGGCGCTTCTGGCCGGGGCGACGTCGCAGCCGTTCGCGCTGGAAACCTACGATTTCTACGGCAACCCGTCGCCGCTCCAGTCCAGCCAGGACCCCGGCCCGGGTTTCGTGGAACTGCGCCTGCAGTCCGACTCCCTGGGCGGCGTACAGTTCTCGACCCCGTCCGCGGGCGCCTTCGTGAGCACGACGGCGATCGTGGACCTGCCGGTGGGCCGCTCGGCGACGAGCTTCTACCTGATCGACACCTTGCTGACCGCCCCGGGCTCCACGCACACCGTGAGCGCGAGCGGCGTCACGCTCGGGACCTTGGGCTGGGCGGTCGGTCGGGCGAGCTACACGGTCCTTCCGGGCCTGCCGGTCGCGATCACCTGGGCCACGCCGTCGCACCGGCTGATCGCGGGCACGACGATCCAATACGAGCTGGGAGTGCCGACCAGCACCGTCGTCGCGGCACAACTGGTCGACCAGTACGGCAACGTGACCAACTCGACCCAGGCCTACTCGATCGTCTACAAGAGCCAGGGCGACCAGACCTTCGCCGGCATCAGCGCGAACGCCGCCATCCCGACGGGCTCAACCGGGACGTCCGGATTCTGGCCCGACATCTTCACGGGCAACCTGCCCGTTCCTATCCCTCCGGGGCAGAGCCAGGCCCCCATGTACTTCTGGAGCAGGCTGGCGGGCGGCGCGACGATCTACGCGCAGGCCGTTCTGGGCTCGAACGTATTCCCGCCGATCGCGCAGGTCCATCAGATCACGCCGGCGCCGGCCGCCTACCTGGCCTTGACGCACTCGTTCTCTCCGACGAATCCGCTCAAGGTCGGCGTCGCCGGGGCGATCACGCTCACCGCCCGCGACGCCTTCGGCAACGTCGCCGCCGGCGACGCCAAGAACGGGAATTACTTCAAGGACGTGGTCGGCTTCGGCAGCTCCGGCTCCACTTCCGCGGTCGTCCTTCTCGACCTCAGCCACGGCACGACCTACCACGTCTTCCTCTCGACCGAGGCCGGCGTCTTCACGAACATGGCCGTTGTCGACAGCTACCAGGAAGTGCTGAACGTCAGCGCGACGGACTACGACAGCCCGGCGGTCTTCGGATTCACGAACGACGGCGCGCGCACGGACATCCCGACCCCCCCGGCCGTGCGCTCCTCCGGCGACGTCGAGCTGGCCGGCGTGGTCCTCACGCCGAAGGACCTGTCTCCCGGGACCCCGGGTTCCGCGAAGTTGACGTTGAACCAGGGCGACGGCACCAGCCCGGGCTCTCCGAATCCGGTCGCGATGATGCGCCTGAACCTTCGGGTCAAGGCGACGCAGCCGTCGGCTCTGGCGGCGAACCTGCGTTCGCTGCGCGTGCAGAGCCGCCCCGAGGGCAGCCTCAACAACAACAGGATCACCGAGGTCGGGCTCTGGTACGACTCCAACGCCAACGGCACGTTCGAGCCGCCGCCGTCGGGCGACCTGCTGATCGCGACCGCGGCCTACGACAACGCGGGCTCGTGGTTCTTCGGCAACTCCACCTTCAGCCAGACCAACATCGACGTCACCAACCCGGTCGAGTCCCTGTTGCTCAGCGCGGACAAGAACTACTTCCTGACCGTGCGCGTGGCCTCCGCCGGCTTCGCGCTGGGCGAGCTTCCGGCCAGCTTCGGTCTGCGCCTGCCGGGCCCGTCGAACATTACGCTGTCGCCTGCCTCCCAGGTCGGCGTGGCGCTGAACAACTTCGCGGTCTACACGGCGACGGCCATGGTCCAGCTCCAGCCCGCGGCGATCAACGTGCTCCCCATCGACATCAATGCGTGGTACCAGCCGACCACGACGATGACTCTCACCGCCTACCCGTACGTCCAGCAGAACGCGCCGCGCGTCGGCGTCCTGCGCCTGGACGTGTGGGCCGACGCCTTCACCGGGGTGCTGTCCCAGATCACGGTCAACCACGCCGGGTCGGGGAACGCCACCGCCATCGACCGCGTGCGCCTTTACCTGGACACGCAGTCAGACCAGATCACCGTTCCGGGCGACAGGCTTTTCGAGCCCGGAATCGACAAGGAGATCGCCTCCGCGGTCTTCTCGACCACCACGGACCAGGCCACGCTCATCATCCCGAGCCCGAACGGCGTCAACGGCACGGTGACGACCTCGACGAAGACGTACTTCCTTGCCTACGACGTCGCGGCGACGGCCCAGCCCGGGAAGACGCATGGATTGACGCTGTTCTCTGCCGGCGTCGTGCCCCAGGCGGGCAACGGCACGGTGAACGCCTTCAATCAGTTCTCATCCACGCAGGTGCCCGTCCTGGCGACCGCGGACCTGGTGGTGCTGCGCGATTGGAACCGCAACGGCGTCGTCTCCGGCTCCTCGACCTACCCGATCAACGGCTTCATCACGCAGAACGACTCCAATGCCCCCATCGCCAAGCTCACGTTGGGCGCCAACTCCGGCGCCGCGCAATGGACCGGGCTCAAGCTCGACCGCTGGCTTCCGTCCACGGTCGTCAACGGCGGCGTCTACAGCGCGGCCAGCGCCCAGCCCAACAAGGCCTCGGACGTGAGGAACATCAAGGTCTGGCTCGATGTGAACGGCGACGGCATGTTCAACGCCTCGACTGACTCGTTGGTGAGTCCGGCCAACACGGTTGTCCACAATTTCCCGACCGCCCCGCTCGCGGTGCCGCTGTATTCCACGGGCCCGGCGACGGGGGCGGAGGTGGTCGTCACGGGCATCCTGGGCATGTTCCCGAGCGACAACCCGTTCCCGCCGAGCGACACGTTCAACCGCTTGGTTCTCAACGACGCGCAGACCGACGAACTGCAGAAGGAGGTCGTCTACTGCTACGGCGTGGACATGGTCAACAACAAGTACACGAATTGCGAGCGCGGCCAGGAGTCCACCGGTCTGCACGCGTACTCCACCGGCACGATCCTGTCCGGGCCGGCGCGCATCCCGATCACCAGCCTGGTCAACGGCCTGGGCCAGCCGATCCCGACGGCGGACACCGACTTCTTCGTGACTTACGACGTGGACTCGCTGGCGACGACCGGCCAGGCGGTTCACCTCGGGCTGGCGATCCCGGCCACGGGCTACTTCCAGATCACGTCGCCCAAGTACATGTCGACCGCGCTGATCGGATTGACGCCCCCGGCCAAGAGCGTGTCCGATGTGCCGAAGGTCGTGGAGTATCCTGACTTGGTGCGGGTCGTCTCGACCGATACCATCGACCCGCCGATCGGCCCGTTCCTGCAGCAGCAGAGCACGGTCGCGGTCGCGGTCGTCAACGTCCAGACCGACGTCGCGGACGCGCTGTGGCGCTGGATCCTGGTCACGGCGACGGGCACCGCCGCGGCGGGCGGCGCCGTCGGCGGCGACGTCGACCAGGTCTCGCTGTGGTACGACGCGAACAATTCCGGCGTCTTCAATCAGTCCGTCGACGTGCTGGTCGGCACGGGAACGTTCGGCAACTACGCGGGCAATCCTGTCGTCGCCCAGGTCAACATGAATGTGCCGCGACAGATCGTGACGGCCGCGCGCGCGGCGCAGCCGCAGCGCTACTTCCTGGCCTACCACATGGCCCCCGGGGCCCAGCCCACCGATCCCGTCACGCAGGCACCGCGGACCTTGGGAGCGATGATCCTCAAGACCTCGCTGCCGACCGGCGACGCCTCCTCCAGCGACAGTCCGCTCCTCAACGCGGTGTCGTACCCGAACTCCTACGATTCGGCCTCGCCGCTGCCGTTCGCCTCGAAGCTGCGCTCGATCATCCCCTCGCCGCAGGTCCTCTCGGTGCGGGCGACGCCCTATTTCAGCAGTTCGAGCGGGACCTTCCCGGCGCCGATCCTGACCAACCCCGTCCTCAGCCAGCCGGTCGGCACGATCGAGTCGTTCTGGATCCTGAGTTCAACGCAGGGACTGGCCTCCCCGGCTCCGGGCACGACGGCGTACCTGGTCGCCGACGGGGAGATCGTCGGCTACACGGGCTTCGGGCCGGGCGCGCCCACGGTGACCAACGTGATCCGCGGCGCGCTGAACACGGTGCCGGCCGCGCATTCCTCGGGCACGTACGCGTCTCCGCAGATATCTCAGGGCCAGATCAACACCGCGGCGTTGCGCCTGGACGTGTGGTCGTCCCAGTTCCAAGTCCAGCTGGCCGGTGTCCACCTGAACCGCCTGCTTCCCGTCGGCATGAACGGCGACGACGCGGACTTGACCTCCATCCGCGCCTATAAGTCTCTCGACGGCGTGTTCCACCGCGACCCGGTCTCCGGCCAGGACGTCAGCGACGTGGTCCTGGGCGCCTCCACCTTCGGCGCGCCGCCGGAGACCAACGGTCGCGTCTTTGTGCCGATCAACGACTCCGCCATCGGCAGCCCCGGCTACGCGCTGATCACCTCGACGCCGACGACGCTGTACGTCGCCTTCGATGTGTCGCCCGCGGCCCTGTTCTCGTACCCGACTTTGAATCCTCCCAACGAGGTCACCGGCGTCTACGCGCCCGATCCGACGCGCTTCACGCTCCTGCCGGCGAACGCCGGCCATACCGCGGTCTTCGTCGGAACCTCGGCGGTCGCCAGCCCCACCTTCGTGCTGGCGCCGACGATCAACACCGTGACCGCGGACTTCACTCAGCTCTCGGGCAACTTCGCCACGCAGAACCAGAAGAACGTGGCCATGCTGCGCGTGCACGTGCACACCGACCGCAACACGGCGATCATCCAGCGCCTGCGCCTCACGCGCACGGGCTCCGCGGCTTCGCTGGACAGCGACGTCAACGTGGTCAAGGTCTGGGCGGATTCGAACGCCAATCAGCTTTTCGACTTGGCCGACTCGACGCCCGGCGTCAACGGCGACCACCCGTATCTGCTCTCGTACGGCAACGACAACTTCAGCACCGGCACCGTCACGATCAACCTCAAGAAGCCGATTCTGGTCGGTACCGCCGGGTCCGACTTCTTCGTGACCTACGACATCTCGCAGTTCGCGGCCGAAGGCAACCAGGAGGGCGTCGCCGTTCAGGGCCTGAACGACGTGACTCTCCAGGTGCCGAACCTGGTCGCTTTCTCCTCACCGACCTTCGCGTCCAATCCGCCGGTCACCGTCAAGAAGGTCGCGGCGAACGTGACCTTCGGCGTCAACGATATCGCGTCCTCGATCGCGGGCGTCCGACAGGCGCAGGCGCAAGTCGGGATGCTGCGCTTCAACTTGACGACCGACGTCGCGCTGGCGCCATGGCGGGCGATCCGCCTGGAGCGCGGCGGCGGCTCGCAGGATCCTTCGCGTCCCCTGGGCCGCAACACCGACGTCAAGTTCGTGCGCGTCTACAAGGACATCAACCAGAACGACGCGCTCGACTCCGGAGACGTCAACCTTTCTGAGGTCGAGACCACGTTGGCCGTCGCGGTTTCGAGCACGACCACGCCGCCGTTCGACATGGTCGTCGCCTCGACGCGGGGTTTCCCGCTCGACAACGTCGGCAACCCGGCCGGAGGGCGCATTTTCATGAACGGCGCGGAGTTGATGACGTTCAGCAGCGCTCCCGGCTGCGCGTTCGCGGTTGTCCCGGGCTTGGACAACGCGACCGGAAAACCGTGCTTGAGCATCGTCTCGCGCGGCGATCAACTCGGCACGGGGCCGACGCCGTTCCTGAACCTCTCCGTCGGCGCGACGGCGCGCAAGGTCGACGTGTTCGATCAGACCAACGACGCGAACGTTCAGACGCTGGTGACCTTGAGCGCGGACCAGTACATCAGTCCGACGGCGCAAGCGTTCTTCGTGGCCTACGACGTGGGGGACGCGGCCGTCCCCAACGACTTGATCGGCGTGACCGTGCGCGATCCGTCGTGGATCTCCCTGCCGCGCGGCGACGCCGTCGGGCAGATGCTGCTGACCGGGATCACTCGTTCCAACGCCCTGGGCACGCAGACGACGAGCTACCCGTTCGTCGGCGGCAACGTCGCGATCAGTCCGATCACTCTGAAGACCAGCGGCTTCTCCTCGGCGCCCAACGGCGCCGGGCAGGGCGATACGAACGTGCCCGTCCTTCAGTTGAGCCTGCAGACGAATTTGAACTTCGTCAACATCGCGTCGATCCGCCTCAAGCAGTCGGGCACGTTCGCGACGTCGACGGTGACGTACACCGGCGACGGCGACGCATCGACGATCAAGGTCTGGCTGGACAACGGGTCGGGAGTGTTCAATCCGTCGGTCGACACTCTGCTGGGCTCGGTGCCGTTCTCGCTGACGGGTCCGTTCTCGAGCGGCACCGCGCTGGTCCCGCTGGCGGTCGGCAATATTCCGTATTTGACGGTTCCGACGACCCCGGTCGTTTTGTTCGTCACCGTGGATATCGGCTATACCGACCGCACGGCCGTCGCGACGACCGGCGGCGCGCCGACGCTGGGGCATACTCTCGGCTTCCAGTTGCAGAGCTTCTCGGACATGCTCGCGTCCAACGGCGGGCCGTTGGTCGCGGCCCCGGATGCGGTCCTGCAGCCGCCGATCGCTTCGAAGACGCTGCTCGTCGCCCCTTTGACCGTTCCGGCCGTCTCGATCAGTTCGGCGCTGCCGCCGATCATCGTCACCCGTGCGGGGCCGGCCATACCCGCGGCCGCCGTCGGCTATCCCGCGTACGCGAAGACGGATCCGACGAACTGCAACAACGGCAAGGACCCGGCGAATCCGCGCAACAACGTCTGCCTGGACTCAAGCAAGAACCCTATTCCGGACTTCTCTCGGTGGTTGTGCCCGGACGGGACGCCTTGGTGCGGCAACGGCGCGTGCACGACCGCGACCTGCTCGTCGCCGCCCTTGATCGACGTCAACGGCGACGGGCGTCCGGATAACTTCTCCATTGGCCAGAGTACCCGGCCGGATCAGGTTTCCTTGTTGGGCGACGGCGTCCCGACGCGGGACCTGACCGGGACCGGCCTGTTGGACGTGGACATCAACCAGGACGGCATCCCCGACATCGTGATCTTTCCGCCGGGATCGACCAAGCCGCAGTTCCGCATCGGCCTGGATGCGGCCGACCCTGGAAATCTGGCCAAGACCGCGCCGGATCCGGGCCAAGGTCTGGCCCCGACGTCCTGGTCCCCGAGCGCGGGCCAGTTGAGCTTCAATCTGCCGATGATCGGCACGTCCGGCTACTATCAAGTCGCGGTCGGGCGGTACTACGACGATCCGATCAGCGTCACGCATAAATGGTCGACGGTGACCGTGACCGGCATTTCCGGCTTGAGCGCGGCGGAGTATCGGACCCGCTCGATCGGCGCGCCGATCACCTCGGCGGTCCTGGGAAACCTGGTGCTCACCGTGCCCAACGTGGCGCGGTTGACGCAGTCGTTGTCGCAGAACACGACGTCGTTCACTGTGGACAATGCGGCGTCGCTGCGCCTGCCCGGCCTGATCTACGTCGGCAGCGAAATCATGCGCGCCGAACTCGCCGGCTCGAACACGTTGAGCGTGGTGTACCAGGCGGGGGACCCGCCGCCATACACCGGGCGCGGCCTGCGCGGTTCGGCGCCCATCATCCATACGTCCGGCGAAGTCGTGTCCGACGATGCGGTGATCCTTTTCGCGCAGTACGTCTCGGGAACCGGTTCGCTGTCGCCGGCGCAGTCGATGTTCGTCTATCGCGTGGACCCGATTCCTCCGACCACGCCCGGCGCTGCGACGCCGCTGGAGCAGGGCAAGCCGTCCTACTCCGTGCGTTGGACGCCGTCCACTCAGCCGATTTCCGGCGTGGCGCAGTACGAGGTCCAGGAGCGGGGCGGCGATCCCAAGGACTTGGCGTCCAATGTGATCTGGCGTACGATCAACATCATTCCGGCGCGCCTGAGCACCTACAACGTGGGGGACCCGACCTATCCCGGCGAGGCTCCTCGCCCGCCCGGGAACTTCTACAGCTACCGCACGCGCGCCGTCAGCGGCGCGGGCGTCGTCTCCGCGTGGTCCCCCCTGACGGCCGCGGCGAACAGCGGCATGACCAGTTCGATCATCGCCGGCGTCAGCAATTTCCCGAACCCGTTCGACTCGCGCAAGGGCGGCAACGCGGGCAAGACCCAGATCACGTACACGCTCAACGCGGATTCATCGGTGACCATCCAAATCTACGATGCGTTGGGCTACCTGACGAAGACCATCGGTTGCCCGGCGGGCAGCAACGGCGGCACGGCGGGCCGGAATTTCGTCGATTGGGACGGACGCAACGACGCTGGAATCCTGGTCTCCAAGGGCGGGTACACCGCGCGCATCAAGGTCAAGTCTCCGGGCGGCACGGCGACGGTGATCCGCAAGATCGGCGTCATCCATTGAGTCGCCCGCCTCCTCTTGTGCGCCATAATCAGGAAAGCTAGAATTGCGGGGTGCCTATGAGAATTATCTCCTTGGCCGTCCTCCTGGCGGGTTTCGTTTTCGCTCAGGCTCCTGAGCAGTTTCCGGAGGCCCAGGCCTCGACTCGGTCCTCCGATCCCGCGGTGCGCCGCGGCGGAGCCGCCGCTCTGGGCGACATCCGCCGCCCCGAGGCCGTCGCCGTGCTCGAAGGACTTCTTTTCGATGGGGACGCGGCCGTGCGTCTGACCGCGGCCGATGCGCTGGGGCGGCAAGGTGCGCGCGGCTCGGCGGCGAAGGTTGCCGTGCTGGCGGCTTCGGACCCCGACGCGCGCGTCCGCCAAGCGGCGACGAGCGCCCTCGGCTTCATGGGCGGCGAGGGCGCGGTCAAAGCCCTTCTGCGAGCACTCAATGACCCGTCGGCCGGAGTGCGGTTCGCGGCGGTGCGCTCCCTGGGCTCTCTGCGCGCGACGGCGGCCGCGGGTCCTCTGACCGGCCTGCTCCGCTCGCCCGATCCCTCGATGCGCCGCACCGTCGCGGCCGCGCTGAATCAGATCGGCGATAAGAGCTCCGTCCCGGCCTTGAAAGCCGCCCTTCAGGACTCCGACGAGGGCGTCCGTCTGGAGGCCGCCGGCGCGTTGGCCCGGTTGGGCGATCCCGCGGGCCTGGCGGGCGCCGTCGCGGGCCTGAAGTCCAAGGACCCTTCGTCCCGCCGCCGGGCCGCCGTCGCGGCGGCCCTGTCCGGCGACTCGTCCGTTCTCCCCGAGCTGGACGCCGCCTACGCGTCCGAGAAGGACCGCGCGACGAAGGCCGCCATCGGCGAGGCCCGGACGCGCCTTCGTGAAAAACTTTCCGTTCAGACGGCCCCGGCTTCGCCCGGGAAGGACGCCCGCCGCCCTTGAAATCACGCTTCCCGAAGATATTCACCTTCGTTTACGGACTGGCGTTCCTGGTTCTCTATCTGGCCGGAATGTTCACCAGCGCCCATTACGTCTGGGTGGACCGCCTGTTCCAGATGCGTCCGTCCAACGTCAAGCCCGCGGACCCGCGGCTGACCTTGCTGGCCGTGGACGAGGAGACCGGCAAGAAGTTCGGCTTTCCGCTTCCGCGCGCGGTGTACGCCCGCGCCCTGGACAAGATGAAGTCCCTGGGCGTGAAGACCGTGGCGTTCGACGTGCTGTTCTTCGACCCGCGCCCCGGCGACGCCGAGTTGGCGGCCGCGACGCGGCGCTTCGGACGCGTCGTGCACCTGTTTTCCCAGGAAGTGGACGACACCGGCGCCGGCGTCAACGTCAAGAACCTGATGCCGGTGCCGCAGTTGCGCGGCGCGACGAAGTACTTCGGCTCCCCGGACGTCTCCCACCTGCTGGACGGCGACGGCCATCTGCGCTCCTTCCAACTGATCCATCCCGGAGCCGGAGACCCGTTCCATCCGGATCTGCAGGCGGTCTCCCTGGCGGCCTCGGCCCTGTCGGCGTACCTGGACAAGCCCGTGGCGGACGTGCTGGCGACGTACGGCACCGAGGAGCGCGGCGTGAACTTCCGCCTCCCGCGCCCGTGGCTGCGCCACGAGAAGCGCGACGAGGGCCAGAAGAACGTCAAGAACCCCGACGACATCGAGACGCCCTTCCGGCGCATCTCCATGCTGGACCTGCTCTCCGGCGACCTGTCCGCCGATCAGCTCAAGGCGTTGAAGGGGGGGCTGGTCGTGGTGGGCTCCACGGCGCTCGGCTACTTCGACCATTACCCGACGCCGTTCTCGGAAAGTTCTCCCGCCGTCGAGATCCATCTGAACGCGCTGGACAACGAGCTCAACGGCGACGCGATGCGTTCCTCGCCTTTGTGGCAGACGGTGCTGGCCATCGGGGTCGCGATCGGCCTGACCTACTTCCTGCTCTATTTCTCGCCCGCGATCGGCGCGGGCCTGGCCGCCGGCGCTTTGGCGGCGTGGTTCGCCGCGGCCCTGCTTTTGTTCAAGCGCGGCCTCATCGTCGAGTTCGTCCCGCCGGCCCTAGCGCTGCTGTCGGCGTACCTGGTGCTGACCGTCCACCGCGCGCTGACCGAGGGCGCGGAGAAGAAGGCCATCAAGGGTTTGTTCGGCCAGTTCGTCTCGCCCGAGATCGTGGACCAGCTGGCGCAGGATCCGTCGAAGGTCAAGCTCGGAGGCGAGAAGCGCGACATGACGGTGTTCTTTCTGGACATCGCGCACTTCACGAACATCTCGGAGAAGATGGACCCCGAGGCCCTGATCCAATTCCTGAACCGCTACCTGTCCAGCCTCAGCCACGTGATCCTGGAGCGCCACGGCACCATCGACAAGTACATCGGCGACTGCATCATGGCCTTTTGGAACGCGCCCATCGAGAACAAGGATCACCGCGCCGACGCGGTGCTGGCGGCCCTGGAGTGCCAGGGCGCGATCGCCGAGCTCAATAAAACCCTGGACCCGGGCCTGCCCGAGATTCCGGCGGTGCGCATCGGCATCAATTCCGGCGTCGTCACCGTCGGTCTGACCGGCAGCCAGAAGAAACTGCAGTACACGGTCATCGGCGACGAGGTGAACCTGGCCTCGCGGCTGGAAGGCGCCAACAAATTCTTCGGCTCGAAGATCATCATCAGCGAATCCGCGCACGAGGGCTGCAAGGACCGCGTCGCCTCGCGCACGCTCGGACGCGTGCGCGTGGTCGGCAAGGAAACGCCGATCCGCATCTTCGAGCCCATCGCCGAGACCGCGAAGCTGTCCGCCGAGTGGCGCAAGGCGCTGCCTCTCTACGAGCAGGGCATCGCCGCCTTCGACGCGCGCAAGTACGAGGACGCCTTGGCCGCGTTCAAGAAGTTCGCGGAGATCCTTCCCGACGACGGCCCCGGCCAACTGTACCTGGAACGCAGCCAGGAATACGCGGTGCTCCCGCCCGACGCCACCTGGGAAGGCGTGTTCAACCTCACGGCCAAGTAATGGAAATTTTCTGGCGCCTGATGTTCGGCCACCTGCTGGCCGATTTCACGTTCCAGACGAACTTCATCAACCGCTGGAAGCGCACCAGCATGACGGG
>JAGWMT010000394.1 GCA_028871595.1 Elusimicrobiota bacterium
GGTTCTCGCGGGTCACGCGGTTGTGCCCTCCGGGGGTGGCGTAAGCCTTCAGTTTCCCGCTTTCGATCCAGTTGATCACGCTGGAGGGATAAACGTCGCAGACCTTGGCGATGTCGTGAGTCGTGTAGGTTCGTTCGGGCATGATTTCCCTGAATACGGCGTTTACTTCGTTTGCATAGTATACACTCTTCGCCTTGGGCGGTCAAATGAAAATATCGTAGAATCCGGGCATGAAGGGAGCGAACGTCACGGAGCGGCGGGTGCTGGTCGTCGAGGACGACGAGGAGCAGCGCGAGGGCTATCGGCGCTTCTTCGCGCTGCGCCCGGAGGAATTCTCCGCGTCCATCGTGCCCGACGGCGAGCGCGCCCTCGCCGTCCTGCAGCGGGAGCCCGTGGACCTGGCGATCCTGGATTGGGCCCTACCCGGCATCTCGGGAGCCAGCCTGGCCAAGGCCCTGCGCGCCCACGTGCCCACGCGCGCCATGGGGATCCTGATGGTCACCGCAAAATCGTCCCCCGCGGACACCGTTTACGCTCTCGACGCGGGCGCCGACGACCACCTGGCGAAGCCGTTCGAATGGAGCGTCTTTCTGGCGCGCCTGCGCAGTCTCTCCCGGCGTTCGGACCTGACCTTGGGAGGCCGGCTCACGAAAAACTTCCCCGGGCTGGCGCTGGATTTCGACGCCGACCGGCTGACGCTGGACGGGGTCCCGGTCCACCTCTCTCGCAAGGAGATGGGCCTCTTGCGCGTGTTCCTGGCGCGGCCGGGCATGCTCCACGCGCCGTCGTACCTGTGGGAAGCGGTTTGGAGCTACGAAAACGACGAATGGGAGCATATCCTCAACGTCCACCTGTCGTCACTGCGGCGCAAGCTGGGGCCGAAATGGGCGGCGCGCCTGCGGACGCATAAAGGGCAGGGGTACGTGTTCGAGGAGGATTGACAATTCGTCCTTTTCGTGATATATTATTTGTGGACAATAATTATTAAACAGGAGGATGCGATGAACGCCCAAATCGGCCTGAAGGAATCGTCCCGGACCAAGGTCCTCGCCCTGCTGGAGCCTCTTCTGGCGGACGAATATCTCCTCTACACGAAAACCCGCAATTTCCACTGGAACGTCACGGGGCCTCAGTTCAACGACCTGCACAAGTTCTTCGAGGCGCAGTACGAGATCCTGGACGGTTTCGTGGACGACGTCGCCGAGCGCTCCCGGGCTCTGGGCGGGCGGGCGCTGGGCTCCATGAAGGAGTTCCTGCACGCGGCGCGCCTGGACGAGTCCGCCGGCCGCGCTCCGAAGGCCGACGCCATGCTGGGCGAGCTGCTGCGCGACCATGAGAAGCTGATCCGCCTGCTGCGCGAGGACGTGGATTTCGCCGGCAAACTGGGAGACCAAGGCACCGCCGATTTCCTGACCGGGCTGCTGGAGGAGCACGAGAAGATGGCCTGGATGCTCCGCAGTTTCCTCTCTTGACCGCCATGAAGACCCGCGACGAAGTCCGCGCGCTGTTCCGCGCGAAGAAGGTCCCCCTCACCCACCAGCGCCTGGCCGTCTACGAGGAGCTGGCGGACCGCCACGATCATCCCAGCGCCGAGGCGCTGTACGAGTCGCTGCGCAAGGCGTACCCCAGCCTGTCGTTGGCCACGGTCTATAAGACCCTGCAGACGCTCCACGAGATGGGCATGGTCGCCCGCGTGGATTCCCCCACGTCCCAGGCGCGCTACGACGCCATCGTGGAGACGCACCACCACGCGGTCTGCACCGCCTGCGGAAAGATCGAGGACCTGTTCGACTCCCGGCTGGACCGCCTCCCGGAGCCGAAGGCCGCGGGCTTCCTCGTCCAGGGGCATTCCGTCCATTTTCACGGCCTCTGCGCGAAATGCGCGAAGGCTTCCGGATCCAAGACGCATTGAAATCATAGGAGGACTCACCATGGCCGATACTCTCGTTCAGAAGGACGCGCCGGACTTCAAGGCGCAGGCGCTGGTCGGAAAGTCGTTCAAGGAGATCCAGCTGTCGGACTACAAGGGCAAGTGGGTGGTGCTGTTCTTCTACCCGCTGGACTTCACCTTCGTCTGTCCCACGGAGATCACCGCGTTCTCCGACCGCCACGACGACTTCAAGAAGCTGGGCGCGGAGATCCTGGGCTGCTCCGTGGACAGCCAGTTCTCCCACCTGGCGTGGGCCAATACCTCCCGCAAGGAAGGAGGGCTGGGCGAGATCAAGTATCCCCTGCTGGCCGACATCACCAAGAAGATCGCCCGGGACTACGGCGTGCTGGTCAACGAGTCGGTCGCCCTGCGCGGCCTGTTCCTGATCAACCCGAAGGGCAAGGTCGCCTACTCGGTGGTCCACGACTTGGGAGTGGGGCGCTCGGTGGACGAGACGTTGCGCGTGATCGCGGCCTTCCAGCAGGTGGAGAAGACCGGCGAGGTCTGCCCCGCCAACTGGAACACGGGCAAGAAGACCATGAAGCCCGACTCGGTCAAGTC
>JAGWMT010000395.1 GCA_028871595.1 Elusimicrobiota bacterium
CGGGGAAATGACGCCTTAGTCCGGGATCGTCACGCCCTGGACGTGGGGCGGGTCCGGATAACGCAGGCCCAGCCGGGACAGGGCCTTGCGCAGGATGCGGGCGACCTTCGCGTCGCGGCGCGGCTTGTCGTCGGCTCCCACGATGCGCCACGGGGCCCACGGGGTGCTGGTGCGGGCGATGACCTCGGCGTAGGCGCGATGGAACTCGTCCCAGTGCTTGCGCGTCTCCAGGTCGGCGAGCGAGAACTTCCAGCGCTTCTCGGGGCGGTCCAGACGCGCCTGCAGGCGCTCCTTCTGGGCGTCCTTGGACACGTGCAGGAAGATCTTCACGATCAGGACGCCCCGCGCGGCCAGGTCCCGCTCGAAATCGTTGATCCGGCGGTAGCGCGACTCGATCTCACCCGCGGAGAAGCCGCCGTACACCTTCGGCACCACCAGGTCCTCGTAATGCGACCGGTTGAACACCCCGATGATCCCCTTCTGGGGCAGCTGCTTCTTCACCCGCTCCAGGAAGTCCTGCCGCGCCTCCTCCTCGGTCGGCTTCTTGAACGAGGCCACCTTCGTCCAGGTCGGGTTCAGCATGAGCGGCCGCTTGATCACGCCGTCCTTGCCCGCGGTGTCCATGCCCTGGACCACGACCAGCACGGCGCGTTCCTTGGACGCGGCCAAGGCCTCCTGCAGCACGCGCAATCGGCGGCGGTCCTCCTTCATGGCCTTCTTGGACGCCTTCGCGCCGCGGCCGTCCTCCACCGTCGGCACGGCGGCGAAATCCACGGACTCGCCCGGGGCCGCCGAGGCCCCGTCGAAGCGCGCGCTGAGCTTCGCGGTCTCGGACGCCAGGTCACGGCGTTCCGCCGCCGGCGCCTGCCGCACCGCACGGCCCAAGGTCTCCAGAACGGCCGCCGCCGCTTCCGCCTTCCTCCCCCCCGCGGCCTTGACGGACGCGGCCAAGGCGGGCAAGGCGGTCCGCGGCGCGGCCAAAGCGGCGGTCAAGGCCGCGCGCGCGGCGAAGGCCTCGGGCGCGGCGGCGACGGGAGCGGGCAGCAGCGAAGCGCGGAAAGCGTCGGCCAGCGGCATGGGAGCGGCGGTCAGCGACTGGGCCTGGAGAGTCAACGAGGACAGGAAGGCGCCGCTGGGAACGGCCGAGATGACGGGCGAGGCCGGAACCGCGCGCGCGATCACCTGGGCGGGAAGAACCGACGGGCAAGAAAGCAGCGCGCCGGCCAGGACCGCCGTCAGGTATCGCCTCATGCCCTGAGCGTAGCGGGACGGGCGCGGGGGCGCGTGGGCCCTCGGGGAAGCCGGCCGCCGGAAAAGGGCCTAGGAGGCCGGGGCGTCCGCGGTCGGGGGCAGGGGAGGCCGGTGGCCGGCGTCGTAGCACTCCACGCAGAACTGCGAGGTGTCGATCTGGAAGCGCCCGGTCCCCGGGAGGAGGATCTTGCCGCACACGCAGCAGCGGTCCGGCTCGGCGTCGACGCTCATATATTTTTCAGCTCACCGGAAAGGGATTCGCCACGACCGCGAGGGTCTGAAGGCTGTCCTTCTCACCGTTGCGTTCGATCTGGCCGATATAAGTAGGATGATTCGGCGGGTCTTTTCCGGGAATGCCCGCCGAGCGACGGTGTTGACTTGAGTGTAGCACGCGCGCCGGGAGGCGCAAGGCTTTAATTCGCGCCTAAATCGTGACGGACAGGTCCCAGCACTCGTTGGCGTGCTTGAGGAGGTCGGTCTCGGTCTGGGCGCGCCGCACGAAGTCCTGAACTTCCTTCGACTTCCAGGCGGCGCCCACCTTGGGCCAGGCGGACGCCAGGGATTCGGTCTTCAGATCGGCCACGGCGAACGGAAGCGCGTTGAGAAGCTTGGCGCGGCCGTTGGGAACCACCAGGACCATGGATTGGGGGCTTTCGGCGCGGGTCTTCATCTCCTGCTGAATGCCCCACGGATACACGGCCAGGCGCGGGCCTTTCAGGGCGGCGGCCGCGGCCTTTAACGATAGGACGGCCTCGGACCAGTCCTCGTCGGAACAAGCCAAGGCGTCCCAGGCGCGGGCGGCGCGGCCCAAGCGCATCATGGGGCCGGTGACGAACGTCCGCACGCCGGCTTTCGCGGCCTGTTCGTAGACGGCGACGGCGTCGCGCACGTTGATCTTGGCGGGAATGAAGACGAGCTCGGGTTCCAGGCCGCGCTCGGCCAGGCGATGAAGAGCGTCCCAGGCGGGCTTATAGCCGGAGCCGGGACGCAGTTTCTCGTGCGTGGCCGCGTCTTTCCCGTCGATCGATATCTGCACGCAAGCGACGTTCATCGCCTTCAAGCGGTCACACGCTTTATCGTCGAGATCCAGGCCGTTGGTCTCGATCTTGATC
Organism: Elusimicrobiota bacterium; assembly: GCA_028871595.1. The sequence goes on from JAGWMT010000395.1 coordinate 2,364, forward strand.
TCGACCTTGCCGGCGGTCAGGATTTCAAAAATCTCCCAAACCCAAGGGGAGGACATCGGTTCCCCGCCGCCGAACGCCACGTACGCGATCCCGTTCGAGACGATT
>JAGWMT010000396.1 GCA_028871595.1 Elusimicrobiota bacterium
AAGGCCGGTTTCGTCGTCATCGCGTAAGGGGGCGGTCATGAGCGGGCGACTCGACGGGAAGGTCTGCCTCATCACCGGCGCCGGCTCCGGCATGGGCCGTCTCGCGACGGTGCGCTTCGCCCAGGAAGGTGCGAAGATCGTGGCCTGCGACCTGGACTTGGACGCGGTGCGCGAGTCGGTCGCGATGGCCGAGGCGGCCGGCGGCCGGGCCCTGGCGGTCCGCGCCGACGTGTCCAAGGAAAGCGACGTCAAGGACGCGGTCAAGGCCGGAGTGAAGGCGTACGGCAGGCTGGACGTGCTCTACAACAACGCGGGAATATTCCCGTCGTCCGACCACTCGGTGACGGACACCGAGGAAGCGGTCTGGGACAAGGTCTTGGCCGTCAACGTCAAAGGCGTTTATCTGGTCTGCAAGCACGGCATCCCGGAACTGCTCGCCGCCGGCGGCGGCTCCGTGATCAACGTGGCCAGCTTCGTGGCCCTGGTGGGCTGCTCGGTCCCGCAGGACGCGTACACCGCGTCGAAGGGCGCCGTGCTCGCGCTGACGAAGTCCCTGGCCGTGCAATTCGGCCCAAAAGGCATCCGCTCGAACGCGATCTGCCCCGGCCCCATCGAGACGCCGCTTCTCGCCGCGTGGCTCTTCAAGGAGCCGGCCGAGAAGGCGAAGCGCCTCAACCGCATTCCCATGCAGCGCTTCGGCAAGTCCGAGGACATCGTCAACATGGCGCTCTATCTGGCCGGCGACGAAGCGACCTGGACCAACGGGGCCGCCATGGTCGTGGACGGCGGCATTACGTCGAACTATTTTTAGAATGTTGACCCGGATGTGGATCGACGGGAAGGCCGTCCCGGCCGGCTCCGGCAAGACGTTCGATGCGTATAATCCGGCCGAAGGCCGGATCATCGCGCGCGTCGCCGAAGGCGGACGGGAAGACGTGGACGCCGCCGTGCGCGCCGCCGTCAAGGCCGCCTCCGGTCCGTGGGGGCGAATGAGCGCTCGCGCCCGCGGCAAGATCATGCTCGAGATCGCGCGCCTGATCCGGAAGCACGCCGACGAATTGGTCCTCCTGGAAACGCGCAACGCCGGAAAGCCCTTGGCCGACTCGCGCGACGAGATCGGCCTGGCCGCCGACGTGTTCGAGTACTACGCCGGCGCGGCCGATAAGCAGTTCGGCGAGACCATCCCCGTCGGCGCCTCCGGGTTGGACTTCACCGTGCGCGAGCCGGTGGGCGTCTGCGCGCTGATCGTCCCGTGGAATTTTCCGCTGGTGATCGCGACGTGGAAGCTGGGGCCCGCGCTGGCCTGCGGCAACACCGTGGTGCTCAAACCCGCGCCCGAGACGCCGTTGACGGCGTTGCGTCTGGCTCAGATCTGCGCCGCAGCGGGTTTGCCCGACGGCGTGCTCAACGTCGTCCCCGGAGGCCCGGAGGCCGGAGCGGCCTTGGTGGCCCATCCGTTGGTCCGGAAGGTGTCGTTCACCGGTTCGACCGCCGCCGGCACCGCGGTGATGAAGTCGGCGGCCGACGGGATGAAGCGGGTGTCCTTGGAATTGGGGGGAAAATCTCCGAACATCGTGTTCGACGACGCCGACCTGGACCTGTGCGTGGAGAAGTCGGTGTGGTCCGTGTTCGGCAACGCCGGCCAGGACTGCTGCGCGCGGTCGCGCTCCCTCGTTCACCGCAAGATCTACGACAAGTTCGTGGACCGATTCGTCGCGCGGACGAAGAAGATCGTCTTGGGCCATCCCGAGAAGAAAGGCAGCCAGATCGGCCCGCTGATTTCCAATAAACAGCGCGAGAAGGTGTGCCGCTACATCGACATCGGGGAGACCGAGGGCGCCGAGCGCCTGTGCGGCGGCTCTTTGCCCGGCGGCGCGCTGGCGAAGGGTTTTTACGTGACCCCGACGGTGTTCGCCGGCGTGGATTCGAACATGAAGATCGCCCGGGAGGAGATCTTCGGCCCCGTGGTCGCCATCATTCCTTTTAAAGACGAGGCCGACGCCGTCCGCCTGGCCAACGACAGCGATTACGGCCTGTCGGGCTCGCTGTGGACGCGCGACGTGGGCCGCGTGCTGCGCGTCACCCGCGCGGTGCAGGCCGGAGTCATCTCGGTCAATTCGAGCTCGAGCGTGCACCTCGAGGCGCCGTTCGGCGGCTTTAAGTCCTCGGGCGTGGGTCGCGAGCTGGGCCTCAAGGCGCTCGACCTCTACTCCGAGGTCAAGAACGTCTTTGTCTCGAATCTTTAGCGCCGGCCGGCGTCCGCGCTGACCATGGCGATCCGAGCCCACGACGCGCCCAAGGACAAGACCTGGCGGGACCGTCTGGCCGAGGGGCAGGCGGCCCTGGCCAACGTGCCGCGCGCGTTCTCCCTTCTTTGGGAGGCGGCCCCCGGCGGCACCGTCGGTCTGAGCGCGATCACCTTGATCGACGCCGCGTACCCGGCCGCGCAGGCGTGGGC
>JAGWMT010000397.1 GCA_028871595.1 Elusimicrobiota bacterium
GGGCCAACATCCTGGTGGTCGAGGACGACGACGCGGTCCGCCGGTTCGCGGTGCGTTCCTTGGAGCGCGCGGGCTACGAGGTGCTGACGGCGGCCGACGGGACGGAGGCCGTGCGGATCAGCGACTCGCACGAGGGGCTGTTCGACGTGATGATCGTGGACGTGGTGCTGCCGCGCGGGCGGGGGACGGACGTGGTGGCGCGTCTGCGCGCGCGTCAGCCGACGGCGCAGGTGCTGTTCATGTCGGGCTACCGGACCGACGAGAGCTCCCTTCCGCGGCCGCCGAACGGGCGGGCGTTCTTCCTGCAGAAGCCGTTCACCGGCGACGTGCTGTCCGAGCGGGTGTTCGCGCTGGTGGGGGCGTCGCGGCCGTGACGGCGGTCAGGCGGGCCGGCGTTAGGCGTGCTTGCCGCCCAGGCGTTCGGAGATCCAAATCTTAATGATGGACTGACGGGTCACGCCAAGCCTGCTCGCTTCTTTATCAAGCGAATGGATCATCCACGCCGGGAAATCGACATTGACGCGCTTAGGGGCTTCATTGGTTCTCTTGGCGCGGGCGAGATCGAGGTACTTCGAGATATCCTCGCCCGCATCGAAGCGCCGATCCAGTTCTTTAGCTTTCATGGAGTTCTTTCTTGCCAGTATTTTCTTCACCGGCGCGCGTCGGCTAAAAACAATTGTTAGACGCCGATCAGGTGCGCCGCTTATCGGAGCTGCACGACCAGGTTGCTGTGAAGCGCGTCTGCGATCTTTGAAAGGGTTTCCAGAGTCAGGTTCTGATCGGCCCGCTCAATACGAGAAATGACGGATTGAGTCGTTCCAATGGCTTTCGCTAGCTGGCCCTGGGTCAGTTTCGCTCTTTCCCGAGCTTTGGCGATTTGGATGGCCATCCGGACTTCAATTCCGGCCTTTTCATACGCCGTTGCCCATTTTGGATCCTTCTCCGATTTGGAAAACACTTCGTCGAGGGACATGCTGGCGTTCTTCTTCTTCTTCTTCATAAATCCTCCCAACCGCGGCGGCTAATCCAATCGGCCATCGCTTTACGGGACATCTCAATCGCAGAATCAGGGACTTTCGCGGATTTCTTTAAGAACGCATTCGTGACGACGACGATGTCCTTCCAAAAGGAGTAAAGAAACCGGTGCTGATGGTGTTGAAGAATGACGCGCAGTTCCCACACGCCATCCCTGAGGTGCTTCCCGTAGTCTTCCGGGAGGTCTGGCCCCATCTCTGAAAGAGCGACAAACCAGCGCTTAGCCTTGGCTTGATGGCTGATGCCCATTGCACGAGCATAGTCGCATGCCTGGCAACGGCCGGTCTCCGATCTGTAGAAGTGGACCCGGTATCCCATGCTAAATGGAGTATAGCATATACGCTATATATGTCAAGACCTCGGATTGCCGTTTGTATGCCTCGGCGTCTAACGAGGCTGGTGAATAATCTTCAGCGCAATCTGCATCCGCATTTAAACCAACTGTTTCTTGAATATAACAGCGCTTTGCCATGGAGAGGCCCTTGTCGTTCCATCGCGAAAGGCCGCCCGACGGGCGGTATAATTCGGCGGGAGAAACTCGGAGCCGGCGCAGTCTCCAGCGTCGGTCTGATCGCTTCAGCGCGCCGCGGCGCGGCGGAGGCGGTCCATGACGGCGCGGCCCACGCCCTCGTCCGGGACGGTCTCGACATACAGCGTCCGGACCCCCGCGAGCTCGGCGGCACGCATCGCCGCGAACAGCTCGCGCGCGTAGCCGGAGACGCCGCCCGGCACGCGCCGGGAGAACGCCGGGAGGCGTCCCTTCCAGGCGGAGCGGTGGATTAATCCGTCGCGGCGTTCGACCCCCACGAAGCCCTTGCGGACCATGGCGGGAGGGATCAGGACGACGGCGCAGGACGGAGCGTAATGGCGGTGACGCGTGCCCGGGGCGGCCGGCGCGGAGCGGCCCGGCGCGTCCAGCGGCGCGCGCGCGGCGCGGGCCAGGGCCTCGGGCGTGAGGGTGCCGGGACGCAGCAGCACGGGACGCTTGCCGCGCGCGTCCACGATGGCCGACTCCAGCCCTTTGCGGCACGGCCCGCCGTCCAGGATCAGCGGCACCCGGCCCTTCAGGTCGCGCAGGACGTGCGCGGCGGTCGTGGGGCTGGGGCGGCCGGAGCGGTTGGCGGAGGGGGCGGCGATGGGCTCGCCCAGCGCGCGGATCAAAGCCCGCGCGGCGGGATGGTCCGGGCAGCGCACGGCCACGGTGCGGCGTCCGCCGGTCACGGCCATGGGCACCGCGGCGGTCTTTTCTAAGACCACGGTCAGCGGCCCTGGCCAGAACGCCGCCATCAGCCGCCGCGCCAACGGCGTGACGCGCCGCGCCACGCGGGCCAGCATCTGCGGCCCGTCCACGTGCACGATCAGGGGGTTGTCCGACGGGCGGCCTTTGGCCCGGTACACGCGCTTGGCCGCGGCGCCGTC
>JAGWMT010000398.1 GCA_028871595.1 Elusimicrobiota bacterium
TCGGCCTCGGAGAGCAGGAGGCTGGGCGCGATGATGGACGCGGGCGCCGTGAAGTTCGCCTCGTCCGGCACGGCGTCGTCGCCGGCGGCCAGGACGCTGCCGGCCATCACCAGCGGCGTGCCGACCACGTCCAGGTCGCGCACGCGGACGTTCTTGCCGCCGTCGGCCGGCACCAGGTCCACGCGCGCCAGCAGTCGGATGGAGCTCTGCCCGCTGCCGCCCTGCTGGGTGACGATGGCCCGCAGGTCGCGCACCCACAGCCCGTACGGCTTGCCCCGACGGAGGCACTCCTCGCGCAGGCGCGCCATGAGCTTGGCCGCCGGCTGCGGGTCCGACGTCGTCAGCACCAGCACGCCCGGCGTGCCCGACGGATACTGGCCCACGCTCGCGCGCCCGTGGCCGTTGGAGCGGGGAAAGCCCTTCACGGGGTAGCGCGACAGCAGGAAGCCCTTGAGCACGCCCTTCTCGATGAGAACGACGCGGCGCGCCGGCACGCCCTCATCGTCGAAATCGTAATGCCCGAACAGCGGCCGCCCGTGGAAGGACGCCAGGCGCGGGTCGTCCACCAAGGTCAAGGTGTCGGCGATCACCTTCTGGCCCAGCAGGCCGCGGTAGGTCTGCGCCCCGGCGGGATTGCGCATCTCCTCTCCCGAGAGGCGCTGGCCCAACGCGTAGGCAAGCGCGACCGACACCGACGGATCGATCAGCGCCGGCGCGCTGAACGGCGACGTGGTCGCCGCCACGCGGAGCTCGCGCAAGTCGGCCAGCAGGTCCCGACCGGCGCGGCGGACCTCCGCCTCGGTGGGTAGGGCGTCGGGCGTGCGCGCGGACCAATCGCGGGACACCGTTTCCTTGAGCCCGTCGGGACTGAGGGCCGAAGCCTCGATCTCCAGATGCGCCACATCGTCGCCCTTGTCCACCGCCGTGCCGTCGGTGTCGCGCCGCCGGCTCCATTGGCGCCGCAGGCTGACGTGGGACTCGGCGGACAGCAGGGACGGCTCTCGGCGGAACGGCTCCGACAACGCGTCCTCCAGCGCACCGATGCGCTCCAGGTTCCACGGCGAGGGCGGCTGGGTCGCCGTGCTGACCACGGGCGGCTCCGGGGCCAGGTCGTCGGTGTCGTAATCGGCTTTTCCCTGCGCGACCAGGCGCTCCTGCTTGCGCAGGAAATCCGCCGTCGCGGTCTTATAGGCCGTGTCGAACACCCGCCACAGCGTGTGGCGCAGCGCGAACTCGTCGTCGGCCAGCGACACCGGCGTGCCTAAGTAGTCCGTGCGCGGCGAGACCGGATGGTTGTCCAGCGCGGGGCTTCCCACGCGCACGTCGGCCAGCACGATGCGCTCCTTCAGGCGCGACTCCGCCCGCGCCGAGCCCATCGCGCTCCAACGGTCCCAGTCCTCCACGTCCCAGACGTTGAGCGCGGCGTGGTAAATCCCGGGATACCCCGCGTCCTTCAGCTCCTTCTTCGCGCGGCCCAGTTCCGCCTGGATGGCGCGCTCCAGGCCCGGATCGGCGGCGTGCGCCGGCTGGAAGACGCACAGCAAGGCGGCGACGAACGACGCGATCCACGCCGGGGACGCTCGGCCTAGGGGCCTCGCTTGACGCGCGGCTCGGCCGCGAGCAGTTGCCTCGCCGCGCGACACCCCGTCGTGAATCGCGTCGTTCGTCATCTCACTCGCGCCTCCAACGGACGATTTCGCTGCGCGTGCGGAAGAACGCTCGAACGGGGCAAAAGGAAACCGAGAGCATCCGGGGGCGGGGACGGCGGGATTTCGAGCGACGACGGCGTCATGGACGTGATTCCGCTTTAAGCCGCGGAGCGAGGCTGAGCGGCGGTCAAACCGCCGCGGTCCCGCCGTCCCCGCCCCCGGACGCGCGCCCATATCACTTCGCACCGTTCGTCTCCGGGACGTCGTGAAGCGGGGACGGCAGAATGGGCGGCCGGGCGCGGTCCTCGGGAAGGCGCTGGAGCTCGATCTCGGACACCAGCAGGCTGGGCGCGATCTGGCTCACCGGGACCCAACCGGACTCGGCGCCGCAGTGGAAACCGTTGGCCAAGGTCGCGTCGTCGGCCGCCGCGACGATGCGGTTGAGCACCACCAAAGGCGTGCCGACCAGCTTCACGCCGCGCACCAAGGTGCGCTTGCCGTCGGCCGCGTCCACGCGGTACACCAGGCGCGGCCGGACCTCCAAGGTCTGAGCGGACTCGCGGTTGGTGGGATTCTCCCCGCCGGAGGAGCCGACCAGAATGAAGCCGTGCGGTTTCCCCTCCTTGCGCACCAACTCCAGCAGCTTCGCCTGGAGCCGGTCGAGGGTCACGGCGCCGTCCGCGGAGACGATCAGGTTGGCCATGCGCCCGGTGGGGTGGGAGCGCCAGTCCGCGCGGCCGTGGCCGTTGGAGACCGGGAAGCCCTTCACCGGCCATCGCGACATCAGGAAGTT
>JAGWMT010000399.1 GCA_028871595.1 Elusimicrobiota bacterium
CCGGCCTTCGGACCCTTACCGCAACCCGGAATCTGACACTTGAAGGACATAACGTCAACGATTATAGCAAACGGCGCATGACGGCCGCAACATGAGCGGCTCCCTGGACAGCCCGCTCCAATTCCTCAAAGGCGTGGGGCCGCGGCGCGCCGCGCTCTTCGAGCGCCTGGGCGTGCGCACGGTCGAGGACCTGCTCCACCACTACCCGCGCCAGTGGCAGGACCGCCACGAGACCGCGGACCTGCGCCTGCCCACGGCGACGGGGCTGGTGGTGCTGCGCGGACGGGTGCTGCGCGCGTCGGGGCATTCCGCGGGGCCGCGCCTGGCGGTGTACAAGGCGACCTTGGCCACGGCGCACGGCAAGGTGGAGTGCGTGTGGTTCAAGCACCTGAGCCGGCGCTTCGACGTGTTCTCCGCGCTCAAGGCCGAGGTAACGGAAGGGGCGGACCTGTGGGTCGTGGGTCACGCGGACCCGGACCTGACCGGCATCCGGGAGATCCGGGTGGACGAGCACTACCCGCTCACCGACGAGCGCTGGCGCACGCACGTGGCGCGGCTGACGCCGGTGTACGCCTTGACCGAGGGACTCACGCAGCGCTTCGTGCGGGAGCTGACTCACGCCGCGCTGGAAGCGCACGCGGACCAAGCGACCGACGCGGTGCCCGCGGCGCTGATGGCCAAGCGCAAGCTGCTGGCCGCTCCGCAGGCTCTGCGCGGGATCCACTTCCCTCGTTCGGACGCGGAGCTGGAGGCGGGGCGGGCGCGGCTGGCGTACGAGGAGCTTCTGCTTCTGGAAGTGGCGTGGATATTAAAACGGCGGCAGACGCGCGGGGTCCTCAAAAACTACGGGTATGACATCAAGCGGACCTTGCTCACGCCGTTCCGTGCCGCGTTGGGGTTCGAGCTGACCCACGCGCAGAAACGGGTCATCAACGAAATTTTCGACGATATGAAGAAGGGGTATCCCATGACGCGCCTTCTTCAGGGGGATGTCGGTTCAGGTAAGACGGTGGTGGCACTGTCCGCGCTTCTTCTTGCCGTCGAAAATGGCGGCCAAGGCGCGTTGATGGCTCCCACCGAGATTTTGGCGGATCAACATCGCGTCACTCTCGATCGAATCCTCAAGGGGCTTCCGGTGAGGATCGCTTCTTTGACGTCTCGGGTGCCGAAAAAAGAACGCGAAAAAATATTGGACAAGATCGCGGCGGGCGAGATCGATATCGTCGTGGGCACGCATGCGGTCCTCGAAGAGGATGTCCGTTTCAAGAACCTGAAGTTGGCCGTCATCGATGAACAACACCGTTTCGGCGTGCGGCAACGCACGACCTTGCGGCAGAAAGGCGCGATGATCGACCTTCTCGTGATGACGGCCACGCCCATTCCCCGCACTTTGGCCCTGGCGCTGTACGGCGATTTGGAGGTCTCCACCATCGACGAGCTCCCGCCGGGCCGCGCGCCGATCAAGACGGAACTGGCCTCGTCGTCCGCGGCGATGGGAGCGGTGCGACGGGAAGTGGCGCAGGGACGGCAGGCCTATGTCGTTTATCCGATCATCGAGGAATCGGCGCGGCTGGATCTGCAGTCGGCGAAGGCGGAGTACGAGCGTCTGCGAACGGAGGTCTTTCCGGACCTGAAGGTGGCGCTGATCCATGGCGCCATGGCGCCGAAACTCAAGAACAAGGTCATGGAGGAGTTCTCGCGCGGGGAGTGGCAGGTGCTGGTGGCGACGCCGGTCATCGAGGTGGGCATCGACGTGCCCAACGCGACGGTGATGGTGATCCAGAACGCGGACCGCTTCGGGTTGGCCAGCCTGCATCAGTTGCGCGGGCGCATCGGGCGCGGGGCGGCGGAATCCACCTGCTATCTGGTCGCGAATCCCAAGACTCCGGAGGCGGCGCACCGGCTCCAGACGATGACGGACACGTCCGACGGCTTCCGGATCGGCGAGGAGGACCTTAAATTGCGCGGGCCCGGGGAGCTGCTGGGCACGGCGCAGTCGGGGGAGCTCTCGCTCCAGGTGGCGGACCTGTTCAAGGACGCCGAACTGCTGGCCTACGCGCGGGCCGACGCCGACGAGGTGCTGGCCGCCGACGCGAAGCTGCTCAAGCCCGAGCACGCGCTCCTGCGGCGGCGTTTGCTGGCGCTGTATCAGAACCGCTGGAACTGGATCGATCTGGCGTAAACGCGCTGTTTAATCCAAATCCGCCTATTTGCTGGGCCAGTTTTCGGGGGTAAGGTCAGGTTCAGGCTGTCGTACGTGTAGCTGGTGACTTGCCCCCGCGCATTCGTGGTCTGCGTCAGGTTCCCGTTCACGTCGTACTGGCTGCTCTTCGTCTGCCCCAAAGCGTTCGTGACGCTCGTCACCCGCCCCAGGTCGTCGTACCCGAACGTCGTCGTGTGGCCGTTGGCGTCCGTCACCGTTTTGAGCAGCTT
>JAGWMT010000400.1 GCA_028871595.1 Elusimicrobiota bacterium
TGAGCCAGTTCATCGAGCGCCTGCAGGGCACCGACCGCGTCGGCCTGGTGGTGTTCGCCGGCCAGGCGCGCACCGCGTCGCCCATCTCCATCGACTACGGCAACTTCGAGTTCAAGATCAACCGCCTGGAGTACGAGGCCCGCGGCCTCAAGGAAGGCTCCGACCTGGGCGCCGCCGTGAAGTTCGCGGCCGAGAGCTTCGACAACGCGAAGAAGATCGGCGACCGGCCGCGCATCCTGATCGTCGTCTCCGACGGCGAATCCTTCGACTCCGAGATCGAGACCGCGATCAAGGCCGCCAAGGACCACAACGTCACGATCTACACCATCGGCATGGGCACCGCCGCCGGCACGAAGATGAAGGTCCCCACCGAGGACGGCAAGGGGACCGAGTACATCATCGACTCGCAGACCGGCCAGCCCGCCGTGTCCCACCTGGTCGAGGCCAAGCTGCGCCGGCTGGCCGAGTCCACCGGCGGGGCTTACTTCCACGCCGACAAGGGCGCCACCATCGACAAGGTGATGAACGCCGTCGCGGCGCGCGAGAAGGGCCGCCAGGGCGACACCATCAAGTCCCCGCAGCCCGTCGGGACCTATCTGCTGTGGCCGGCGCTGGCGCTGCTCCTTCTGGACCTGCTCCTCCCCGGCCGATCGCTGCTGCGCCGCGACGTCCCCGAGGCGAAGTCCCCGAAGAAGAAAAACGGGAACGGCGCCGCCGGGATGATGGGCGCGGCCTTGGTGCCGCTGGCCGCGTGGCCGCAGATCCTGCCGTTCGCCTTGCTGGCCGTCGCCGCCTCGGCCCTGCTGGCCTACGACGTTTGGAACGACGGGGCGCTGACGCGCGGCGCGCGGGAGGCCTGGCAGCGGCGGACCGGCTTCGTCGCCAAGGGAGTACGATCCGATCTCACCCAATTGTATGACCTGCGCGAGGCCGACGAGCCGCGCCTGACGGATTTCCTGTCCCGCTGGCAGTCGGCCGACGACAAGGCCCGCCCGGCGCTGATCGCCGAGGCCGCGGCCGACGACGCGCTGTGGCGCGAGAAGCTCACCGCCGCCTACCTGTCCGGCGCCGCGCCGGCCACGCACGAGGCGGTGCTGACCGCCCTGCGCCGGACCTCGCGCGACCGCCTGGAGCCGCTGACGCCCGTCGTGGGCCGCATCGCCGCGCGGCGCGGCGCCCTTTCCTGGCTGGACCATTCCGACGCCGAGGCGCGCCTGAAGGACCTGGAGGAGGCCGCGTCGGGCCAGCCCTTCGCCGTCCCCGCCCCGGCGGCCCCCAAGCCGGCGCGCCGGAGCCTGCGCTCGCGGCTGTCGCGCGCCGCGGTCCTGGCGCTGCTGGCCGTCAGCGCGTTGACGAGCGGCCTGTCGGTCAACGGCACCGTCAATTTCGGCCGCCAGCAGGCCGCCGCCGAACAGGCCGCGTTCCAGATCTTCTACGGCGACGACATGTACATCTTCACCGACCGCTACGTGGACGACCGCATCCCGCAGTACGTCCTCCCCGTGATGCGCGCGTGGCACAAGTCGGTGCGCAGCGAAGGCCCCGAGTTCGAGCGCGCCATGCAGATCCTGCGCGAGTCGCCCGACCCGAAGGCCGACAACATCCTGGTCGTCTCCTTCCGCCGCGCGTCCCTGCTGCCCATGGACGACGCCGCGCAGACGACCTTGCTCAAGGCGCTGATCGAGCGCGACAGCGACGCGCTGTGGGCGTCCATGGACCGCACCATCGCGCAGTCCGGCGACGATCCGAAGCAGGCCGAGCTGCTGGTCAAGCTGGTGGCGCTGGGCGCGGAAAGCGGCGGCGACAACGCGTTCATGAACCTCTTTCGCGTCCTTAAGAGCCCCAACGACCAGGTCCGCGGCCAGGCCTTCAAGCTGCTGTACGGCGCCATGGCCTCGTCCGACAAGACCCCGTTCTTCACGCGCCTGTCCGCGATCGACGCCAAGTTCGCCGGCGACCCCGCCCTGCAGATGTGGAGCGAGATCTTCGCCGCGCGCCGCGTCTCCTCGCCGGACGCGGCGTCTTTGGACGCGGCGCAGGTCAAGTCCTTCTTCGATCAGCTTCTCAAGAACGCGGCCGCCGTGGACGCGGGCCGGCCCGCGGGCTTCGCCCAGGCGCTGGCGCAGGCCCAGCAGTCCGGTCAGGACCCGCAGACGCCGCCGTCCTTGCTGGCCCTGGAGCTGGGTCTGATGGGGCAATTCGAGGCGCAGGCCCAGGGCGAGGACTCCGCCTCCCCGGTGCCCCCGGCGCTGGCGGCGATCGCGCGCTACGCCGTGAACCAGTCCGTGACCGCGCTGATCCAGGAGGCCGAGAAGGACCTCCCCGGCCTTCACGAGCGGCTGATCAAGGACGGCGTGGTGCTTCCCGACACGCAGAGCACCTCCTACGGCGGCGGGGAATACGACGATTATGAGGGCCGCGGCTACTACGG
>JAGWMT010000401.1 GCA_028871595.1 Elusimicrobiota bacterium
CGGGCCGCCGCCGCGGACGGAATCGCGCCGCGCGTCCCGCCCGCCGCGGAAGGCGCGGCCGCGCCCCGCCCCTCGCTGGACGCGCCGGCGCCGGGCGCGCCGGCCGGCGGGGAAAAGGCGGACGTCCCCGCCCCGCAGGCCCCCAAGCCCGGCTACTTCACCGTCTTCCGCGACCCCGCCCGCAACAAGGCGTTCTGGCGCTACGTGTCCGGCTACGCGATCTTCCTGTTCGGCTTCGAGATGTACGTGATCGGCATGCCCTATCTGATCTCGGCCATGACGACGAACTCCCTCAAGGAGCATAAGGACCCCCGCGCCGGCAACGCGGAGACGGTCAAGGAACTGATCCGCACCAACCGCTCGCTGTCGCGCATCGCCCATTGGGCCGCGCAGGGCTTCTCCTACATCGCCATCCCGCTGTTCACCCGCAACCAGGAGCAGGACGGCCCCAAGAAGTGGCTCGTGAAGTCCATGTTCATCCGCGCCGGCGTCCTGGCCGCGGTGCCCGTCCTATTCTTCGCCACCGGCGTCTTGGGCCTGCAGGCGTCCATGTGGGTCCTGTTCGGGCTGATCGCCGCGCAGGCCTTCTTCCAGGGCATCTCGGTGACCGCCGAGGGCGCCGCCACCACGCGCCTGCTGGGCGACAAGAGCGTCACCACCGACGAGCGCACCAAGGCCAATTCCATTCTCACCGTGCTGGCGTCCGTCATCGCCATCATCGGGCCGCTGGTCGCCGGGCAGATCGCCTTGATCGGCCCGGTGATGGGGAAGACCGGCGTGGGCGGCGCGGTCATCTACGGCATCTACGCCGGCGCCATCGCCGTCACGGGCCTGATCTACGCCACCATCAAGATGTTCGGCGGCCAGAGCGAGTCCACCAAGCTGGCCCTCGCCCGCGGCGAGACCCCGGCCGCCGCCGCCCCCAAGACCTTCAAGGGCGTGCTGAAGGAGCTGTGGACGTCCATCAAGGACGGCACTCGTTTGGTCTTCAAGGACCGCCTGCTGCGCACCATGCTGATCATGTCCATGGTCAGTTCCCTGTTCTCCGACCCGCTGGTCTTCAACGTCCTGCCCGAATACATCGAGGGCCTGGTGGCCAAGAATCCCGGCTCCGTCGGCGCCATCATGGGCATCCCCGGCGTGGGCTGGTTCCTCAAGACGCTCACCGCCACGCCCATGGGCAACTTCGCCTTGATGATGGTCATGGCCAGCGTGGGCAGCATCGTGGCCACCTTGCTGATGAAGCCGCTGACCAAGCTCTTCCACAAGTTCGGCTTCAAGACCGAGGAGGCGTTGACCGTCCCGTTCTATTTCCTGGCCGCGCTCGAGGCGCCCCTGTTCTTCCTGATGATCCACACGCCCACCATGCTGGGGGCCATCGCCCTGTACGGCCTGCAGGCGCTGGTCACCGGCTTCATCGGCATCTCCATCCAGGGCCTGTACCAGAAGAACCTGGGCAATCAGAAGGACGGGGACGTGAACAAGATCCTGGCCGCGGACTCGCTCCTGGGCATCGGCGCCGCGATCATCTCGACCTTCGCCTACGGCTTCCTGCTCACGAACATCCCCATCGCGACGTCCCTGCTGATCGCCGCCATCGCCACCGGCGTGGTCGCCTTGATCCGGCTGGCCGCGCCCTTCCTGTCCTTCACGAAGGACCAGCGCAAGCCTCCGGCCGAGCCCCCGGCGGGGCCCCCCTCGGTGCCGTCCGCGCACGCCCTGCCGTCCACGGGCGCGCACAACGGCGTGAACTCCGTCTCCTCCGTCAACCTCTGACCGCGCCTCAGCGCAGGAACAGCAGGGGCGCCCAGATCGGCGCCGTGGCCACTCCGGCCACCACCAAGACGGCGGCGGGAACGGCGATCAGCGCCGCGGGAACCTCCCAGACGCGGTTCCAGCACGAACGCCGGGGGCCGGCCTCGCGCTCGTCATAGGACGGGTTGCGGAACAGCGGCAGACAGCGGCCGGTGGCCGGCTCCACCGCGAAATCCGAGAGATCCCAATCGTCGCCCGCGCGGCGGGCCTTGCCCAGCACCGGGATTTCCGAACCCGCGCAGAGCTGGCGGGGCAGGGCGTTCAGGGGTTTGTCCTGGGCGGCCTCGACCGGGAGGCAGGAGATGTCCAGGACCGTCCCGTCGCGCTCCACGCGCAGGGTCTTGCCCGTGTCGGAGACGTAGTAGCGGGCGTAAGCGTCCTCCTGGAAGTAGGTGCGGACCGGTCCGGGGGTGGCGCAGGCGCCCAGCAGCGCCGCCAGGCACGCGGATCCCGCGGCGCGCAGGCTCACGCCGGCTTACTCTTTCTCTTTGAGCGCGGCGGAATTGTCGGCGATGAAGGCGCGGATCGCGTCGGCCATCTCCAGGATCTTCAGCCACTGCTCCTTGTAGAGCGTGACCGGAAACCGGCCCATGCCGTAGAGGGACACGGCGCCC
>JAGWMT010000402.1 GCA_028871595.1 Elusimicrobiota bacterium
CGCGCATCGGCGCTCCGCTGCACGTGGCCGCGCGGCTGGTGCGCGTCCGCGGCAGCCGCGTCTACACGCGCGTGGAGATCCACAGCCGGGGCCGGAAGCTCGGCGAGGGCTCGATCGTCCAGGTGGTGATGACGCGCTCCGCCTTCGCCAAACTCTTGAAGGGGGCGCGCTGATGGAAGGCTTCAAGATTTTCGCCGACGTCCCGGTCCGTTTCGCGGACACCGACGCCCTGGGCCACGTCAACAACGCCAACTACCTGAGCTTCCTGGAAAGCTCGCGGCTGGAGTACATCAAGACCGTGCTGGGCCGGGTGAAGGCCGAGGACTTCGGCGTGATCATCGCGCGCATCGAGATCGATTACAAAAGCCCGGCGTTCCACTATGAAACGCTGCGCGTGGGCTGCCGCGTCAGCGAGATCGGCGGCTCCAGCATCATGATGGACTACCGCATCGAGGACAAGGCCACCGGGCGCCTGGTGGCGCTCGCCAAGTCGGTCATGGTGGCGTTCGATTACGCCTTGGGGCGTCCCGTGCGCGTGAACCAGGAATGGCGGGAGAAGATGGAGGCATTCGATGGAATCTCGTAGCGCCGTGATCGTCGCCGCCGTCCGCACGCCCGTCGGGCGGTTGGGCGGCGGATTGTCGTCGGTCCGGGCCGATGACCTGGGTGGGCACGTCATCAGCGCCTTGCTCAAGCGGGCGCCCGGGGTCAATCCCGCCGATATTTCGGATGTGTACTTCGGCTGCGCCAATCAAGCCGGAGAAGATAATCGTAACGTCGCGCGCATGTCGTTGCTTCTGGCGGGCCTGCCGCAGACCGTTCCCGGCTGCACGGTGAATCGTTTGTGTTCGTCCGGTCTGGAAGCGATCAATCTGGCGGCGAAATCCATTTTGGCGGGCGAGGGAGATATTTATGTCGCCGGCGGCGTGGAGAACATGAGCCGGGCGCCTTACTCTCTGCCGAAGGCGGAGACGGGTTATGCCTTCGGAAATCTGACGGCGTATGACACCGCTCTGGGATGGCGATATCCCAACAAGCGCCTTCAAGAACTGTTTCCGTTGCTGACCATGGGCGAAACGGCGGAGAACGTGGCGGAGAAATACAAAATCTCGCGGGCGGATCAGGATGCGTTCGCTATGGAGAGCCATGTCCGCGCGACGAAGTCACGCGATATATTTTCCGAAGAGATTTGTTCCGTGTCGGTTCCCGGGAAGAAAGGCGTTGTGACCGAATTCGCGCAAGACGAAACGATTCGTGCGGACACAAGTTTGGAAAAATTGGCTTTCCTGAAGCCCGCCTTCAAGAAAGATGGGTCTGTCACGGCCGGTAATTCGTCTTCCCTGAACGACGGGGCTTCCGCGGTGCTGATCATGGAAGCCCAGAAGGCGAAGAAACTGGGATTACAGCCGTTCGCTCGTTGGGCGGGCTCCGCCGCGGCCGGCGTCGATCCCTCGTACATGGGCATCGGCCCCGTTCCGGCGACCAATAAGCTCTTGTCCCGCATCGGCTGGAAGACGTCGGATCTCGACATCATTGAGATCAACGAAGCGTTCGCGGCTCAGGCGTTGGCGTGCCAAAGGGAACTCAATCTAGACGCCGCGAAGTTAAATGTAAACGGCGGCGCCATCGCGCTGGGACATCCGCTCGGCTCGTCGGGCTGCCGCATCGTCGTGACGCTTCTGCATGAGATGCGCCGCCGCAAGGCGAAACGCGGATTATCCGCGTTGTGCGTCGGCGTCGGCCAGGGCTTGGCGACGGCCTGGGAAGCCATATAAATATATGATCGCGATCACCCGCGACGCCGCCTGGGCCGCGCGCCTGGACGACCTCTCAGGGAAGGGCGGCTGGTCCTTCGCCGCCATCGACACGCTTCCGTCCTCGCGCGGGACGTCGGCGGAGAAGACCTTGGTCGTCCTGGACCGCACGCTGGCCGGGGCGGCGCCGGGCCGGACCGTCGCGGGCCTGCGCGCGCTGTTTCCGTCCGCTCAGATCCTGCTCGCCTGCTCCGACGCCGAACTGGGCGTGGACGGCGTCGCGGCCGGGCTGGATTCGGGGGCCGACGAGGTGGTGCTCAAGTCGTGGACGGACGCGCGCCTTACGGCGCGCTTCGCCGCGCGGCGCGACGCCGCGCTGGCGGCGGCGGTCCGGCTCAGCGACGACGGGACCTTGAAGGCGGAACTGCGGTCGCGCCGCGTCTTCCTGCTGGCGCGCTCGCGCTGGTCGGAGCTGCCGGTCCCGGCGGCGGAGTTCGCGCTTCTGTGGAGCCTGCTGGGCGCGCGCGGCGAGCCGGTGTCGCGCGAGCGCCTGCTCTCCGAGCTGAGCGCGGTCTCGGGACGCGAGGTGGAGTACGAGACGGTGTCGCGGCGCGCGCTGTCGCTGAGGAAGTCGCTGGGCCGCTGGAAGGG
>JAGWMT010000403.1 GCA_028871595.1 Elusimicrobiota bacterium
GTCGGCGCCCGCGGCCTGATGCAGATCATGCCCGACACCGGCCGCGGCCTGGGCGTGCGCAACTCCAGCGCCCTCTACGACATCCAGACCAACCTGCGCGCGGGCATCAAGTACCTGAAGCAGCTGTGGAACCGCTTCACCGACATCGACATGACGTCCTTCGAGAACATGAATCCGTTCTCCTCCCACGACGCCAAGGCCGCGGTGGCCGCCTACAACGCCGGCCCCGGCGCGGTCCACAAATACGGCGGCGTCCCGCCCTACCGCGAGACCCAGGGCTACGTGAAGAAAGTCCTCGGTTATTATTCGCAGATGAAGCAGGCCCTGGGCCTGTAGCCCTCTGTCGTGGTATAATGCCCGGGTCCCACGACGGGCAGTTAGCTCAGCGGTAGAGCATTGTCCTCACACGACAAGGGTCACAGGTTCAAATCCTGTACTGCCCACCACTCGCCCCCTAACGATTTCCATAAAACGCGTAAGGTAGGGGGCGAGTGGTTTTCTTTTTTTTATCCCCGATCACCCTGGCCCCTCTTCCCTCGAGGGAAGAGGGGACCGATTGCCGCTTTCGATATGGGACTTTTGGCTCGTTTGGGCGAGCGGGAAGGTTTCTAGAATCCTGGCGTGATCGTCCCCGGGGCGCTTGCGGCGGGGGAGAGCGTCGGAATCTTCCCTGAGGGAACCGTCACCCGCGACGGGAACTTCGGCCCGTTCCGCCGCGGCACCCTCTTCGGGACTGGCGGCGCAGCCTGCTGGCGCGCGCCGACGCCTCGCTCGCTCGCGAGGCTGTCGAGCGCCTGGAGATCCGCTACTCGACACCGGGAGGTTTCGGGGCTACACTTTTCCCATGGCGGCATGGAAATCGTTCGAGCAGAAGCAGCGGGACGACCGGACCCGGTGGGAAAAGGCGGCGATCGCCGCCGTCGTGGTGGTGTCCATCGGCGTGTTTCTCTACAGCCTGCGTCTGAGCGACGCCGCGTCGCGCAAGGGAAAGATTCCGGCGGCGTTCACGCGGAAGATCGCGCCGACGTTCCACAAGAAGTCCTCGGGCTGAGAGGCGCCTCGGCCCGCCGTCACCACCGGCGGATGACGGATATCTCGACCCATTCGTGGGAGAGGCCGCCGATGAACTCGCGGCTTTGGTAGGTGCGCGTCACGTCCAGCGCCCAACGGCCCCAGTCCAGGACGAAACCCACATACGCGCGCAGCACGTCGCGCCGGATTTGGGGGGACGTGAGGACGTACGGGCTCCCGTGGTTGAGCATCCCGCCCTGCAAAGTCGCGTCGTACGCCACCAGCGCGTTCTCGGCCCGGCCGAAGAGATAAAACCGGCGCGGCGCCTTCGCGTCGATGGCGCCGACGCGGCCGCCGACTCCCAGCGCGGCGTTGTCGTAAAGGGTTCCCGCGGTCATGTCGCCGTAGACCCCGGCGTCCGCGCGTTCCGCGCGGATCACCGTCTTCTCCAACCGGACGGAATAATCCAAAACCAGGTCGTTCCGGATCTGATTGTCCCAGCCGCGCGGGATCATGTTGCCGGTGGCGCGGTGGATGCCCGCCTGCTGCCACTTGCCGCCCGCGGCCTGGCCGATGACGCCGCCCTCCAGCTCCGCGGTCAAGGTCAGTCCGCGGCCCCGGTCATGGGACACCACCACGTGGCCGGCGGTCAAGGTCGCGGCGAAGGGGCGGTCCCCGGCCAACGGGGCGTCGGAGGTCAGGCGTGAGGGGGTGAAGCCGGAGTTGCGCAGGACCAGGCCGGCGTCGTAGTCGTCTCCCGGCAGGCGCAGAATCAAGAACGCTCCAGGGTCGCGCTTCAGGGCGGGAAAGAAGTACTGCAGGCCGATGCCTTGGGTGTAATAGCGGTCGGTGCCGGTGAAATAGTCGTTGGCGTAGTCGAAACGCAGGACATGCCCCGGGCCGGAGAAGGCGGCGGAGTCGTTACGGTCCACCCCGCCGGCGGACGCCAGGACGGGGAGCAGGCAAACGAGGGCGAAGGCGCGCGGGAAGATCACGATATGAGTGGGCGCCGGGCCCCTTTTGTTACGCTCGGCGAACGGCTATAATAAATCGTGGCTCTCTCCAAAGAAGCTTTGCGCGCCCTCGTCGCCCTCCAGGAGAAGGACAAGGTCCTGGACGCGATCCAAAAAGAGATCGACGCGGTGCCTCCGCGCATCGCGGCGGTCCAGGCCGACCTGGCCAACGAAAAGAAGCGCATGGACGCGGCGAAGGCCAAGACCTTGGAGCTCGAGAAGAAGAAGAAGACCAAAGAGCTCGACGTGGCCGCGAAGGAAGAGGCCGCGCGCAAGCACACCGCGCAGCTCAACGATTTGAAATCCAACGAGGCCTACAAGACGATGCAGGCCGAGATCGTCGCCGAGCGGGCGTCGGCCGGCGACATCGAGAC
>JAGWMT010000064.1 GCA_028871595.1 Elusimicrobiota bacterium
GATGTTCGCCTTGAGGGCCGCGGGATTCATGGAGACGAACACGTCGGGCGCGTCGCCGGGAGTCAGCACCTGGCGCGACGAGAACTGGATCTGGAAGCCGGACACGCCGGCGGTCGTGCCCACGGGGGCGCGGATCTCGGCGGGATAGTCGGGGAAGGTGGACAGGTCGTTACCGGCGAAAGCGGTGGTGGTGGTGAACTGCATTCCGGTCAACTGGATGCCGTCGCCGGAGTCGCCGGCGAAGCGGATGACCGCGGACTCGATCTCCTCGATCGGCAAGGCCGAAGGCTTGGGCTGGGTGGAGGTATCGCTCATGGAGGGCTCCCGCAACGGTGACGGCGGCGTGACGCGCCGCTCTCCGCTTATTCTACTCCCGGACGCCGTCCGGATTCAATTGATTTGGATCAACGAAACCGCAGACATCGGCCGCCGGCGCCAGTGACGATAATTACCGCGGGTCGGCGGGGACGATGGCGGCCGAGAGGAGTTCGGCCAGGCCGCGGCGCTCGCCGGCCCGAACGGCCTCCGCGTCGGGCGGGGGCACCGGCGCGGCGACCATCGGGACGCGGACGGCGGCGGTGGAGGAGGCCGTCTCGAACCCGGCGGCGGCCGTCAGGAAGGGCACGCGCCTCCAGGAAGGCATCAGGGCGGCGTACAGGCGCGTCCAGACCCGGGGGGTCCGAACGGCCGGCGCGGCGACCGCCGGCCGGTCCCCGCGTTCGGAGCGGGCGCGCGGCGGGGCGTCGCCGGCGTCGGGGCCGCGGTCATGGGCGGCGGAACGCGCCATGCCCACCAGGCTGACGTAGGCGCCCTCATCCGCGCGCGCGGACGTCGGAGCGACGGTCAGCAGCAGGGCGGCGACGGGAACGATCCATTTCACGCCGTCACTATACCTCCGGCGCGGGGCGGACAGGAGGGACCGACGGGGAACGGCGCGCCCGGCAAGAGGCCCGCCGGAATGGGGACCGCGGGCCCTCTCCCAAGGGGCCCGGAAGACCCGGGGTTAGGCGCCCTCGCGGGTCTCGAACTGCATGGTCGTGGCGCCGCACTCGATCAAGTCTCCGTCCTTGAGCACCACGGAGCCGGCCACCTTCGCCCCGTTGACCACGGGGTAGCCGTCGGTGACGGCCACCAGCACGTACCCCTCGGGCTTGCGGTGAACGGACGCGGCCACCTCCGGGGCGGAGCCGAACAGGCCCGCGCCCTTGATGACGATCTGCACGCGGTCGGATTTGCCGATATAGGTGGACATCCCCTTCAACTCGTGCTCCGCGGGCCCGACGGCGCCCTTGAGCACGCGCAGCCAGGCGGTTTTCTCCTTTCCGTCCGGCTTGGAGAAGGACGCGGAAGCGGCCAGCATTTCGGCCTGCTTCTGCGGGGAGATCATCATCGTCGCGTCGGCGGCGGGCGGCGGCGGAGGAGGAGGCGGCGTCGCCGCCTCCTCGGGCGCGTCCTCGATGAAGACGAGAGCGTGCTTGGCCAGCCCGACGACGTCGTTGTGATGGAGGCCGGACTTCTTGATCCGCTTCTCGTTGACGAAGGTGCCGTTCGTGGACTCCAGGTCTTCGACGAAATAGGTCCCGCCTTGGACCGAGATGCGGCAGTGATGGCCGGAGATGGCCGGATTGTCGATGACGATGTCGTTGTCGGACTTGCGGCCGACGGTCAGGGAGTCCTTGTCGAAGGGAATCTCCTTGATCACCGCCGCGTTGAACTTCAAGAGCATCTTCGGCATGAATTCTCCTTCGGCCTCAGCGCCCGAACAGGCGCGAGACGATCCCCTTGACCCCGGCGTCGCGGGAAGGCACCCGCGCGACCACGATCGTCACGTTGTCCACCCCGCCCGCGGCCCGCGAGCGCGCGATCAAATCGTCCACGATGGCCTGGGGCTCGCCCCCTTTGGCGATCACGGCCGCGACATCGGCGTCGGAGACCATCTTCGACAGCCCGTCGCTGGCCAGAAGAATCACGTCGCCCGGAAACAAGGGATGCTCGCCGACGTCCACCTGGACGTCGCCTTCCGCGCCCAAGGCGCGCGTGAGGATGTTCTGCAGGTTGGAGCGCGCGGCCTCGTCGGCCGTGATCTGCCCGCGCTTCACCTGCTCGCCCACCAACGAGTGGTCCTCGGTGAGCTGGGTCAGCTCCCCCCGCCGCCACAGGTACAGGCGGCTGTCGCCGACGTGGGCGACGGTCAGGGATTTGCCGTCCACCAGCGCGGCGACCACGGTGGTCCCCATCCCGGCGTCCTTCGGGAACGCGCGGCCCTTCTCATAGATCATGGTGTTGGCGGTCTTGACGAAATACTCCAGCTGACGCCCCCGCGGGGTCAAGCCCGGGGCGCCGCCCTCCGGAATCATCTGCTTGGCCCCCCCTGTCATCTTGCGCGCGAAATCCACGATGGTCTTGACCGCCAGATCGCTCGCGACCTCCCCGGAGTTGTGCCCGCCCATGCCGTCGGCGACCACCAGGAGCCCGAGGTCAGGCTCGACGGAGAAATTGTCCTCGTTGTTCTTGCGCACGCACCCGGGGTCCGTCGCGCCGGCCACGTCCACGGCGTCTTTGGTCCTCATGAAGGCTCCTGAGGGTTCGGCTTCAACCGCAAGGTCGCGTCCGGGCTCTGCGTGGGCTCGATGCGCATGGTCGCGTCGGCGTCCTCCGTCCGCTTCGGCGGAGGCGGCACGGCCGAAGCCGGCCCCACGCCGGAACGCTGGGGCAATTCGATCGCCGCATCCGGCAGATCGTTCAGGCCGGGAATCGTGATGTCCGGCCCGATGGACGCGGTCCGTTCCGCGGCGGGCTTCGGCTCGGGTATGGCCGCGGTGATCTCCACCTTCTTCTGGGGCGGGACCGGCGCCGGGGCCGCGGACGGCACGGGCGCGGCCCCGGAGAGCACGCCGCGGATCGCGGCCGCCAGGTCGGCGCCGCGCGCGTAGCGCTCGTCGGGGTTCTTGGCCAAGCCCTTCTCGATCACGGCCTTGAGGGCCGGCGGAAGCTTGGGATTGACCTCCAAAATGTCGGGCGTGGGATCGTTGGCGATCTGGAACAGCAAGGTGCCGATGCCCTCGCCGCCCTTGAACGGCTTCTCGCCGGCGACCAGCTCGTACAGCGCGACGGTCAGGGAGAACAGGTCCGAGCGCCCGTCCACCTTGCGCCCGGCGACCTGCTCCGGGCTCATGTAGGACGGGGTGCCCATCACGGTGCCGGTGGCCGTCTTCGAGGAGGCGGTGATGCGCGCGATGCCGAAGTCGGCCACGCGGATGGAGCCGTCCTTGAGCAGCATGATGTTGGCGGGCTTGATGTCGCGATGCACGATCCCTTGTTTATGGGCGTAATCAAGAGCGTCCGCCACGGTGGCCACGTACTCCAGCGCCTTGTCCACGGGGAGAAGGGTGTCCTTCGTCACGTGCTTGGTGAGGTCGGCGCCGTCGAGCAGCTCCATGGCGATGTACGCGACCTCGTTCTCCTCGCCCGCGTCGAAGATGCGCACGATGTTCGGGTGGTTGAGCGTGCCCGCGGACTCGGCCTCGCGGAAGAAGCGCTCCTTGACCTCCTTCAGCGAACCGCCGTCGGAGCCTTCTTCCAGCATCATGGTCTTGATGGCCACCATGCGGTTGATCTTGGGATCGCGGCCCAGGTACACGACGCCCATGGCCCCGCGGCCCAGCTCCTTCTCGATCTCGTAGCGGCCCAAGGTGGGCTTCGACGCGCCGCCGGCGAGCATCACCGTGCCTTCCTTCTTGGCCCCGACGCCGCCGAACACGGCGCCTTCGGAGGCTTCCTTCAGCTTCTTGCCGCGTTCCACGACGTCCTTATATTTGGCGTCCTTGGCGGCGATGTGGTCGAACACGGCCGCGGCCTTCGAATATTGGCGCTTGCGCTCGAAGTCGAGGGCCAGGTTGTAGAGCGTGTCCTTCATGTTGTCGTCGAGCGGGCACAGGCGGAACTTCTCGAACGCCAGGTCCAGCATGCCCTGGCCCTGGAAGGAAAGGCCCAGCATCTTGTTGGTCTCGATGGCCGAGGCCTCGACCAGCTCCTTGCCCTTCTCGGTGACCAGGAAGCTCTTCGAGATCACGATCAGGTAGCCGCCCACCAGCAGGATCAGCGGGTAGCCCACCTTGATCCACTCGCCGGCGACGAAGAAGTAGGTGCCCGCGCCCAGGATCATCACGGCCAGCAGGACGCTGAGGACCAGGCCCCAGAACGCGCGCAGGCGCGGGAGGATCAGCATGATGAACAGGCCCAGCGCGGCCATCACCCCCAGCTCGAAGCCCACGGCCCACGGCGGGCGGACCAGGAAGCGCTTCTGCAGGATGTTCTCGATGACGTGCGCGACGATCTCCACCGACGGGAAATCCCCCGCCACGGGCGTCACGTAGACGGTGCCCACTCCCAGCGCCGTGGGCCCGATCAGGACGATCTTGTCCTTGAAGAAGTCGGCCCCGACGGAGCCGTTGAGGACCGACGCGAAGGAGACGCGCTTGATGATGGAGGCCGCCGCGTTGGGCGGGCCCACGAAGGTGACCGCCATGGCGCTGTCCTCGTCCAACGGGACGCGCAGGCGTCCGGCCGTCACCTCGACGCCGGGCGTGAAGCGGACGTCCTGGGGCTTGGCGCCGACGTAGGCCATGGCCAGGCGCAGGGCGTACGACGGATAATACGCGCCGGCATAACTCATCATGGGGAAGTCGCGGCGGAAAACGCCGTCGCTCTCGGGGAAAAGGTTCGAGTGGCCCAGCCCCTCGGCGGCGCCGGCGAACGAGGGGAGGGGCCAGATCATCTTCTCCTGGACCAGCCCCGGGTCCGGGGCGCCCTTGGCGCGGACCGAGTCGCTGGACACCTCGGCGGGCGGCGGCACCAGGTCGCCGTGGGAATCGTTGGGCGCGAAGAACACGGGCATGACCACGTTGCCGGCCTCGCGGATGGACTCCAACAGGCGGGAATCCGAATCCAGGGCGACGGTGGAGGACGCGAACTCCAAGTCGAACTCGGCGCCCTTCTTCTGGATGATCTTCTTCCCCGCCACCAGCTCGTTGTAGCGCTCCTCCAGCCGACGGACCTCGGCCAGGCCCGTGCTTTGTTCGGGCTCGGAGAACAGGATGTTGAGGCCGATGACCTTGGGGTGGGCCGCCGCGATCTTGTCCAAACCGGCCGCGATCTTATTGCGCGACCAGGGCCAGCGGCCGAGCTGGGAGATGGACTCCTCGTCGATGGCGACCAGGGCGATCTCGTCGGGCGACTTGAGGGTTTCGCGGAGCTTGGCGCGCAGGTCGTAGGCGCGGAACTCGACGCTCGCCATCAAGGGCCACTGGTTGAGGTAGCTCATCATGACCACGAGGGTCAAGACGAGGCCCGCTCCGGCGTCGATCAGAAGGCCCTTCTTATTCCTCATTATGTGTGTCGCGCATTGTCGGATTCGTCAATTCGCGGTCAGTGTAGCGGACGGCCCACGGCCTGTCAACCCCGCTTCGGTCGCGGGCCGGGCGCGGCGGGGACGGCGATGAAACGCTAGTAGCGGCGGCGTTTTCCGATCAGCTTCCAGCCGAACGGAAGCAGGCCCGCGGAGGCGGCGGCCTTGATCAGGTCGCCCGGAACGAAGGGCCACAGTCCGGCGCCCAGGAGGGCGCGCGCCGGAACGAAGCGGGCCAGACCGATCAGGCCCAGGGCGAAGATGGGCAGGCTGCCGGCCAGCATGACGGCGAAGGCGCGCAGCGGGGTGCGGTCCCAGCCGCGCTCGGCCAGAAGGCCGGCCGCGAAGGCGCCCAACGGGAATCCCACCAGGTAGCCGCCGGTGGGCCCCAGCAGATGCACGAACCCGGCCGCGCCGCCGGAGAACACCGGCAGTCCGGCCGCGCCTTCCAGGAGATACAGGGCCACGGCCGCGGCGCCGCGCCGGGAGCCCAGGAGGGCGCCGGCGTACAGGACGCCCAAGGTCCCGCCGGAGATGGGCACGGGGGTGAAGGGCAGGTGGAACTCGATCTGGGCGCAGACGGCCACGAACAGGCTGGCCACGACGACGGCCAGGCCGTCGGCGAGCGCGCCCTCCGGCAGGAAGGCGTCGGCCATCACGGACGACGGGGCGGCGGCGAGGGTCTTCATATCAGGCATTCTCCTTGGCGTGCTGAGAGAGCGGCAGACGAGCGATAAAGCGCGAACCGGAGGCCGGCCCGGGCTCCACCCAGATGACTCCGCGGTGCAGCTTGACGATTTTAGCGCAAATGGACAGTCCCAAGCCGAATCCGGACTTGGGCCCCGCGGTCTCCAGCTGGCGGAAGCGCTCGAAGATGAACGCGCGCTGGCTCTCCGGGATCCCGGGGCCGTCGTCCTCGACGGCGAACTCGATCTGGTCGCCGTGGGACGCCACGCGGGCGATCACGTGTCCGCCGCGCGGGGTGAACTTGAGGGCGTTGCCCAGCAGGTTGTGCAGCATGCGCTCGATGAGGCGCTCGTCGGCCTCGAACGCGGCCGGGGCGTCGGCGGCGATGCGCGCCTCCAGGACCAGGCCGCGCTCGTCGGCCAGGGGCGCGAACAGGTTCACGGCGCGGCGCGCCAAGGCGCGGGGATCCACGGGGGTGGGCGAGAGGCGCAGGTAGCCGTTCTCGATGCGGGCGAAATCCAGGGCGTCCTTGACCAGCAAGGTCAGCTTCTCGCAGGACTGATCAATGGAGGAGAACCAGCCGGTCTGGCGCTCGTCCAGGATCAAAGACTTCTTGAGCAGGCGCAGGTAGCCCTGGATGGCGAACAGGGGGGCGCGCAGGTCGTGGGCGGCGGACTGGAAGAACTCCTCCTTCATCGCGTCCAGGCGCCGCTCGGCGGTGACGTCGCGCAGCATGACCAGGACGCCGAAGTCTCCGGTGGAGGCATCATTGAACATGGTGACGACGGTGCGGAAGGTGGCGACGGCCTCGTCCACGCCGCTGACCTCCACCGGCTTGCCGGAGGAGTGCTTCTTCAGGATCTCCTGCACGGGCATGCGCCACTTGTCGGGCTGGAGCGGGGTGAACAGGGCCCGCCCGCCGGCGCGGACGTCGGCGGGCTTGGCGCCCAGGACGGCCATGGCGGCGCCGTTCAGGAACACCACCTCGCCGCGCATGTTGGTCATGATCAGGGCGTCGGGAATCTTCTCGATCAAGGTCTGCATGCGGGCGCGCTCGATGGCCAGCTCCGCCTTGGCGTCCTCCAGGCTGCGCTGCAGGTCGATCTGGGCGCGGGAAAACTGGCGGGCCAGGCCCTGCCAGCCGGACATGCGGTCCTCGTCCAGCGGGGTGGACAGGTCGCCGTGGGTCCAGCGCTCCAGGCCGCGCTCCAACTCGCGCAGCGGGGACACGAACCAGCGCCACGCCAGCAAGGTGGCGCCCACGGAAAAACACACGGACGACAGGGCGATCAGGGCGAGGGCCAACGGGGAGAAGACGCCGGCGTGGCTGCCGATCCACCAGCCGGCCAGTCCCGTCGGCAGGGCGCCGACCGCGAACATAAGCCACGAAGCGCGGCCGAAGAGTTCCACGGCGCCGAGTTTATCAAATCCTCTGGACGTGCGCCATCGCGCCTGCTATGCTCCTTAATGATGAGACTTCGCCTCCTGGCGCTCCTGCCGCTGGCTTTGGCCGGCACGGCGCTGTCGGCCGGCTTCGCCGACATGCCCGCGGCGTATTCGGAGCTGCCGCCGGGCCGTTATTCGGTGGGCGTGCACGGGATGCTGTGCACGGTCTGCGCGCGGGCGATCGCCGCGGAATGGGGCAAGCTGCCGGAGGTGGAGAAGGCGGTCCTCTCCTTCGAAAAAGAGCAGGGCGTGGTGACCATCCGGCTGGACAGCTCCATCAAGGTCAACGATCTGTACAAGGGGCTGCGCCGGGCCGAGCGGCTGGCCAACATGGGCGGGCACTACGAGCTCCGCGAGATCAAGTACCTCCCTTAGGCGCCCGCATTTGACGACGGGCGCCGGATGTGGGACAATGGCGCCGTGGAGCCCACCGATCCCGTCAAGCTGGCCGAATACCTGGAACGCCTGACGGCCGGGTTGGAGCAGACGTGCGAGAATCTCAAGTTCGAGATCCCGTACTACAAGCCCGACGACATCCAGGGGCACTACGCGAAGAAGTATCTCGCGTCGGTGGAGAAGCACCTGGTCGAGACGAAGGCGCGCCTCGACGAATTGAAGAAGACCCTCCCTCCCGCCGCCAAGCCCGAGGGGCACTAACCAAGCCGCACCAGGAGACATTTCCATGATCGCAGCGGGCTCGAAGGTCAGCATGCATTACACGTTGACGGTGGACGGGGCGGTGGTGGACAGTTCCTCCGGACGCGAGCCGCTGGAGTACGTGCAGGGCGAGGGGATGCTGGTCCCCGGGATCGAAGCCGGCCTGGCGGGCGCGAAGGAAGGCGAGAAGCGCCACATCAAGGTGGAAGCGGCTCAGGGCTACGGGGAGCTTCACCCCGAGTTGTTGATCAAGGCGCCCCGTCAGGCGCTGGCGCACCTGCCCGACCTGGCCGTGGGCGCGGTAGTGCAGGGCGAGGGGCCGGACGGCCCGTTCCGCGCGGTGGTGCGCGAGATTTCCTTGGAAGAAGTCACGCTCGACCTCAACCACCCGCTGGCCGGCAAGACCTTGGAGTTCGACGTGGAGGTCCTGACCGTGGGCGCGCCGAAGTCCAAGATCATCCTGCCGTAACGGAAAAACGTGGGCCGTGAGGGGATCGAACCCCCGACCTTTCCCGTGTAAAGGGATCGCTCTACCGCTGAGCTAACGGCCCGTCAAACAGAGTTTAACAGCTTCGCGACGGATTGGCGCGCGCGACAACACCCGCCTGCCATGCACAAACTCAGACAAGCGGGAAGATCGGCATCGCTCAGGTCGCGGCGAGTTCACGCTGCGCTGCGTAAAGATCGCACGCCGCCTGAAGATTCATCCAGAATTCCGGCGTCGTCTTGAGATAACGCGAGATCAGCAGAGCCGTCTCCGCCGTGATGCCGCGCTTGCCATTGATCAAGGTGTTCACGCGCTGAATGGGGATGTCCAGGTCGAGAGCCAGCTTCGTCTGGGAGATGCCCATCGGGCGCAGGAATTCGAGAAGGAGAATCTCCCCCGGGTGCGTCGGCCGTCGGTTCTTCGGAATCATAGTCTCCCCTGTCAATGATAGTCGATGATCTCGACTTCGTCTGCCGCACCTTGCGTCCATTTGAAGATGATTCGGAACTGATCGTTGATTCGGATGCTGCAGAAGTCTTTCATCTTGCCCTTGAGCCTCTCCAACCGGTTCCCCGGCGGAACCCGAAGGTCGATGAGGTTACGAGCCGCATGAATCATGTCTAATTTGCGTTGAGCCGTATTCCAAACCTCTCGTGGGAACGCCCGGGCGGCCGCCGTGTTCTCCCCATCCCAGATATCCTGAGTCGCCCGGACGCCGAATGTTCTGATCACGTTTTAATAGTTTAACAGGTTCTGTGCATTTGTCAATGGACCCAAGGGAATGCATCTCATGTCCGCAGAATAGCCGCTCCCGGCCGCGCGCAAGGCCCGGCACTTTTGTAGAGTGGGGCATGAACGTCCGATCCGCTCTTTTTCTTTCCCTCCTCTTCGCCGCGTCGGCCGCGGCCGCGTACGACGGCGGCGAGGCCGGCCAGGGCCAGCACACCGCCACCTCCGCCGGAGCGCGCGCCGCGTTCTATCATCCCGGCGACGCCGACCACGGGACCTGGGCTCCCGGCGCCGTGCTCCGCCTGCACATGACTTCCGTCTACTCGTTCGAGGCCTCCGCCGACTTCGCGCACTACGATTCGGGCGGAACCCGCGTGCGGACCACGGCCGTCCAGGCCACCGTGCTGGGCTACTTCGCGCCCGACGCCAGCCTCTCGCCCTATCTACTGATCGGCGGCGGCTGGTACCCGACCCACGCCGACGGGCCGTACAACCCCATGCGCCTGTTCGGCCCCCACGTCGGCCTCGGCCTGGAGCTGTTGCTCGGCTCCAACTGGTCGTTGGACGGCTCGTACCGCTACCTCTGGACCGAGACCGTCTCCTGGTCCAAGGTGACCCGCATCCTGGGAACGGATTTCGGCACGCGCGGGCATATGTTCACCCTGGGCCTGACCTACCGCCTGTAGCGCTTGATTTATTCCGCCGCCCGCCCTACACTGGGGCGATGAGGCCGCTTCCGGCTTTCCTGCTTGTCTCCCTCGGGCTCCTGATCGGCGCGGCCGGCGCGCGGGCCGACGACAACCCGGACTTTCCCCAGGTCCGCCCCGCCTCGAACGGCGGCGCCGTCGGCTCCGACCCGAACGGCTTCCAGGCGATCCAGCCGCAGACCAACCACTCCCCGACGGGCTCCCCGGACAACGATGCCCTGGCGAGCGGTGCGAACGCCGAACGGGGCGAGGCGAACGAGGGCGGCGAGCCGCACAAGAACAGGGGCCGCGTCTCGGGCGTCACGCGCGGGCGCTACGGCTCGGTTCTTCAAAACGGCGGCGGGGATTCGTCCGAAGCGCCGCCCGTGACGCCGGACCCCGTGCCCGGCCCCATGAGCCTGGACGACATCCGCGCGAACTTCACCACGGTCGTGGAGACCTACGTGGAGACGAAAAGCCCCAAGGGCTACTGGCCGTACCTGGAAAAGGCCAAGGGCAAGAAGCCGAAGGCCTGGCGCTTGACGAAGCCCGTCGTGAAGGACGCCAGCGTCAAGAAGGTGAAGGGCCAGCGCTACTCGGGCCTGGTCAAGTTCCGCGACGCGCGCGGCGTCCGGCCGCCCGCGCTCAACTTCGTCGTGGATTTCTCCGGCGCGGACTGGTCGGTGGTCTCCGTGACGCCGGCCGCGGCCCCCCGCTAGGGAGCCTCCAGCCGCTCCAGCGCGTCGCGCGCGCTCATCCGCGCGTCGGCGTTGCGATCGTGGAGCAACGTCTTCAACTTGGGGATCGCCGCGCGCGCCGGCGCGCCGATGTTGCCCAGCGCCAGCGCGGCGCTGGAGCGGGCGCGGTCATCCTTGTCGTCGAGATTGCCCATCAGGCGCGGCACGGCGGCGGCGGCGGATTCGCCGCGTTGGCCCAGGATGTCGGCGGCGCGCGCGCGCACGCGGGGATTGGCGTGGCGCAGCATCTCGATCAGGTCCGGAAGGGCGTCGTGCTGCAGGACGTCGTCCGGGTCCTCGTACAGCTTCCCCGCCGGCGCCGGCGGGTCTTCATGGAACGGCGCGGGCGGCGCCGCCGGCATGGTCTCCGCCGGGACGGGCGCGCGCACGGCCGGTTTGGGCGGCGCGCGGCGCTTGGCGACGACGCGGGCGCGACGGCGGGCGGCGGGAGGAGAAACGGGCGCCGGACGGGAACTGCGCGAGTCCTGCATCAGGGACAGGTCCGACTCGCCCGAGAACCGGATGCCCCAGTCGGAGACGTCCCCGTCGCCGGGAGGAACGGGCACCGGGCGCGCGTCCTCGGCCGGCGCGGGACGAAGGCTGCGCAGGATGCGCAGGAATTCCGCGCGCGAGGGCCGCGCCGGGTCGTAGTTGACGCCCTGCACCCGGTAGAACTCGCCCCCGGTGCGGGCGATGCCGGACAACACGCCGCGGTCGGGCGGGACGCTGGGGTCGCGCAGTTCGTAGTAGTAAAGAACGCCGTCGCCGCCCAGCGGTTCGCCCCGCAGCCGCGTCGAGCGGCAGACGCGGTCGCCGCACATGTGGGTGGAGCGCAGGAAGGCCGCGGCGCCCTCCGCCGAGCCGCTGAAGCGGTCGAACACCTGGTGGTTCATGCGCCAAACCGCCCCCGCCACGGAATGATCCCCGGCGCGCTCCCAGCCGACGATGTCCAGGCCGACGCGCGGGATGAAGCGCGGCTGGTACGGCGCGGGGACGGTCAGCGCGAAGCTTCCGTTCCGGGAGAGGTAGGCGGGCGCGTCGGCGGCGAACAGTCGCGACGCGCCCAGGAGCAGCGCGGCGGCGAGGATCCTCACTTGGGAAGGATAGCGCGTCTGCCCCCCGGGCGCAAGCCCGGCCCTTGACCGGCGACGGCGGACCGCTATACTCACGTCCTCATGCTGATGCTCAAGGCGCTGCGCGACCGCTCGATCCGCCTCCTGTGGAGCGGCCAGGCCCTGTCGGCGATCGGCGACGAGATCTACCGCGTCGCCCTGATCTGGCTGGCGGTGGGGCTCATCGGCGCGGACACCGGCTACCTGGCGGCGGCCCAGTCCGGCGCGCTGTTCGCCTTGTGCCTGGTGGGCGGGCATTGGGCGGACCGCTGGGACCACCGGCGCACGATGATCGGGGTGGACGCGGCGCGCGCGCTGATCGTGCTGGCGCCGGTCGCGGCGTTTTATATGGGCACGGTGACCTTGCCGCTCCTGTTCGTCGTGGCGCTGTCGCTGTCGGCGTTGAGCGCGTTCTTCGAGCCGGCGCTGCAGGCGACCTTGCCCGACGTGGCGCCGGACACGGAGACCTTGCAGGCGGCGACGGGCCTGATGAGCACGACGGTGCGCCTGGCGCGCGCGGTGGGCCCCGCCATCGTGGGCCTGCTGGCGCCGTTCGTCCCCACCATCCACTTCTTCACCTTGGACTCGGCCAGCTTCTGGGTGTCGGCGCTGTCCGTCGCGCGCCTGGCGCCCTCGGCGCGGCCCGCGCGCCCGCTCCGGCCGCGCCCGGGCTTCCACGAAAGCCTGCTCGACGGCCTGCGCGCCGCGGGACGCAGCCCGCTGATGAGCGACCTGATGCTGGTGCGCGCCCTGATCGGCGGCTTCTGGAACCTGTCCTACGGCCTGGGTCTGGCCCTGCTGGCCCGGGCCATGGCGCCCGGCGACATGCGCGCGTTCGGCTGGGCCGTGGCGTGCTACGGCGCGGGCAACGTGGGCGGCGCGCTGTGGGCCGGCAACATCCGCCGGCGGCGCCCCGTGGCGCTGGCCTGCGTGGGCTACGCCTTCCTGGGCGCGGGCTTCCTGGCCATGGGCCTGGCGCCGAACCTGTTCTGGCTGGGCGCGGCCTGCGCGCTGGGCGGCTTCGGCGGCCCGGTCAGCGATCTGCCGTTCGTGGACCTGGTGCAGACGCTTTATCCGGTCGAGGACATCCCCAAGCTGTTCCGCCTGCGCATGGCCGCGGAGACCGGCGCGGCCCTGCTCCTGATGACGGCCTCCCCCACCTTGTTCCGCGACTACTCGCCGCGGCTCGTGATGGCCGCCTGCGGGGCGGCCTTCTCCCTGGTCGCGGCCGTTTTCTACGCCGCCCACGGCGAGAAGGCCGCGGCCTGAGCCGCCGCGCGGGTTTGGCGGGACTTGCGCGAATGTGTTATACTGTCGCGCTGGGGTCATGGTGTAGCTGGCCTAACACGCCGCCCTGTCAAGGCGGAGATCACGGGTTCGAATCCCGTTGGCCCCGCCA
>JAGWMT010000065.1 GCA_028871595.1 Elusimicrobiota bacterium
CCACCGTCGTGATTTTCGCGTCGTCCATGATGATCGTCATGGACCCAGGTTACCACGCGCCGACAACGACTCACGAAGTCCTCTTCAGGCTCATTTTGTGTGAGAAACAGCCTATTCTTCGGGCTCATCTTGTGTGAGATAAGACTGGGGGTCGACTTTTCCCCCTGGACGTGCTATACTACGGCTGTCGTCAGATTTCGAACCCGCAACAAGAAATGGCGGGACCAGGCCCTCGGCTGAAACGCCGGGGGTTTCGTGTTTCCGGGGGTCTTAGCGGGCCTTGCGGCGAGCGGCGGGAGAAGGAAGCCCGGAAATGGCCCGAAAGGCGTCGCGGGCGATCAAAAGCTCCTCGTTGGTGGGAATCACGTAGGCCTTGAGGCGCGACGAATCCTTGGTGATCGGCCCCGCCTGGCCGCGCTTCAGCGCGGAGTTGCGTCGTTCGTCCAACTCGAGTCCCAGGCATTCGAGACCTCGGCATATCCGGCGGCGGACCTCCGCCGAGTTCTCTCCGATGCCGGCCGAAAACACCAAGGCGTCGGCGCCCCCCAATTCCACATGATAGGAGCCGACGCGCCGGCGCACGGCGGCGCAGAAGGCGTCCACGGCCAGGCGGGCGCGGCGATCGCCGTTCTCGCTCTCTTCCTCCAGCAATTCGCGCATGTCGCTGGTCAGACCCGAGAGTCCCAGCAGGCCCGATTCCTTGTTCAGGACGGTCAGGATCTCGGGAAGGCTCAGGCCCTCCTTATGCGCCAGGAATTCGAGCACCGTGGCGTCCACGTCGCCCGACCGGGTCCCCATGATCAGGCCTTCGAGCGGGGTGAACCCCATGGACGTGTTGATCGACGCCCCGCCCTTGATCGCGGCCGCCGAACAGCCGTTGCCCAGGTGCAAGGTGATGATGTTCACCTTCTCCTTGGGCAGGCCCATCATGGTCCGGTAGCGGTAGGCCAGGTAGCGGTGCGAGGTCCCGTGGAAGCCGTAGCGCCGGATCTTGTGCCGGCGGTAGAAATGGTACGGGATGCCGTACAGATACGCGGTCTCGGGCATGCTGGCGTGGAAGGCCGTGTCGAACACCGCCACCTGGGGCACGCCCGGACCCAGGACCTCCTGCGCCGCCCGGATCCCCTTGAGATTGGCGGGATTATGGAGCGGCGCCAGTTCGACGCACGCCTCGATTCCGGCCATCACCTCGGCGTCGATGCGGACCGACGCGCTGAACTTCTCCCCCCCGTGGACGACGCGGTGGCCGACGGCATGGATATCGGCCACCGAACGCACCCCTTCGATGCCCGACTCCGGCGCGATGACCCAACGCACGATCCGCTCCAGCGCCGCGCGAACGTCGCGCAGGGACTCGTCGGAGCACACCGGCTCCCGTCCGTCCACCTGCAACGTCAGGAGCGACAGGCCGCCGACCCGCTCGACCAGACCCTTGGCCAGACAGCGGTCCGAGTCGGCCGCGATGCGCTTTTCATCGGTCGCGATGACCTGGAACTTGATCGACGAGGAGCCGCAGTTGAGGACCAGGACGTTCATCGGGGATAGGATAGCGCATTGTATGGGATACGAGACCGCCGCGCCGCGTCTGGCCTCTCTGCTGACGGGACTTCGGGAGGAGCGGGGCATCTCCCAGCGTCAATTGGCCGACGAGGCGGGAGTGGATTCGTCCTTGGTCAACCGCGTGGAGAACGGCCGCGACGCGCGCCTCTCCACTTGGGTCAAACTCTTCGAGGGCTTGGGCTACCGGCTTCTCTTTGACACGACTGAGTTGTGCGACGAAAGCGCGGACCTGCACGCGGAGGAAGCCGAGCGACGGCGGGAACGGCAACGCGAAGGACTCTGCACGGGCAAGCGCCGTTATGATTAGTCCGTCGGGCGCAATCCCACGGTGGTTCGCGGCTTTAAGGACATCGGATGGTCGACGAGAGGCCATTTGGCGGGGGCATGTTGTTCTTAAAGCCGCAAACCACCAAGCGAGACCTCACAGCCAAGGGCGCAGCCCCCCGCGATCAATCCACCAGCGGCGACGGTTCGGCGAAGCGGTTGCGGGTCTCGCCGGCGGCGCGCAGACCGTCCACCTCGGGGCGGCCCTTCTTGAGGACCAGGTGGCCCTTTTCGCTGGCCACGCCCTTGGTGGTGATGTCGATGTTGGACACGAAGTCGCCCGTCAGGTCCATGGGGTCCACCATCTGGACCAGGACCTTCATGACGTCCTCGTATTTCATGTCGGTGCGGGCGCGCCCGCCGATCAGCTTCGCCAGGGCCTCGGAGCGCTCGACGTTGGATTTCGCGTCGCGCGCCGCGGCCAGATCGGCCAGCATATCGGCGGCCCGGCCGCTGAGGCTGGACAGATCGCGGACGTCGTCGCCGGGGAACGCCTGCTCGGCGTCGCGGCGGCTGAAGACCAAGGTCCCGTCCTGGTACTTCGCGTTGGCCGCCAGCCACTCCGCCATCGGGCCGCTGCCCAAGGCGGCGCCCACGGCCTTGACCACGGACTCGGTCGGGGCCGCCAGGATGTCGCGCACGGCCTGCTGATTGAAGACCAAGGTGAAGGACATGGTTCCCTTGCGGTCCGCCGCCTCGGTCCCCTGATGGTTGCCCCTGGGGGCGTTGTTCTCGATCAGCGGAGAGGGCGGCACGAGCTTGTCCACGGGCAGGAGCAGGTTCCCGCCGGAGCCGCCGCGCTGGGCGCCGACGAGCTTGAGCACGGAGTTGATTTCATCGACGGGCTCGCGCACCGTGGAGGCGGTGGCGCGCAGGTAGCCCTGGTTGCGCAGGTACACGATGAACGGGGCCTCGGCGTCGCCTCCGGGCTTGGCGTGCGTCACCACCTCCGCGTCGCGCTGGGAGTTCGTCTTGACCCAGGGACCGACCACCGGCAGCTTGATCCACTGGGTGGACTTGGTGGTGTCGGTCCGGTAGTAGGTGTAGGTGCCGTCGGCGTCCGTGAAGACCTGGATCTTGTCGTCGCCGAACAGGGCCTGCGAGTCGTGAGACACGAGGAGCGGAATGTTGAGCGACCAGGACTTCGTGTGCGCCTCGTATTTCTTGGTCGCCGCGTAGGTCGGATCGCCCAATTGCGCCGAGTTCGCCCGTCCCAAGGACTCATAGTCCTTGAGCGCGCTGTTGACGTCCGCCTTCAGCGTGCTCTGGCGCACGCCCATCTTGATCAGGCTGTAGATGTCGCCCTTCATGGCCTTCGCCAAGGCTTCGGCCTGCGCCGGATCGCGGGGATCCAGCACGAATTCGATCAGCGCGCCGGCTCCGTCGGAGCCGCCCTTCGCGTAGGTCAACCAGCCCGTCGAGTACTGCTCGAACTGCCCGTTGATCTCGTGCAGGGCGGCGTTGACCAGGACCCGGGCCAGGGCCGCGTGAGGGTTGGCGGCGAACTCGATGGCGGGAATGATCTCGTTGATGCCGCCCGAGCCGGTGTTCACGATGACGTGGTCGATGCGGAAGCGGAAGCGGACCTTGTCGTCGGCGATGCGGTAAAGGGTCATGCTGGTCTTTCCGGTATCGCCGCGCCCGTAGGACAAAGTCAGGAGAGTCCCGTGGCCGGCCGCGTTGAGCAAGGCGTCGCCGACCGACAGCCCCTGAGAATAGCTCAGGGTGAAGGGCAGACGCCACAACTCGCCCAGCTGCATGTTCGTGATGCGCTCGGCGCTGATCGGGAAGACGGTCTTGATGTCCGCGAAATTAGCCAAATGGAAGACCTCGTCGCAGCTCTGCTTGGAGGGCAGGCGCCGGATCACCATGGTGTGGCCGCCGATCTCCCCGCCGATGCTCAGGCCGATGGACGCGCCGCCTTCGCCGAGCAGCTTCGAGAAGGTGTGCGCGCCGGCCAAGGTCACCTGCTCGTCGTCCACGACGGCCAAGGTATTGTCCGGATAAGTGGCCAGCGCCCGCGACAGGCCCACGCTGGTTCCGGAGAAGTCCGGCCCGCCGAAGCCGAAATTGTGGTTGATCTTCAGATGCCGGCAGAGCTGGTCGAGCACGCCCTTGCGCAGGCTTTGATCGTTGCGGGTCTGGTCCGGGCTGGAGTAGCCGCCCTCGGCCGTGTTCGGGATGATCACGGACCCGGGGGTCACGGGCGGGACGTACTTGGTCCACTCTCCGTCGTCATCGGGGTCGGCGTGGGCGGACGCGGCCAGGAGCACGACCATTCCCAGGAGCGGGAGCACGACCCGGCGGTGGTTTCGGTTCATGTTGTCAGTTTACGCGCTTTCCGCGCGCGCCGACAGGGACCATGGGCCCACTTGGGCCCAGACTTCGGGCCTATCCGTCTTTTTTACCGCGCTTTTATCTTCGCTATTCCAGCATCACGTGCCCCTCGGGCTTGCGGCCTTTGCGGAGGATCCACGCCAACGGGGAGCAGCAGACGCAGATCAAGGCCATCCAGCGGAAGGCGTCCATGTAGGAGAGCAAGGTGGCCTGGCGGATCAGCTGGGTGTAGACGACCCCCACGGCCATTCCTTGAGCGGCCTGCGGCGCCAAGCCGTGAAAAGCCTCCATGATGCGGCTGAAATTCTGCCGGTACGCGAAGTCGTAGGACGTCAGGTGCGCGGCCAAGGTCGCCTGGTGCGTCTGCGCCGCGCGCGACTGCATGGCGATCATCACGGAGATGCCGACGCTGGCGCCCAGGTTGCGCAGCAGGCTGTAAAGGCCGGTGGCCTGCTGGATCTCGTCCTGGCGCAACGTGGCGACGGCCAAGGTCGTCAGAGGCACGAAGATGAAGCCCATGCAGAAGCCGCTCATCACCAGCGGCCAGGAGATGTTCGCCGGGCTGATGTCCAGGTTCAACAGACTCAGCAGATACGTCGAGCAGCCCAGGCCCAGGAAGCCGCACATCATCAATAGGCGGTTATCCACCTTCTTGACGATGCGTCCGACGGTCAGCATGGAGAGGAACGAGCCGATGCCGCGGGGGGTCATCGCCAGCCCCGAGGTCAGCGCGGTGTAGCCCATCAGGGACTGCATGAAGATGGGCAGGATGGCCGTCGAGCCGTACAGCACCGCCCCCAGGATGGCGATCAGCACCGTCGCCGTCGCGAAATTGCGGTTCTTCAGGAGCCGGATGTTCAGGATCGGGTGCTTGTCGCGCAGTTCCCACCAGACGAAGACCGACAGGCAAAGGACCGAGACCGCCGTGGCCCAGCAGATCCACGTCGACCCGAACCAATCGGCTTCCTGGCCCTTGTCGAGCACGATCTGCAGCACGCCGATGCCCACCGCCATCAGGCCGAAGCCGACGTAGTCGATGGAGGCCTTCAGGTTGCGCACGATCCACGGCGGATCCTCCACGAACACCTGCTGCATCAGCAGTCCCGCGACGCCGATGGGGAGGTTGATGTAGAAGATCCAGCGCCAGGAGAAATTGTCGGTGATCCACCCCCCCAAGGTCGGCCCGATGATGGGCATCACGACGATGCCCATTCCGTAGGCCGCCATGGCGACGCCGCGCTCCTCGGGCGGGAAGCACTCCAGCATGATGGCCTGAGCGAGAGGCTGCAGCCCCCCGCCGCCGATGCCCTGCAGGACGCGCGCGGCGATCAACTGCGGCAAGGTCTGCGCCATGCCGCACAGCGCGGAGGCGACGACGAACAAGGTCACGGAGAACGCCAAGTAGCGCTTGCGTCCGAAGAACGTGGACAGCCAGGCCGACGCCGACAGGACGATGGCGTTGGCGACCAGGTAGCTGGTCAGGACCCAGGTGGCCTCGTCCGTGGAGGCAGACAGATTTCCGGCGATGTGCGGCAGGGCCACGTTGGCGATGGAGGTGTCGAGCACCTCCATGGACGTCGCCAGCATGACCGAGATCGTCACCAGCCACGGATTGTGCCGGGGCTTCCAGGGGCCGCTTGCGGGCGCCGGGGCGCTCACCGAAGATCCACCGTCGCCTCCACCGACATCCCGGGCGCGAGCACCCGGCCGCCGGACGGCTTCTCGTCCAGCGTGATCTTCACCGGCACGCGCTGCACGACCTTGACGAAGTTGCCGGTCGCGTTCTCGGCGGGCAGGAGGCTGAAGCGCGCTCCGGTGCCGGCTTGGATGCTGTCCACGCGGCCGCTCAAGCGCGCGTCGGGATAGGCGTCCACGCGGATTTTCGCGGCCTGGCCGACGCGCATGCGCGCCAGCTGCGTCTCCTTGAAGTTCGCGACCACCCAGACGTCGTCCGGCACCAAGGCCAGCATGGACTGGCCCACGGCCACGTACGCGCCGGGCTCCACGGCCTTGCGGGTCACGCGGCCGCTCTCCGGCGCGGCGATGCGGGTGTAGGACAGGTCCAGCTCGGCCTGGCGCAGGGCCGCCTCGGACTCGGACAGGTCCGCCTTGGCGCCGTCCGACGCGGCTTGAGCGTGCTCCAGGTCCTGCTTGGAGGCCTCGTCCCGCGCGAACAGGGCCTGCGCGCGCCTGAGGTCCGCCGCGGTCTTGGCCGCCGACGCGCGATCGGATTCCACCTTGCCCTTCGCCTCGTCCAGGCGCGTCTGGAAATCACGGGAGTCCAGCTCGGCCAGCAGCTCTCCGGACTTCACCAGGCGGTTATCGTCCACCAGCACGCGGGACACGTGGCCGGCGACCTTCGCGCTGACCGGGATCACGTGCGCCTCGATGGCGGCGTCATCGGTGGATTCCGAAGGCGGCCCGAACAAGACGTATCCGCCGAGTCCCAGCAGCGCGGCCGCGGCCGCTCCGCCCGCCGCCCATTTCCAGGGCGCGACCCCGGTCCGTCCGTGCCGCCGGGCTCCGACGCCGTCTTCTTCGAGGGTCATGGTCTTGGGCTCCATATCGTCTCCGTGCGTCAAAGGGTGAAGTCTCCGGCCCGGCCGATGGACGCCGCGTAGTTCACGCGCGCCGAGTGGTAAGCGGCCAGCGCCGCGACCTGGGCGCTGCGCGCCCGCGCCAGTTCCGCCTGGGCCTCGATCACGTCCACCGACGCGCCCAAGCCCGCGGCGTAGCGGTCCTGCGCCATTTCCAGCTCGCGGGCCGCCAACCGCAGGGACAGCTCCGAGGCACTTTCCTCCCGGGAGGATTCCGACAGACGCTCCAGCGCGGTGCGCACGTCCAGCTCCACCTGCTGGCGGACGTCGGCCAGGTCGGCGAGCGCCTGCCGGTCGCGGGACTCGGCCTCCTCCTGCCGCGCCTTCCCCAGGCCGCCGGCGAAGATGGGAACGCTCACGGCGCCGCCGACGGCCCCGACGTTCTTCGCGTCGGAAGGCACCGTGCCGCTCCGGGCGTAGTCCCCGGTCAGCACGATCGACGGAACGCGGTCGCCGAAGGCGGCCTTCGCGGCCAAGGACTCCGCGCGGGCGCGCTCCTCGGCCGCCTCGATCTCGGCGCGGCCCCCGAAGGCGGCGGTCAGCGAGGCCTCCAGGGCCGGCGCGCTGGACGAGGCGGCCGTGAAGTCGTCGGTGAGCGTCAAAGTCCGGCCCAAGGGCCAGCCCGCCACGCGCTTGAGAAGAAGCTTCGCCTCGGTCTCGGAGATCTGGGCGCGGAGAAGGGCCGCGTCGGAATCGGCGTCTCGCGCCTCCGCCCGGACCACGTCCACGCCGGTGGCCGCGCCCTGCTCCTTGCGGTCGCGCGCCAGGGACAGGAGGCGGTCGGCCACGTCCTTGTCGGCGCGGGCGGCGGCGACGGCCCGCTGGGCGCGGACGGCCTCCAGGTAGGAAAGCGCCGCGGCCGCCGCCACCTGCTCGCGCGCCGCCTTCTCCTCCGCGTTCGCCGCGCGGGCGGCCGCCGAGCCGGACTGGGCGCGGCGCCAGGAACCCCAGTCGAACAGCCTCTGGGTCAGGCGGGCGCGGGCGTCGAAGGTGTCGAACGGCCCCAGCGTGCTGGGAAAGCCCGGGAAACTCAGGCCTTGCGCGGCCAGGTTCACCTTGAAGGTGCGGGTCTCGGCCAGGGACGCGGTCAACTGCGGCAAGAGCGCCGAGGCGGCCTGCAGGGAGCGGGAGCGGGCCTGGCTGGCGCGCTCGCCCGCCGAGACGGCGTCGATGCGGCTGCCGACGGCCGCCGCGATCGCGTCGCGCAGGGAGACCGGCGTCGGAACGTCGGCCGCGAACGCCGCCGCGGTCAGGGACAGCGCCGCCGCCGCGAGCAAGAACCTCACGCCTTCTTCCCCGCCAGGCTCTTGCGGCCGGAGTCGGTGATCAGCCCCTCGAAATAGACGCGCACGAATACCTCGAAGGTGGTCGAGATCTGCTCCCCGGGCGCCCAGCCGGATATTTCGGGGTTGAGCAAGGCGCTCGTCATCGTCAGGTACAGCCGCACCAAGGTCTCGCGGTCCAGGTCCTCGCGCAGAATGCCCTGCGCGACGCCCTGGCCGATCAGGTCCAGCATGTTGCGCCGCACGTAGGTCCGGCGGAATTCCTGGATCTCGGTCCAGACCTCCGGCGCGTTGCGGCGGATGTCGTTGAGATAAGCGGGGGTCAGCTGGGAGTACATGCGGGAGATATAGGCGAAGGTCTTGCGCGCGCGGGCGAAGAAGTCCAGCTTCTCCGCCGCGATCGCCTCCATCTCCAAACGGCAGCCTTCGTTGCGCAGGCGGGTGGTGGCCCGCAGCAGCTCGATCTTGCCCGGGAAGAACTCGTAGAGCGTCTTCTTGCTCATCCCCAGCTCGCGGGACAAGTCGTCCATGGTGACCGTGCTGAAGCCGGCCGCCATGAAGTGCTGGAGGGCCGTGCCCACGATGCGCTTGCGGGTCTCGGCGTGGCTTTCGTTCGTCGTCGCGGGAGGAGTCATTTAAACCTCGGAAACTATTACGGTTTCTATAGTTTATTATAAACCAAAACGAAGGCCCGGTCAAGGGCCTTCGTATTCCGGCGGTCCGTCAGCGGAAGATTTCGTCGAAAAAGGAGAGCAGCGCCTTCCAGGAGCGCTCGTCGGCCTCCTTATTATAGGCCATCCCCTTCGAGTTGTCGTTCCCCGCCTCGGCCACCGTGAAGCTGTGCACCGCGCCGCCATACGCGGTGAACTCCCAATCGGCCTTCACCTTCCGCATCTCGTCCTCGAAGGCGGGCACGGCGGGCATGGTCATGGCGTCGTCGGCGCCCTGGAAGACGGCGATCTTGGCCTTCGGCGTCTCCGCGGCCGGAGTGGGAGTGGCCAGGTTGCCGTGGAAGCTGGCCACGCCCTTGAGGTCCGCGCCCATGCGCGCCAGCTCCAGGACCGTGGTTCCCCCGAAGCAGTAGCCGATGGCCGCCAGCTTCGACGTGTCCACGTAGGGAAGCTTCTTGAGCTCCTCCAGCCCCGCCGTCGC
Organism: Elusimicrobiota bacterium; assembly: GCA_028871595.1. The sequence continues at coordinate 9,254 of JAGWMT010000065.1, forward strand.
GCGGCGCCGCATCAAGGTCCGGTCGTTGAAGAAGACGCCGGCCAGCTTGGCGGCTTCCTCATGATTCTTGGCGAACACGCCCTTGCCGTACATGTCCAGCGCGAACGCGGTGTAGCCCTGCTTGGCCAGCATGTCGGCGCGGCGGCGCGCGTACGGTCCGAATCCCGTCCACTCGTGCACCACCAGGACGCCGGGGCGCTTGTCCTTGAACCCGTCGTCCCAGGCGGCGTAGCCCTGCAGGACCACGTCCCCGTCCTTGTATTCCACCAACTTGCTCCGGAGTTTGGCTCCGGCCGGAGCGGCCAGCAGCAGGACGACGAAAAGGGCGGCGAGCATTTTCATGCTTTTTTCCTCCTGGAATATCAGCGCGCGGGGCGCTTCAAGAAAACGGCTCCCAACGGCGGCAGCTGCAGCCGCACCGAGTACGGGCGCCCGTGCCAGGGCTCCTTGTCCGCCTTGAGCCCCCCTCCCAGCGTGGCGCCGGAGCCGCCGAAATCGGCTCCGTCGGAGTCGGCGAGTTCCGCCCACCAGCCCCCGGCGGGGACGCCCACGCGGTAGTCCGGGCGCGGGACCGGGGTGAAGTTGAACACGCACAGGACCTGCTCGTCCTCGGAGACGCCCTTGCGCAGGAAGGAAACCACGGAATTGTCGGCGTCGGCGGCGTCCACCCACTCGAAGCCCGCGGGATCGCAGTCGCGCTCGTGCAACGCGGGTTCGGAGCGGTAGACGCGGTTGAGGCGCTCCACCCAGCGCGCGATGCCCTTGTGCGGCTCATATTGGAGAAGGTGCCAATCCAACGACCGCTCGTGGCTCCATTCCTGGCGCTGGGCGATCTCCGCGCCCATGAACAGAAGCTTCTTGCCGGGGCAGGCCCATTGCCACGCGTACAAAAGACGCAGGTTGGCGAATTTTCGCCAGTCGTCGCCCGGCATTTGAGCGATCAAAGAGCCCTTGCCGTGCACGACTTCGTCGTGCGACAGCGGCATCACGAAGTTCTCGGTGAACTGATAGATCGCGCGGAAGGTGATCTCGTTTTGGTGGTAGCGACGGTGGATGGGATCCTTGCGGAAGTACTCCAGGCTGTCGTGCATCCAGCCCATGTCCCACTTGAACCCGAAGCCCAATCCCCCGGCGTAGGTGGGGCGCGACACGCCGCCCCAGGCGGTGGACTCCTCGGCGATCATCACCGCGTCGGGATGGGCGCCGTACACGGTCTCGTTGAGTTCTTTAAGGAAATCGATGGCTTCCAGGTTCTCGCGGCCGCCGAATTTATTCGGGATCCACTCCCCGTTCTGGCGGGAGTAGTCCAGATACAGCATCGAGGCGACCGCGTCCACGCGCAGGCCGTCGGCGTGGTACTTCTCCAGCCAGAACAGCGCGTTCGAGGTCAGGAACGCCCGGACCTCGGTGCGGCCGTAATTGAAAATGGCGCTTTTCCAATCGGGATGGAAGCCCTGCCGCGGGTCGGAGTGCTCGAACAGGTGCGTTCCGTCGAAGAACGACAGGCCGTGGGCGTCCGTCGGGAAATGCGAGGGGACCCAGTCCAGGATGACGCCGATGCCCTCCCGGTGAAGATGGTCGATCAGGAACATGAAGTCCTGGGGCGTGCCGTAGCGCGCCGTGGGCGCGAAGTAGCCGGTGGTCTGGTAGCCCCAGGAACCGTAGAACGGATGCTCCATCAGCGGCAGAAGCTCCACATGGGTGAAACCGTGTTTCTTCACGTGGGCGGCCAGCAGGGGCGCCATCTCGCGGTAGGTCAACGAGCGGTTCCCCTCCTCCGGCACCCGGCGCCAGGAGCCGAAGTGGACCTCGTAGATGGACAGCGGCGCGCCCAAGGCGCCGCGCCGGCCGCGGGTCTTCATCCACTCCGCGTCATTCCACTCGTAGTCCAGGTCCCAAACGACGGAGGCGGTGCGCGGCGGCTCCTCCTGGCGGAAGCCGCACGGATCGGCCTTCTCGCCCTTGTGGCCGGACGGATTGGCGATCAGGTATTTATACAGCGCGCCCTTCCCCACCCCGGGGATGAAGCCCTCCCAGATGCCGGACGAGCCGCGGGGCTTGAGCGCGTGCTTGCTTCGCGACCAGCCGTTGAAATCGCCCATCACGTGGACCTTCTTGGCCGCGGGCGCCCACACCGCGAAGAAGGTCCCGGCCTTGCCGTCCACGACTCCGAGGTGCGCGCCCAGCTTCTCGCCCAGGTTGGAGTGGGTTCCCTCGTTGAACAGATACAGATCCTGATCGGACAGGCGCGAGGACTTGTGTTCGACGGCCCCGGCGCTCAAAACTCCTCCGGCGCCCGGCCCGCGGCGCCCGTCATGGCGCCCAAACGCCCGGCCACCGCGGCGGTGAGCGCGCCGGGCTCCATGCGCCAGCGCCAATGTCCGTCCATGGACCCGGGACGGTTCATCCGGGCGGACCCGTCCAGGCGCAGAAGGTCCTGCATGGGAGCGATCGCCAGACGGGCCGGGGAGCGCCACGTGAGCCGGGCCATCGCCCAAGACGGAGAGTCGGCGGCGCCGGGACCGGCGGCGCGCAGAAAGGCGGCGCGCTCGCTGGCGGCCTGCGCCGGATTGCGGCCCGCGTTGGAGGCGCCGTCTTCCTCGTACCAGCCCCGCGAGGTGTCGTTGTCGTGCGTGCCCGTGTAGCCGACGCAGTTCTCCGGCCAGTTCCGGGGCCAGTCCCCCTCGCCGCCGGAGAAGGAGAACTGAGCGATCTTCATTCCCGGAAAGGAAAACTTGTCGCGCAGGGCGACCACCGGCGGCGTGAGCGTTCCCAGGTCCTCGGCGATGATCTCCAGGCCCGGAACCTCGCGGCGGACGGTCTCGAACAATTCGTCGCCCGGGGCGTTCACCCAGCGGCCGTTGACCGCCGTCTTCTCGCCGGCGGGGATTTCCCAGTAGTTGCGGAAGGCGATGAAGTGGTCCAGGCGCAGGGCGTCGAAGCGTCCGGCGCACGCCTTGAGGCGCGAGACCCACCAGGCGAACCCGCTCGCGGCGTGCTCGTCCCAGCGATAGAGCGGATTGCCCCACAGCTGGCCGGTCTCGGAGAAATAGTCCGGAGGAACGCCGGCGACCGCGGTGGGGCGACCGTCCCCGTCCAGGAAGAACAGCTCCTGATGCGCCCAGCAGTCGGCGCTGTCGTGGCTGACGTAGATCGGCGCGTCGCCGATCAAGGCCACGCCGCGCGCGGCGGCGTGCAGCCGCACCGCGTTCCATTGCCGGGCGAACAGCCATTGGACGAAATCGTGGTAGCGGATGTCGGAGGCCAGGCGCGCGCGGGCCGCGTTCAACGAATCGACGTCGCGGCGGACCAACGGCCCGTCCCATTCCAGCCACGGCCGTCCGCCGTGGGCGTCGCGCAGGGCGCAGAACAGGGAGTGCTCGGCCAGCCAGCGGGCCTCGCGGACGCGGAAGGCCTCGAAGTCGTCTCGGTCCGCGCGCGGCGCGCGGCGCGCGAAATGGTCCAAGGCCGCGCGCAGGGCCTTGGCCTTGGGCTGGCCCAGCTCGGCCTTCTTTAAATAGCCTTCGGCGGCCAGGAGCTCCGCGCTGATCAGCGCGGGGCTGCCGGCGAACGCGGACGGGGAATTATAGGGGGAGCCCCCGCCGTCGGGAGGGCACACCGGGAGGACCTGCCACCAAGACTGGCCGCTGTCGGCCAGGAAATCCACGAACTCCCGCGCGGCGGGGCCCAGGTCGCCTCCGCGTCCGCCCGGCAAAGAGGTGGGGTGGAGGAGAACTCCGCTGGACCGCCTCTTTAAGGATGGTTTCGCCGTCATGGATGGGCATTCTAGCAGTTACCCCCGCGCATCGGATACAATGCGCGCATGTGCAGCCGTTACGCGCTCTCGTCCGACCCCAAGGTCCTGGCCGCCCGCTTCGGGCCGCTCTGAACGGCGCCGCCGCCCCCTACCGGAGGACGCCCCCAGGAGCTATACTCAAGGCGTGAGTCCGCCGCGCGTCCTTGTCGTCGACGACGAACACCTCCAGCGCCGCGTCTTCCGGCGCTGCCTTGAGATGAACGGCCTGAAAATCCTCGAAGCGGGGTCGGCCGCCGCCGCGATCGAGATCGTCCGCGAC
>JAGWMT010000404.1 GCA_028871595.1 Elusimicrobiota bacterium
CAGGCGAAGAAATGGGGCGTGCGGATGCATACCCATCTCTGCGAGACGTTGGATGAAGAGACGTACTGCCTGGAGAAGTACAAGATGAGGCCCGTGGACTTCATCGAATCACTGGGCTGGATGGACTCGAATGTCTGGCTCGCGCACATGGTCCATGTGAATGACGACGAAATCAAACGGCTCGCTAAGGCGAAGGTCGGCATCGCGCATTGCCCGTCGTCGAATTTCCGCCTGGGCTCCGGCGTCCCGCCGGTGCGAAAATACATGGACGCCGGCGTGCCCGTCGGCCTGGCCGTGGACGGCTCGGCGTCGAACGACACGTCGGATATGCTCGGCGAGGCGCGCCAAACGTTGTTGGTGCACCGCGTGAAATCCGGCGTGGCCTCCATGCCGGCGCGCGACGTCCTGCGCTTGGCCACCCGCGGCGGCGCCGCCGTGGTCGGCCGCGACGACATCGGCCAACTGTCGGCCGGAAAAGCGGCGGACGTCGCGATCTTCGACGTGGACCGCCTGGACTACGCCGGCTCCGCCGGAGATCCCGTCGCCTCGCTCCTGTTTTGCGGCGCCGCGCACCGCGCGAAGTGGACCATCGTCAACGGCAAAATCGTGGTCGAGAACGGCCGCCTGGTCAACGCCGACGAAGGCCAAGTCACCCGCGACGCCAACGCCGCCTGCCTGGACCTCCTGCGCAAGGCCGGCGCCATCGCCTGACGAGGGGGCAGGCCTTTACTTGTTTAAGTTGTTTGAGGTATTCTCGAATCGTCGTCGTCAACTCCTGGAGGATTTACTTATGGCCGCTCCCACCGCCGCTCCCGCGTCCCAGGTCAAGGCCGGACTGGAAGGGGTCGTCGCGACCCAAACCAAGCTCAGCATGGTGGACGGCCAGAACGGCGTCCTGATCATCGCCGGCTATCCCATCGAGGAGTTCGCGGGCAAGGTGTCCATCGAGGAAGCCGCCATGCTGCTGTGGACCGGGAATCTCCCGTCGAAGGAAGAGAAGCAGGGCATTCAGCAGGAGCTGGCCGGCTTCCGCGCCCTGCGCCCCGAGACCCTCGAGATCATCAAGACCGCGCGCAACGCCCCGCCCATCGACGCCCTGCGCATGGCCTGCGCCACGCTCTCGCTGGACGTGTCCAACCCCAACGACATCTCCCCCGCCGGCGACCTGGCCTTGGCCAAGCGCCTGCTGTCGCGCTTCCCCACGGTGATCGCGGCGCACTCGCGCCTGCGCCAGGGCCTCGAGCCCATCGCGCCGCGCTCCGACCTCAGCCTGGCGGCGAACTTTTTATATATGACTTTTGGCGTCGAGCCGGACCCGATGGCCGCCAAAGCTCTTGAGACGTACTGGGTGACTGTATCCGATCACGGGATGAATGCGTCCACCTTCGCCGCGCGCGTCATCGCCTCCACCCGCTCCGACATGGTCAGCGCGGTGACCGGCGCCGTCGGCGCGCTGAAGGGCCCGCTGCACGGCGGCGCCCCGGGCCCGGTGCTCGACATGCTGGTGGACATCAAGACCGCGGGCAAGGCGGAAGCCTGGCTGCGCAACGAGATCAAGGAAGGCCGCCGCATCATGGGCTTCGGACACCGCGTCTACAAGGTCCGCGACCCGCGCGCCGAGGTGCTGGCCAAGACCGCCCAGGAAATGGCGGGCGCGCACCTGCAGAACGCCAAGCTCTACGACCTGGCCCGCGCCGTCGAGAAAACCGCGGTCAAGGTGCTGGAGGAGCTCAAGCCCGGCCGCAACCTCAAGACCAACGTGGAGTTCTACACCGCCTTGGTGCTCCAGTCCATCGGCCTTCAGCCCGACCAGTTCGTGTCCATGTTCGCCTGCGGCCGCGTGGCCGGCTGGTGCGCGCACGTGATGGAGCAGCACGAGCAGGACCGGCTCATCCGCCCGCAGTCCGAGTACGTGGGGCCGAAGGGATTGAAGCTCAAGTCCTGAACTCGGGCCGGCGCGAGATAAAACAGGGCCCGCCTCGCGGCGGGCCTTTTTCTTGCGGGGAATCCTGGCCGAACGGTCGAACTTACTCTGGAGCAAGTCGCGAGATCAGGAAAAACGATCCAGGCGGGAAAACAACGCGTCGACATCGGCCCGATCGTGATACAGCCCGAAACCGAAGCGCAATCGGTCTCCGCGCGCATCGGTCAGCACGCCGTGCTCGGCGGCCAACTTCTTGGACAGCGCCGGCGCGTCGGGAAGCCGGAACGTCAGGAAGTGCCCCAGCCGGTTCAAATCAGTCGAAATCAGCGCTTCCTTCTTGAACGGACCTCGGGGCTTCTCGGACAGGCGCTTCAGAAAATGCGCCTGAAGACCGCGCACATGCGCGTCGGACTTCTCCACGGTCAAACCCAGCGAACGGCGCCAAGCCGTGACGGC
>JAGWMT010000405.1 GCA_028871595.1 Elusimicrobiota bacterium
AAAGGAGATGAAATGAAAACCTTCGTGCTGTGCAAGCTGACCCCGGGCAAGGAGCAGTCGGCGGTGACCTCCATCCGCGCCATCGACGGCGTCACCGAGGTCTACATGACCTTCGGCGGCTGGGACATGATCCTGTCGGCCGAGGCCGATACGGTGGACAAGCTGTCGAACCTGATCGTCAGCCGCGTGCGCGCCGTGCCCGGGGTCTCCGCGACGGAGACCTTGGTCACGACCAACCTCTGAGCGCCGGGCCCGCGGCGCCCTCGCGCCGCGACCTCGCCGTCACGGGCGCCTTCGTCCTTCTCTCGGGCCTGTGCCTGTGGGGCAAGGCGTGGACGATCGACGAGCCGTTTTTTCTGGCCATCGCGCGGCAGATCCTGCGCGATCCCGCCCATCCGTTGTCGTTCGCTTTCAACTGGTACGGCTGGTCCGAACCGATGTCGGCGATCAACAACACCCCGCCGGTGCTGGGGTACCTGCTCGCCGGGGCGCTGAAGCTGACCGGCGGAGGGGAGTTCTGGACGCGCGCGTGCTTCTTTCCGTTCGATCTGGCCTCGGCTTGGGCGCTGCTCGCGCTGGCCGCGCGCTTCCTCAAAAAGCCGTTGTGGCCGGTGCTGACCGTTCTGGCGGGACCCGCGTGGGCTCTGAACATGAACCACGTCATGGCCGAGCGCGTGATGGCCGCCTTCGCGCTTCCGGCGCTGTGGCTGGCCGTGGTCGCCGCGGACGAGGACGACGCGCGGGCGTTTTGGGCTTCGGCCGTTCTGGCCTCCTTGGCCCTGCTGTCCAAATACAACGCGCTGTTCGTGCTGCCGCCGGCCGTCGTCTACATGCGCTCGCGCGGCGCGTCCTACGGGCGCCTGGCGGCGTGGACCGCCGCCGCTCTGTCGGGCATCGTCGCCTCCCAGGTCTGGAGTTGGGCGGCCGGCGGCGCGTCCGTCCAGGCGGCCTGGGGCGCGACCTCGGCCGCGGCGGGAATGGCCTGGTCCGCTCCCAGCCACCGCCTTCGTTCCCTGCTGGCCTTCACCGGCGGTCTGGGCCTGCCCTGCGCGCTTTGGAGCGTGCGCCTGCGGCTTCCCAAGCGGCACGTCTGGATCGCGGCCGCGGCGTGCGCGATCCTCTTCGCGCCGTGGTTCGATCTCGGCCCCGGAGTGCGCGCGGCGGACCGCCTTCTGGGGATCGTTTTCGCGTGGGGAGCCTGCGCGGCGGTTCTGGTCGCCGCGCGGGGCCGCGCGGGACGGGGCTTCGCTCTTTGGCTGCCTTGGACCGCGGCCGTCGCCGCGTTGCAGCTGGTTTACTGGTCCGTCGTCGCTCGTTTCGTGGTGTTCCTGCTCCCGCCGCTCGCCTTCGCCTTGTGGGAGACTCTGGAGGCGGAGGCCCCCGGCTCCCTCGAGCGTCTGGGACGCGCGGGCTTCGCCGCCGCCGCGGCGCTGGGATTGGCCCTGGGCGCGGTGGATTGGACCTACGCGGGGGCGCAGCGCGAAATCGCGGCTCGGACCGCAGCGCGAGCGCGCGAACGCGGGGGGACGCTTTGGTTCTGCGGGCATTGGGGACTGCAGGAGTACATGCTTGCCGCCGGCGGCCGGCAGTTGGACGCCGATCGGGGGGGCTGGGGCCAGGTGCGCCCGGGAGACGTCGTCGTGGTCAGCGATGTCAACACGAACCGCCTGGAGCCATCGCGGCCCGTGCTGGCCAATCGCTTCGCCGTTCGCGCGTCTTCGGCGATTCCTCTGCGCCACATGGGAGATCGGAATCGCGAGGGCGGCTTCTACTCCAGCGGGATGGGGTTCCTGCCCTGGACGTTCTCGACGGCGCCGGTGGATTCGTTCACGATCGTCGAGGTGCTTTGATCCAGGTCGTCGTCCGCGGGCCATAGGCCGGACGCGGCCATCCGGCCGACGATGCGCGCCGCGTTGCGTTCCACGTAGCGCCCGGGCTTGGATGGATTCCAGCGCCGCGGATTCGGGAGGACCACGGCCATCGCGACGGCCTCGTCCGGGGTGAGTCCGGCGCAGGCTTTGCCGAAGTAGGCGCGGGCGGCCGCCTCGCAGCCGAAGATGCCCTTGCCCCACTCCACGACGTTGAGGTACAGCTCCAGCACGCGCCGCTTTCCCAGGACGCGGTCCAGCCGCCGCGCGATCAGTATTTCCTTGAGCTTGCGCAGCGGGTTCTTGGAGGGAGACAGGTAGAGGTTGCGGGCCAGCTGCATGGTGATCGTGCTGCCGCCCACGCTGAGGCGTCCTTCCTTCTTGTCGCGCTCCCAGGCCGCGCGCAGGGCGTCCCAGTCCACGCCGTCATGACGGTAGTAGGTGTCGTCCTCCGCGGTGACCACGGCGTCGCGCAGGTTCTCGGAGATCGCGTCGTAGCCGACCCAGGT
>JAGWMT010000066.1 GCA_028871595.1 Elusimicrobiota bacterium
ACGATCTGCTCGGCGGCGTACTTGGTCTGGCCGTAGAGGCTGATCGGCTCGACGCGCGTCTTCTCGTCGAAGGCCTTGCCGGACGCGCCGTAGAACGAGGTGGTCGAGGCGTTGACCAGGATCTGGCTCCGGCTGAGCGCCTTGGCGAGACGGCGCGTCGCGGTGACGTTGATGACCTCGGCCGAGTGCGCGTTCGCCGCGCAGGCCGGCACGCCGCTGATGCCCGCGAGATGGAAGATCACGTCGTAAGCCGCCACGTCCTTCTCCTGGATGTTGCGGATGTCCAGCTGGCGGATGGTCAGGTTCTTGTGGTTGACCAGATGGAGCACCGGTTCGTAGCCGTACATGAAGTTGTCCACCAGACACACCTTGTGGCGGAGCCGCAGCAGCTCCTCCACCAGAATGACGCCCTTGTAGCCCGCGCCGCCCGTCACCAGTATTTTCATCGCCGTCGCGCCCCCTGAAATTCGAGTTTCTGCCAATCGATCGTCCGGGACAGCCCCTCGTCGAGCGGCACGTAGTCACGCGCGCCGAACTCCTCGTGCACCAAGGACATGTCCAGCGAGACGTCCTCCGGCGCGCCCGCCATGTCCTGGCCGCGCTCGGGGAACTTGACGGGCACGTCCAGATATTTCCCGATCTTGCGCGCCAGGTCGCCGATGGTCACGCGCGAGTCGCCGCCGACGTTGTACACCGGCTCCCGCCCCTTCAACAGCACGTTCCAGAGGATCTCGACGGCGTCGGACACGTAGCAGTACGTCCGGTTCGCCTCGCCACGGTCCAGCAAGGTCAGCTTTCCGTCCAGCGCCTTTCCGATGAAGGCGTTGACGGCGCGGCGGTCGCCGGCCTTCGTCCCCGGCCCGTACGCGTGGGCCAGGCGCGCCGACTTGGCGTCGACCCCGCGCGTCCGGTACGCGCCGCAGATCGCCTCCCCGGCGCGCTTGCCCTCGATGTAGCACGCGCGCGGGTGGGTGGTGTTCGTGGTCCCGATCTGGGATTCCTTGTACGGGGGCCGGGACAGCCCGCTGTATACCTCGCTGGAGCTGACGAACAGGAACTTCCCCCCCGGCCGTAGCTTCTCCAGCAGGGAGAACGTGGCGGCGGTGTTGAGCCGCAAAGTCTTGACCGGATCCTCCAGGAAGCGCCCGGGCTGGCCGTAGCCGGCGGCGTGGATCACGCAGTCCGCGGCGGGCAGCCCCGCGCAGAAGCCGTCGTCGGCCAGGTCTCCCGACACGGCGCGCAGGCCGCGGGAATCCGTGAATGAGGCGAGGTGGCGGGGCAGGGGGCCGCGCGAGACGACGACCGCCTCGAACGCGCCGGGCTGGGCGTCCGCGAACCGCTTCAGGCACGCCAGGACGTAGCCGCCGATGAGGCCCGACGCGCCGGTGACCAGGATGGTCCGGCCGCGAAGCCAGGACAGGTCCACCTGGGCGAGAATGCGCTCCGCGTCGGCGGCGATGACGTCGGCCATCAGAACGGGCCCTTGAAGGCGCTGACCAACTCCGGGACCTTCCCCCGCGGAACGGGCCGGCCGAGCAGCGCGAAGACCTCCTCGGCGATGGTCCGCGCGCAGGGATAGAATTCATTCTCCAGCGGCTTGCTGACCGGGCAGGCGACCGGCTTCATGCCCAAACGGCGGACGGGGGCGAGGAGCGCGTCGAAGGCCTCCTCCGCGGCCAGGGCGGCGATCTCCGCGCTGACGCCGCAGGTGATCCAGCCCGTGTCCACGGCCAGCAGGCGCCCGGTCTTCCGGATGGAGGCGGTCAAGGTCGCGCGGTCCAGGGGCGCCAGCGACACGGGGTCCACGATCTCCGCCTCGATGCCGTGGGCGGCCAGGAACTCGGCGGCCTTCAGGCTCTCCACGACCATGTAGGAGTTCGCCACGATGGTGACGTCCCGGCCCTCGCGGCGGACGATCGCCCGGCCGAAGGGGAGCGCGCGCGGCGGGTCCGGCACCTCGCCCGTGATGTCGTACAGCAGGCGGTGCTCGATGAGAATCACCGGGTTGGGATCGGCGATGGCCCCCAACAGAAGGCCCGACGCGTCGGCGGCGGTCGTGGGCATGGCCACCTTGAGCCCGGGAACGTTCATGAAGAAGGACTGCAGGCTCTGCGAATGCTGGGCGCCCTGCCCCCAGCTGCGCCCGATGACGGCGCGGATCACGATGGGGACGTTCATCTGGCCGCCGAACATGGCGCGCCATTTCGCGGCCATGTTGAAGATCTGATCCATCGCCAAATACAGGAAGTCGGCCCGAATATGGATGTGGACCGGTTTGAAGCCGTTGAGCGCGGCGCCGACGGCGATCCCGGTCATGCCGCCTTCGGCGATGGGCGTGTCGAAGACGCGGTCCGGGCCGAACATCTCCACCAGGCCCTTGGTGCTGCCGAAAACGGCGCGATGATCGTCCACGCCGATGCCCATGACGAAGACCTTCGGGTCGGTCTTCATCGCGTGGATGGCGGCGGTGCGCAGCGCCTCGCCGTACTTGATGATCTTCGTGCTAGGCATACTGGGTGGTCAGCAGGGTATCCGGCGACGGGAAAGGGCTGGACTCGGCGAAGGCCACGGCGCGCTCGATCTCGGCGTCCGCCTCGCGCCGCAGGCGCTCGAACGCCGCGGGCTTGACGCCGAATTTCTTCGTCAGGCGCCGGCGCGACGCCTCCAGTGGGTCCTTCTTGAGGGCCTCCGCCTCCTCGCCGGGACGGCGGTAGGCCGCGCCGTAATCCTGGCCCGGGCCCACGTGCTCGTGCCAGCGGTGGGTGGTGAATTCCAGGAGGCGCGGCGCGCCGCCGCGGCGGAGCCGCGCGACCGCCGCGGACGCGGTCTTGTACACGGCGTCGGCGTCGTCGCCGTCGTGCCGGCTTCCTTCCAGGCCCAAGCCCTCGGCGGCCCGGTACAGCTCGGTCTGGCGGCGCCGGTCGGAGACCTTGGAGTGGATGCCGTAGCCGTTGTTCTCGCACACGAAAAGGATGGGAAGGTTCTTGAGCACGGCGAAGTTGGCGCTTTCGAAGAACACGCCCTCGTCGAGCGCCCCGTCGCCGAAGAAGACCACGGCCACGCGCCCGCGGCCTTCCATCCGCGCGGCCAGCGCGTCGCCGACCGCGACGGGAATGGTGCTGCCGACGATGGCCGAGCAGCCCATGAGGCCGACGGCCGGGTCCACGAGGTGCATGGAGCCGCCCCGTCCCCGGGCGCAGCCCGTCTCCTTGCCGTACAGCTCCGCGAACATGCGGCCGATGTCGCCGCCCTTGGCCAGGTAGAGCGCGTGGCCGCGGTAGGTTCCCAGGACGTGATCCGTGGTCTTCAGCGCGCGGCAGACGCCGGCGGCGACGGCTTCCTGGCCGATGGACAGATGGACGGGGCTTTGGATCTTGTCGGTGGGGTAAATCTCGACGATGCGCAATTCCGCCAGGCGGATGCGGAGCATGGCGCGGTACAGCTCCAGGCTGACGGATAGACCGTTATTTTTCCCGGATTTTTTGAGGCTCATTCGATTTTCACGCCATTGTATCTAATTGCGGACCTTGAAAATTCGCCCGAGGCCGGGCGCGAAAAGACGCGAAATCGCGGCGCAGGCCAGCAGGATCAAGCCCTGCATCAGCGGCAGGCGGTAGCGGATCACGGCGTGGACGGTGCCGTAAACCACGGTCAGCCCGAACACGGAGGCGGGGAGGACCGGGATCTCGCGCCAGCGGTCGCGGAACAGCCACAGGCCCAACAGGCCCAGCGGGATGATCCAGCCGTCGGACAGCAGGCTGGCCAGGACCAGGAGCGCGTACGAGTGCTGGTAGGTCGCCATCTTGTACGGCCACAGCCTCCAGAACTTGACCACGCCTTCGAAAATGCGCGCGGCGAACTTCGCCCGGTGCGCCCCGATCCAGGCGAACGCCGCCTTCGTCATGAGCGTGTTGCGATCGGCCTCCGGCAGGAGCTCCGCCTCGGCGAAGATCGGGACCGTCTTGGCGAATTCGGCCACGCGGTTCGTGGTCTGATACTCGGGCGGGACCACGAGCGCGCGGTAGAACTCCTCGCCGCCGTGCGTGCTGCCCGCGATGAAGCGGCCCTGGACCGCCCAGTTGCGCCCGGTCCACGCCGCAAAGAACAGGACCAGGGGCGCGGTGTAAAGGAAAAAGCGGCGCGCGCGCGATTTGGCCGGGGCGACCGCCCAGATCAGCAGCCCCGACAGAGCGCACGCGGGCAGCACGGCCGAGTTGCCGATGCCGAAGACCGAAGCGGACAGGCCGCCGATCAGCGCGCTGCGGTCGCCGCCGGGATCTCCGGGCGCGGCCCCCCAGTCCAGCGACGACCACAGCAGCACTCCGAAGCCGAAGCACAGCAACGTCTCCCGGAAGAAATACGCGCAGTAGTAGACGGACTGGGGGTACAGCATGTAGACGGCCAGCGCGGCCAAAGCCAGCCGCTCGTCGAACAAACGGCGTCCCGTCAGCCACAGGAAATAGCCCGTCAGCATGGACAGCACGCACTGGACGAAAATCACCACCGAGGGCCGTTCCCCGAAAACCTTGTAGAGCCCGGCGATGAACAACGGATACACCGGTTCCCGTCCCGACGTGGGCACGCCCGGGATGACCGCGTACTCCCCGTGTTCGACCACGGAGAGGGCGATCGTCTCGTACTGGTCGTTGCTGGTCGGGAGTGCATGCGCGCCGCGCCAGGCGTAGGCGAAGCGCAGCAGAAGCCCCGCTCCCAGGATCAGCGCCGCCAGGCGGCCCGCGCGCCGAGAGTCCAGGTTCATGAGACTTGGCGCCCCGTCAGGACTTCGCGGACCAGGTGCTCGCTGAACTCAAGCCCCGTGGGCCAGGAATGGGCCGTGCTCAGCCCGCCCAGCCGCGGGCTTTCATAGGTCGCGATCTCGCCGATGCGCAGGCCCAGCTTCATCATGCGCATGGACATCAGGTACTCGATGACGAAGCCGTCCACCGCGCAGCGGCACGCGCGCAGGCTGTCGGCGCGCACCGCGCGAAAGCCGTTGATGGTGTCGGTCACATACGGCCCGCGGTTCCAGATGATGTTGGCCAGGAAGGTGAAGGCCTGGTTCACCCATTTGCGCAGCTTGAGCGTCTCCTCGTCCTCTTCATTGTGGGCGCCCGCGCACATGCGCGACGCCACCACCAGATCGTAGCCGCCGGCTTCCAGCTTCTCGAAAATCTTGGGGATGTCGGCGGGGTCCTCGTTACCGTCGGGGCTGTAGTAGCACAGCACGTCGGCGTCGGTGGAGTCGAGCGCCACCTGGAACGCGCAGCCGCGCCCGCGCCGCGGCTGGCCGACCACCTTCACGCCCCGGGAACGCAGATAATCCGCGGTGCCGTCCTTGGAGCCCCCGTCCACCGCGAAGACCTCGTCGGCGGCGGACAACGGGATCTTGTCGAAGAGCTTGGGCAGCGCCTCGATCTCGTTGAACGTCAACAGCACGAGAGCGCGCTTAAGCCTCATTTTTCCGGTACCACTCGATGGTCTTCGCCAGCCCTTCGGGCAGGCCCACGCGCGCCTGGAAGCCGATCTCCTTCTTGGCCCGGCTCACGTCGCAGCGGCGGCGCGGCTGGCCGGAGGGCTTGAGCAGGTCGAACGACAGCCGGGCCTTGGTGCCGGCCAGGCGGATGATCATCTCCGCGAGCTCGCGCACGGAAATCTCGTCGTCGGCGCCGATGTTGAGCGCCTCGCCTTTCGGGTACTTCGCCCCGACCTCAAGGACTCCGCGCGCGAAGTCCTCCACGAACAGGAAGGAGCGCGTCGTGCTCCCGTCGCCCCACACCTTGACCGGGTTCTCCCCGTCGCAGACGCGCTTGACCAGCGCCGCGATCACGTGCGAGCGCTCCGGGTCGAAGTGGTCGCGCGGGCCGTAGGCGTTGTAGGGACGCGCGATGGCCACCTCCATGCCGAATTCCTCTTGATAGGCCCGGCCGGCAAATTCCTGCATGCGCTTGGCCCAGCCGTAGCCGGCGTTGGTGATCTCGGGAACGCTCCGGAAACCTTCCGATTCGGGCGTGGGAATCGCGCAGTCGCGCGGGTAGACGCAGGCGGAGCTGACCACCACGTAGCGGCCCACGTCCGCGCGCCGCGCCGCCTCCATAATGTTCAGACCGAGGAGCATATTGTCCCGGAAGAGCGAGCCGGGGTGGACGCTGTTCCAGCCCACCCCGCCCACCGACGCGACCATGTTGATCACCACGTCCTGGCCCCTGCACAGGCGCCGCGCGGCGGCCGGGTCGGTGAGTTCGGCGTTCACGAAGCGCACATCCTTCCAGACCGCCTTGAGGTTCCGGCGCTTGATGGGACCGGCATGGTCGCCGACGGTGACTTTCACGCCGCGGCCGGATTTCAGAAGAAGCTCCACGACGTGGCTGCCGATGAAGCCGCCGCCGCCCGTGACCAGAACTTTCTTGCGGTCCCAAAAACCCATGGCAGATTGTATGAATTCAGCGGCGCAGCCGGTAAACCCGCAGCCACGGACCCGTCGTTCGGCCCGGTTCCGACGGGAACTCGCGCACCAGGTCGGCCTGCGCCGCCAGCTCGTCGAAGAAGGTCGCGAACTCGCGCGTGCGGCGCGGGTCGGCCCCGAAGCTGGACGTGATCACGTCGTCCACGCGCACGGCCCGGACCGGGTCCAGCCCCGGACGCACGTCCAGGAAGTCCCCGTCGGCCTGGGACAGGGCCACCTGGCGCGGCGCGGACCACAGGTCGCGCGCGGATCTTTGGATGCGGTAGATCTTGTAGCCCCCGCCCGGATGCTTGGCGGCCATCGCCCGGTACAGGCGCGCGCGCGGCGAGCCGTTGCGGGCCGCGCGCTCGGCCAATTCCGCGCACTGCTCCTTGGTCATGATCGCGAAAGGTCCGGCGTGCGGCTGGTCCAGCAGCAAGGTGGAGCCGGCGGGCACGTTCGCCGCCAGCCACTGCGTGGCCTGCGCGCGCGTGTCGGGCAGCAGCAGGTCCCGGTCGTAGCGCGCGCACAGCCACAGCCCCGGCGCCGCGGCCAGCAGCCCAAGCAGGCCGCGGCGCCAGCGCGGCGTCCCGGCCAGCAGGGAGAAGCCCTCCCCGGCCAGCAGGGCCAGCGCCGGGAAAGCGCCCAGGAGGTAGCGCGCGTTGCTTCCGTCCAGGTAGGGCGCAAGCGCCGCGATATAGGCGAAGACCGGTATGGACAGCAGGAGCCCCCGGCGCCAGTTTTTGCGGGCGAGCGCCGCCAGTCCCAGCAGCGCGCCCGCGCCGCCCAAGGAACCCTCCCCGCCGAACAGCCAGATGTTGCGCGCCACCAGGCGCGCCGTCTCCACCGGACCGTGAGGGGCGAAGGTCTCGCGCGCGCCGTTGTCGCGCCAGTCCTCCAGGAAGCGCGCGTGGTCGAGCAGCGCGTAGGGGGTGCCGATCAGGAAGCCGCCGGCGGAGACCAGACCCGCCTGGAGCAGCCAGGAAAACGGCGCCGGGCCGTCATCGCGCAGCAGCCAGGCCAGCGGCACCACCAGCCCCGCGGGCGCCGCCGTGTATTGCGCGGAACAAGCCAAACCCCCCAGGAAGGCGCTGGCCAGCAGCCAGCCGCGGCGGCCGCCGCTTTGAAAGCGCAGGGCCGCGGCGAAGGCGCCCGCGACGAGCAGGACCATCAGCGAGTCGGGCTTGGCGGCGTGGCCCAGATCCACCAGCAGGGGAGAGACGGCCAGGAACAGGGCGCCGTACGGCCGGCGCGCCGGGTTCGCGCTTCGTTCCGCGCGCGCCACGACCGCCACCGCGCCCAACTGGCACGCCGTGGACAGTCCGCGCGCGATCAGGTAGAAGCCCGTGGGCGCGAAGGCGTACAGCGCCGCGAAGTCCGTGACGCCGCGGAACAGGCCGAAGCCGGACCAGAACACGAACCACAGGCCGTAGAAGGCCGCCAGCACGGTGGGCCATAAGGTGGGGTATTTGAACGAGAACGGGCGCAGGCTCCCGGACAAGGACACGGCCATGTTGACCAGGTGCGGCTCGTCGGCGTTGTAGACGTGGGGCAGGCCGTAGCCGATCCCGACCAGGCGCAGGGCCGCCGTCAGGAGCAGGACCGCGGCGGTCGCGCCGAAAAACGCCGGCGAAGCGGCCGGAATCCGGCGCTTTTTCTCCTTCATGCGTCGGCATTATACTCATTTGCTACAATCGCGCCCTATGGCGGAGCTCGAGCTGTCCGTCGTCATTCCCGCGCTGAACGAGGAGCGGACCATCGTTCATTGCGTGGAGAAGGCCAAGAAAGCCATCGCCGCGCTCGGCCTCCCGGGCGAGGTCGTCATCGCCGACAACGGCTCCACCGACAGGACCCGCGCCGTCGCGGAGGCCGCGGGCGCGCGCGTGGTCGCCGTGGACGGCCGCGGCTACGGCCGCGCCTTGCGCGGCGGCTTTACCGCCGCCAAGGGCCGCTGCCTGATCATGGGCGACGCCGACGGCTCCTACGACTTCGAGCAGGCCCCGCGCTACGTCGAGAAGCTGAGGTCCGGCTGCGACTTCGTGGTGGGCAACCGGTTCCAGGGCGCCTACGAGCCCGGCGCCATGCCCTTTCTGAACCGCCACCTGGGCACGCCGGTCCTGACCGGCGTCATGAACCTGCTTTTCCGGACCGGCTTGGGCGACGTCAACTGCGGGATGCGCGGCGTGACCAAGGCCGCCTTCGAGCGCATGGGCCTGAAGGCCGACGGCATGGAGTTCGCCACCGAGATGATCGTCAAGGCGTCCCTGCTGGGGATGCGCATCGCCGAGGTGCCGTGCGACCTGCACAAGGATCTGCGCGACCGCCCGCCGCACCTGCGCCGCTGGCGCGACGGCTGGCGCCATCTGCGCTTCATGCTCCTGTTCTCGCCGACGGGCACCTTCATCGTCCCGGGAGCGGCCTTCCTGGCCGTCGGCGGCCTGGGGCTCCTGGGCGTGACCGCGCGCGACTATTTCGCGCCGGGCGCCCTGCCGTGGCTGGGCTCGCGCCACATCCTGACGTCGCTTCTGTTCTGGCTCACCGGCACCAGCGTGCTGGGACTGGGCGTCGTCGCCCAGGAGGCCGACTACCAGGAGCGCTTCGACGGGCACAACCCGATCAGCGCCCTGCTGCACCGCACCTTCAGCCTGGAGAAGGGCCTGATCATCGGCGTGAGCCTCATCCTGGCGGGGCTGCTGGCGCTGCTGTACTTCCCGCTGTCCTTCTACGTCCACGTCTTCCCCATGGGCGCCGAGGCGGCGCGCCTGGACTGCGCGGTGCTGGCGATCGCGTCGGTGCTGACCGGCGTGCAGTGCGCGTTCGCGTCCTTCGCGCTCGGCCTGTTCTACCTGCGGGTCAAGTAGCTCAGCCCTTGCGCTTGAGCACGTACACCGGCACGTTCGCGAAGAAATTCGGGTCGTCCAGGCCCGCCCAGCCCAGGCGGTAGGGCTCGAAGAGCTTCACGATGTCGTAGCGGTCCTTGTCCCACCCCTTCAGCGAGAAATAGCCCTCGGGGTCCATCACCATCCACTGCGGCATCTCGTCGGGCTTGATCATCTCGACGTGCTGGAACACCACCAGGCGGTAGCGATCGTAGCGGAAGGGCGGCGTGTGGGACGGCTCCGGGTAGCGCACCAGCCCGATGGACTGCCCCGCGGGGATATTGGCCTCGATCCAGTCGGCGGCCAGGTTGAAGTTCGACTTCGCTCCCGAGCCCAGGCTCATGTTCTCGGCGTACGTGATCCCGCGCACGCCGGTGTCGATCAGGACGACGGCCGCGGCCAGGACGGCCCAGCGGCGCGGCAGGCGGGTGACTCCGTAAGCCGCGAGCACGCAGGCCACCCCGAACAGCGGGTAGTAATAGCGGATGCCGGCGCCGTTGGTGCCCGGCGTGTACGTGGTTCCGAACAGCACCCACAGCGCGGCGAACATCCCCACCAGGATCACGCCGGTCAGGCGCGCGAGCCGGTCCTTTTTCCACAGCGACCAGCCCAGGCCGGCGACGGAGGCCGCCGCCAAGGCGGAACCCAGAGAGCTCCAGCAGGCCTCCAGGACGGACACGAAGCCGCGCCAGTGCCCGCCGCGGTCGGCGGCTTTCGGCGCGTAGAAGCCCAGGTCCCACCTGAAGTCCAGCGGGTTCATGGCGAAATAGGGGTTGGTCGCGAAAAAGACCGCCGCCGCGACGAAGCACGCGGCCGCGGCCTGGCCCATCTCCTCGGGCTTCGCGCGCCGCGCGCGGCGGCGCTCGAACCACGCCAGCGCGGGGACCCAGCCCAGCACGGCGAACGGGAAGGCCGCGCCGCCGCAGAGCCCGCAGCACACGCCGGACAGCAGGTAGTTGCGCCGGCCGCCTTCCTCGTACGCGATCAGCGCGTAGCGCAGTCCGGCGAAGAACCAGAAGGACGCGACGGAGTGGGGCTTGATCAGGTGCGAGTTCAGGATCGCCGTCGGGCACAGGCAGAAGAACAGCGCCGCGCACAGCCCCGCGTATTCGCCGCCCAGGCGGCGGCCCACGTCGTAAAGCACCCAGAGGCTGCCCAGGTTGAACATCACCATCAAGAGCCGGCTCCACCAGTACAGGCCGCCCATGTCCTGCGGGAATTCGAGGTAGTGGCTCATGTTCGGCACCAGCGCCACCGCGCGGACCAAGGACGCCGCCTTGAGGAACGCGCCCAGCGGGTAGATGAAGGCCCCGCCGTAGTAGATGTACAACGGCTTGAAGACCAGCTTCTCCGGCTTCATCTGCGCCAGGATGATGAAGGATTTCTTCTCGTCCGGATTCGTGGATTGGAGAAGCATGGCGCGGTAGGCGTTGATCAGGTTCTCCGGCGGAAAGGTCCACCCCGGCGGGAACACCTCGACGCCGTGGACGTAGGTTTCCGGTTCGTCCTTCAGCTCCTTGTGCGCCTTCCAAATTTCTTTATACAGCTTGGCCCAGCGATCGGAGAATTCCTGGGCGACCTGCGGCGTCATCGTCATGGGGAACGCGCGCAGGCGCAGCGGCCCGGGCAGACCCCAGCCCAGGCCCCAGAACCCGGTGATCACGCCCGCCAGCAGGGCGATGGGGAAAAGACTGCGGGGAATTTTCTTGGTCATATGTTCAGCCTTTCGGAGGAAACGCGGAGTCCAGGGCGGCGGCCGCGCCCCACAGGCCCGCGGCGAAGACGGCGGCGGCCGGAACCAGGAGCGGCGCCCCGGCGCGCCCCGCCCCGATCCAGGCGCAGGCGGCCAGCAGCGCGGGAAGCTTCCCCAGGCGCAGGCGGACCGTCTCCCCCGCGAAGAACGCCCCCAGGGCCAAGGAGGCCATGGCGACGGGCCCCGAGGACCGGGCCGCCAGCGCGCCGAGGATCAAGACCGCCGCGACGCCCCACTCCGCGGCCCAGCCGCCGCGCAGGGGCTTGAGCCGCAGCAGCAGGCGGACGTAGGCGGGCGCCAGCTTCCACGCGTTCGCCTTCGACGCGCCGCCCACGCGCGGGGCGTAGTGGATGGGCAGTTCGATCACGCGCCCGCCGCCGGCGAGTATTCCGACGAGCAGGTCCTGCTGGACGGAGAAGTCCGCGGCGTCCGACTTCACGGCGCGGACCGAGGGCCCCCGGTACAGGCGAAAGCCGCTGGACGACTCGCGCACGGGCAGGTCCAGCACGCGGCGGCTGACCTGGTTGAGCGCGCGGCTCAGGACCTGCCGCGTCATCGGCATCTCGGCGGAGCCGCCGCGGCAGTAGCGCGAGCCCACGATCAGTTCCGCGTCGCCGCGCCGCGCCCAGAACCGCACGAGGTCCTCCGGAGCGTGCGAGACGTCGGCGTCCATGACGGCCACCCATTCGGAGCGCGCGTCGCGCAGCCCCTCGCGCAGGGCGGAGCCGAAGCCGCGGCCCTGCTGCCGCTGGACCCGCGCGCCGTGGGATTGCGCGACCGCCACGGTGTCGTCCTTCGACCCGCCGTCCACCACCAAGATCTCGCCTTCGACGTTCAAGGTCTTGAAGACGTCCCGCAGGCGCGGCAGGAGGACCTTGAGGCCCCCGGCCTCGTCCAGCGTCGGCAAAACGACGGAAAGTCCGGGCAACCCGCTCATGCGCGCGCCATCCCATGCCGCAAGGTTCTCAGGCCGGAGCTTCCGGCGTAGCTTTCATACAACGATAAATAGGCCGACGGAGAAATCACCGCGATGGCGCAGGTCGCCACCCGGAAAAGGCCGAAACGGCTGAAACCGTGACGGCGGGCGCCGCGCCAGAGGGCGGCCGCGGCTTCGCCGCGACGATGTTCGAGAGAGTGCCACAACACCTCGCGGCGCATGCGTTCCAAACCCTCCACGCGCTCGTGTTCCGGGCTCAACGAAGCGCCGCGTTCACGGAGCCACGAACGGAGATGGGTTTCGTAGACCGCGCCCATGGTCATGTCGGCGCCGAGTTTACGGGGATCGGCGTACGTTCCGGCGCAGAAATTAGAGCCGTGCACGCGGTGATATCCCAACGACTCGGAGATATTGCCTAACGGCGCGAAGAACAGCGAACGCACGAGAAGATAATTATCCGCGTAAAGAAAACGGAACTCGGTCGGGATGGGGAGCGCCTTATTCAAGATGCAACGACGGAGAGATACACCGCTGGTCGCGCCCAAAACGACTTTCCCGGCGAGGAAATCATCCAACGTATAACGAAGGGGCCACGCCGGAAAGTCTTGCTTCATCGAGATCAAATTCGTGTCGGCGTCCTGGAGCAGATGTTGGATGCCGCCCAAATCCGGTTCCGATTCAAATCGCGCCGCGATCCGGGATAATTTATCTTTGCGCCAGACATCATCGGCATCGAGAAAACACACGATGTCGCCGGTCGTCTCGGAGATCCCGCGATTAAAGGCCGCCGCATAACCGGAGTTCTTCTGGAAAATCCCCCGCACGCGCGGGGAGCAGCGTTCAATGACCGAACGCGATTCATCGGTCGAACCGTCATCAACGACGACGCATTCCCAGTCGGAATAATCCTGCTCCAAAACGCTTTGGATGGCGTCTCCCAGGAACCGCCCGTAGTTGTAGTTGTCGATCACCACCGAGATCTTCGGGGCCATGATCAATTTTTCTTGAAATAGGCCCGGAATTGCTCGATCACGTAGTCGGCGTCGGCCGGCGTCATATATTGGTGGCAGCCGATATAGAACGCCGAACGGTTGAGC
>JAGWMT010000406.1 GCA_028871595.1 Elusimicrobiota bacterium
GCCGGCCTGCACCATCTGCTTGAGCAGGGGACAGGGCCGGTACTTGGAGTCCGCGAAGCCGTCGTGCAGGACGTTCATGATCGCCAGGCACACGTCCAGGCCGATGTAGTCCGCCAGCTGCAGCGGCCCCATCGGGTGCGCCATGCCCAACTTCATGATCGTGTCGATGTCTTCCTTCGTGGAAACGCCTTCCATGAGGCAGCAGATCGCCTCGTTGATCATCGGCATCAGCACGCGGTTGGAGATGAAGCCCGGGAAGTCCTTCGCGACGGCCGGCGTTTTGCCCAGTTTGAGCGTTAAATCGTGCACGGACTGATACGTCGCGTCGGAGGTCTGGAGTCCGCGGATGAGCTCCACCAGCTTCATCACAGGGACAGGGTTCATGAAGTGCATCCCGATGACGCGCGCGGGGTCCTTCACGACGGACGCGATCTCCGTGACGGGCAACGACGACGTGTTCGTCGCCAGGATGGCGCCCGGCGCCGCGGCCGCGTCGAGGTCGCGGAAAATCAGTTTCTTGAGGTCCATCCGCTCCGAGACGGCCTCCACCGCGAAATGGAAGCCCTTGGCCTCCGCGGGCGAGAGCGCCGTCTTGAGCCGTCCCAGCGCGCCCGTCTTCTCCGCCTCGGTGATGATCCCCTTGGCCGTCTGCCGGTCCAGGTTCTTGCCGATATTCGCCAAGGCCTTGTCGGCCAGTTCCTTCTTGGCCTCGATCAAGGTCACCTCGAAGCCCTTGAGCGCGAACACGTGGGCGATGCCGTTGCCCATCGTGCCCCCGCCCACGACGCACACGCGCGTGATGTCCATGGCGCGCATCCTATCAAATTCTTCTTGGACCGATAGGGCCAACGCGGAGGGACCCTTTGGCACGGCGCGAACGGCCCGGACGGCCTATACGTGTACCTCCGCGCCTTCGTAAAATGCCGCATGATCAAATGGATGCCGGCGCTGCTTCTGACCGCCGCCCTACCCGCCCGCGCGGCCGTCGTGGAAGGCGTTCCCGCTCTCGGCGCCGTCACGCCCGGCGCCTGGGTCGGCGCGGCCGCCGCTCCCTCCGCTCTCTCCATTTCGATCCCCGCCCCGGCCATCGCCGCCCCCGCGCCGCTCGCCGCCGCACCCGCGCTGACCGTCGTCCCGGCCGCGGCGGGGCCTTCTCATCCGACCGGCGAACATGCGGCCTCCGAAGCCAGCCGCATGTGGGACGGCTTCGGCGGCCCGCGACCCGCCGGCGGAATACCGGAGACGTCGGAACCGGCCGTGGACGGCCTCCCGCCCTCGCTCAGCGAGAGCTGGAGCCGCGCGAGCTTCGTCAGCGCCGTCGGCGGACTGGAGATCGCGTACAAGCATCGCGCCGGACCCGCCGGAAGCGTCCCGCGCGTCTACGCGGGCGGCTTGGCGCTGAACGAGAGCTTCGATCCGCTCTTCGCCCGGCCGGGAGCGCCGGCCCGGCCCGAGTATTTTCTGTGGATGCGCGGCCATGCCCCGACCGGCTGGACGCCGACCGCGACCCCCATCGACGCCGACGCGCGCGACCTGGCGCGCATGATCGTCCTCTCGGCCCGCGAGACCCGCTCGACGAAGGTCGAGCTCGCCCTGCATTCGTTCGGGACCTTGATCTTCCAGCGCATGGTCCAACTCCGCGCCGAACCCGAGGTCGCCCAGGCGCTGGACCTGCTGTCGGGCTCGCGCGTGTTCATGCTCAACGCCACCACCCATTACGAGGGCAGCGAAAAGCGCGCCGGGCGCCAGTTCGAGCAGATGGGCACCGCCACCAAGCAGTTCGTGGGCTGGCTGGATTCGATGGACGGCGTGGCCGACATGTGGCGGACCGCCGCCGAGTTCAACCCGTTCCTGGCGGCGGGCCAGGCCGCCTGGAAATTCCAGCGCGATCAGATCGTCGCGATGGCCTCCAAAGGCGCGGCCGACATGATGCGCGCCGACCTGCAGACGCCCTGGGCTCCCGAGATCGATCCCATCCGCCGGGGCTTCCTGGCCGCCCTGGCGCGCGATTCCCAGAACCACGGCTGGCAGGAAGCCCTGCTCCGGCGTTCCAGCGACATGTTCAAGCTGGAGTTCACCAAGCAGGACGCGGCGTTGGTCCGCCGGATGAAGATCGGACTGGAGCTGATCCACGCGACGGAAGACCAACTGCTCAACTGGGTGAGCGCGCAAACCTTGTTTGAGCGCCTGGGCATCGCGGCCCCGGACCAGGCGCCCAAAGCCGGCACGGTGCTGACCGACAAGAGCGGCCTGTTCCGCGCGACCATCGTCGCCGGAGACCATTACTACCCGCTCAAGCAGCGCGACGACCTGGCGCGCCG
>JAGWMT010000067.1 GCA_028871595.1 Elusimicrobiota bacterium
GGAGGATCCAACGGCACCGCGCCCAAATTGGACTTCAATTCCGCCAGGCCCTGGCCGGCCGTGGCCGACTGCTCCAGATAGCTCGCGATCGCCGGGGCGGCGGTCATCCCCGTCACCGCCTGCACGTGCACCTGCAGTCCGTCCAGGAAGCGCGAGCCGTAGAACGGGTCGGACGCCGCCGCCAACGAGATGCTTTCCAAGTAGGCGCCCGGAAAGCCCGTGGCCGGAGCCGCGTGCGCGTCCATGGCGCCGACGGGGCCGGCGAAGGACTTCGGTACGAAAAATAGAACCGCGAGGGGAAACGCGAGCTTCACGACGTCAGCATAACCCCGGCGCCGGCGGATTTCAAGGGCCGGAGCTAAGGAAGAAGGCGCGGCAGAACCGACGAGAACTCGCGGTCGGACGGGAACATCTCCCCCACCGGCAGGAGCGCGGGGTCGGACCAGAACAGATCCAACACGTCGTCGCCGTTTCCGCCCAGACGCAAATCTCCCCCCGTCCGCTCCACCAGCCAGTAGGACGCCACGATCTGGATCGGCGACTGGGTGGACAGATGCGCCCCCTCGCTCGAGTAAAGCGCGCGCACGGGACGGATCTCCAGCCCCGTCTCCTCCCGGAACTCGCGGCGCAGGGCGTCCATCGGCGCCTCGCCGATCTCGATCCCGCCGCCCGGGAAATTCACGAAGGACGCGCCGCGAAACGTCGACTTCGTCAGCAGAATCTTCCCGCCCTCGCGCAGGACGCCGTAAATACGGCAGGAGAAGACCCGCGAAGTCATTTTCGCTCCGACTCCACGGACGCGCGATTGTTCGCCGCCAGCGACAACGCCGCCAGCGCCCGCACCCGCGCCCGTCCGTGGTCGATGATCGGCAGCGGATACCCGCCCGCGGCGCCCAGATGCGCGGCGTCGGCCTTCCACGGTTCATGGATCAGCTTCGGCGGCAATTCCGCCAATTCCGGAACCCAGCGCTTGACGTAGATTCCCTCCGGATCGAATTTCTTCCCTTGAAGGACCGGATTGAAGATGCGAAAAAACGGAGCCGCGTCCGCCCCGCAGCCCGCGACCCACTGCCAGCCCAACGTGTTGTTGGCCTGGTCCGCGTCCACCAAGGTGTCCCAGAACCAGGCCGCGCCCTGGCGCCAGTCCACGAGCAGGTCCTTGACCAGGAACGAGGCCGCGACCATACGGGCGCGGTTGTGCATCCAGCCCGAGCGCCAGAGCTGACGCATCCCCGCGTCCACCGCCGGATAGCCGGTGCGGCCGCGCGTCCACCTCTCGAAGCCGTCCACGTCGCTCCTCCACGGGAAGGACTCGAACTCGGGGCGCAACGGCCGGTCGACCGTCCGGGGAAAGCGCGCGAGAAGGTGGTGGGCGAACTCGCGCCAACCCAGCTCCCGCAGGTACGCCTCCGGACCCCGGCCCGGCGCGCCCGCCGCCCGCCGGCTCACCGCGGCCCACACCGCTCGCGGCGAGATCTCCCCGAAATGGAGATGCGGCGATAGGCGCGACACCCCGTCCTCGGCCATGAGGTCCCGGGATTCATGGTAGCCTCCCGCCGCCAGTTCGACGAACGCGTCCAAGCGCTCCCGCGCCCCTGCTTCTCCGGGGACCCACGCCGCGCCCAGCCCGGCCGTCCATTCGACCTTGGGCAAGAGCTTGAACGCGTCGAGGGTCTCTCCGCGCGGCAGGGCGCGCGCGTCCCCCAACGACGCCGGCGCCGGAAGCGGGGCCTCCGGCTCCGGGCGCTCGAGGCAGGCCCGCCAAAAGGGAGTGAACACCTGATAGGGATTGCCGGTCAAAGTCTTCACGTCCCCCGGCTCGAAGAGCAACGACGAGTTGAAGGTTTTCACCTCGAGCCCTTCCGCGCGCAGCGCGTCCTGGACGCGCGCGTCGCGCGCGGCCAAGGAGGGCTCCACGCGCCGGCTCCAGAACACGGCCTTGGAGCCGGTTTCCCGCGCCAGTTCCCGAAGCGCGCTCCCGGCCGGTCCCCGGCGCAGGATCAGCCGCGAGCCGCGGCGGCGGAGGCTTTCGTCCAGCGCCGCCAGGGAGCGATGCAGCCACCAACGCGAGGCGGCGCCGGGCGCGGACGTCCCCTCCTCCTCGGGAGCCCAGATGAAAACCGGGATCGCCAAGCCGCGCGCCACCGCCTCCGCCAGCGCGGGATTGTCCTCCAGCCGCAGATCCAGCCGGAACCATACGATCGTCGGGGAGGTCACGCTTCCATTATAACCGTCCTCCGCCGCGTTCACCAGGCACCGGCCGCGAAAGCTTGGACGCCGCCGCCCGCTTGACGCCTCCTCCCGACGGGGGTACACTGGACTCATGGGACGAACGCGCCGCTCGGCCGTCGTCGCGTTGGCGGCGTTGGGCGCCTGCGCGAAACCGCCGGCGACGTATAAGCTGGCGGTGATCGCCCCCCTGAGCGGGGACATGGCCGCGGACGGCCAGGGCATGGAGCGCGCGGTCGAGCTCGCCGTGTCCGACGACGCCGCCTCAAGCGCCTCTCCCGTGAAGGTCGAAGTCGTGGGGTTCGACGACCGCGCCGTGCCCTCCGCCGCCGCCGAAGCCGCGCGAAAGGCCGCCGCGGACCCGCAGGTCTTCGCGGTGATCGGCCCCATGACCTCCGGCTGCGCCATCGAGGCCGCCCGGGTCCTCTCCCTGAACCCGATGCCGATGATCACGCCTTCGGCGACCGCCCCCGAGCTGACCTTGCAGCAGGAGCGCAGCGACTGGGGCGGGGCGCGCGTGGCCTTCCGCCTGCCCCCCTCGGACGCCCTCCAGGGCGAATCCGACGCCGAGTACGCCCGTCAACGCCTCGGCCTCAAGACCTTCGCGGTGATCAGCGACGGAACGCCGTACGGCCTGGGCCTGACCGACGCGTTCCGCCGCGGGTTCGAGGCGCGGTCAGGAGGAATCTCATTCCTGACGACCGTGCCGCGCGGCGCGGAGGACTTTTCTCCCGTCGTGAGGCAGATCGTCGATATGAAGCCGGACGGCGTGTTCTTCGGCGGCATCTATATAGACGCGGGGCGCCTGCTCAAGCAGGTCCGCGCGGCCGGCTACGCCGGGATCTTCATGTCGGGCGACGGCGCCAAGAGCGACGATCTTTTCCGCTACGCCGGCGACGCGGCGGACGGCGCCTACCTGTCGGTGAGCGGGGTACCGCTCGAGCTCCTGCCCTCCGCCCAGGATTTCGTCGCCCGCTACAACAAGCGTTGGCCCGACGCCGCGCCGCGCACCTTCGACCACTATGCCTACGAGGCGGCCCGCATCGCGCTGTGGGCGCTGCGCAAGACCGGCGGGGACCGCAAGGCCGCGGTGGAGGCGATCCGCTCCCACTCGCACAAAGCCATGATGGGCAATTTCATTTTCGACGGCAAGGGCGACAGTCTCAAAAGCCAGATCACGATGATGAAGGCCGACGGCAAGCGCCGCCGCTTCGATCCGGCGTACTGACTTAACGCCGCCGGAGGATTGATCTTCGTCAGTAGGCCCTCCGCTCCGGTCCGTCCGGGGCCGTCCGACCCTTGGCGGGGCGCGGTTCGAGTGTGGTTTAATCAAGGCATGAAGCGATTGAACCTCCTCCTCGCCCTGGCGCTGACGCTCCCCGCGGACGCCGCCGTCCTCGGCCTGGTGGAGTTCTCTCCGGTTCCCGCCTCCGTCGCCGCTCCCGCCGCGCTGTCCGCGCCCAACTGCGAGCCGCCGCGCGCGAATACGACGCGCCGGAAATCGCGCTCCTTGAGACCGTCGCCCTCGAGTCCGACCGCGCCCTGGCGCGCATTCAGGAACGGCTCGACGCGCGCGAGATCGATCCCTCGCGCGCCATCCGCCTTTCCGAATCGGACCCGCAGATCGCCGACGACTCCCACGCGCACGTCGGCGTTTATCCGGTCGCGGCGGACCCCTTCCAGTGGGGTCACCTGCTGATCGCCCTGCGCGCGGTCGGCGACCTGGGCGTGGACAAGGTCGTGTTCGTCCTGGCCGGGGACGACCCGCGCAAGCCGACCATGACTCCCGTGGCCGCCCGGCATCCCATGGGCCGGGAGGTCCTGGACGCGTTCGCTCCCTTCTTCGCCTATTCGCCGATCGCGGTCGGCACCACCTTGGACGGCGAGACGAACATCTTCCGCATCCTCGCCTTGAACCCGGACCGCCGCGTGGACGCGTGGTACATGGTCGGCGACGACCACTACCGCCTGGTGGACAAGAAGGGCAACCCCGACACTTTGCCGAAGCTGGAGCGCCACTTTTCCTCGGACATGGGCCACAGCCCGACCTTGCACGCCCTGAAGGTGGCCTTCATCAGACGCGAGCATCCCGCCGAAGAGGTGCCCACGACCTTGCCGGTGCGTTTCCTGGATCACGTCGGCTTCGACGCGTCGTCCACGCAGATGCGCGGAGGCCGCCACACCTTGATGCCTTTCGCGGCCTACGACTTCGCCCGGCGCAACGAAGGTCTGTACGGCGTGACGCCCGCGGCGTCCGACGCCGGCTCCAAGCCCTAAGGCGTCGCCGGAAGGAGCGCGGCCACGTCGGCGCGCCCGCGCTTGCGCGCGATCTCGCCCGCGGCCAAGCCGTTCTTTCCCTTGAGCGTCGCATCCGCGCGCGCCGCCAAGAGGACCCGAGCCGACGCGGCGGAGCCGGAGTGGGCGGCCCACATCAGCGCCGTGTACCCCTGGGTGTCCCGCGCGTTCACGGCCGCGCCGGCGGCGAGAAGGAGGCGGACCGCGCCCGGTTGGCCCGCCTGGACGGCGCGAATGAGCGGCGTGAAGCCGTTCGAATCGATCGCGTTCACGTCCGCCTTGCAGGAGAGAAGGGCGTTGACCGTCGCCGTGGAGACCAGCGCGACCGCGTAGGACAGCGCCGGAACGCCGAGTTCGTCCTTGGCCGAGCAGGAGAAGCCGCGGGCCGACAGCAAGGGCACCACATCGGCGCGGCCGCCCTTGGCGGCCTCGATCATGGCGTTGAAGGACGGTACGTCCTTCGGCGCCGGGTCGGCGCCGGCGTCGAGCAGCGCCTTGGTCATGGGCGCGCCGCCGTGACCGACGGCCCACATCACCGCGGTCCAGCCGTACTGGTCCTTCTCCCCCGCCGCGTCGCCCTCGCTCAGGCCCGCCTTCAAACCGGCCAAGTCGCCGTTCTTGACGGCGGCCACCAGCGGCGGATCGGCGACCGGGGCGGCGGACGCGGACGGGGCCGGGGCGACGGACAGCACGAGCAAAAGGGCGGGCAGGTGGCTCATCTTCGAAGTATAGACCCGCCGCGTCCCGGCGTCAAGGAAGCTTCCGTCACGCGATGAGACGAAAAAACCCCGGACCGCACTTCCCGGTCCGGGGCCTTTCTTCGTTGCTGAATAACTTTGCGCGAGGAGGGACTTGAACCCTCAAACCCTTTCGGGCATACGCACCTCAAGCGTACGTGTCTGCCAGTTCCACCACCCGCGCGTCGGTACGGCTTACTTCTTCTTCGCCGGAGCCGCGGCGGGAGCCGCCGGGGCCGCAACGGGCGCGGCCGCCGCCGGCTGAGGCGCCGCCGGCGCTTCGAGCGGCACGGGAACGTCGGCGACCCTTGAGGTGACGCTCGACATGCCCGTGCGGTTCTGAAGAAGGGTCAGGAAAAGGGAGGTGAAGGCGAACGTCGCCGCCAATCCGGTGGTGAACTTCTTCATGAAGCTCGATCCGCCGGGCGTGGTGATCAGGGAGTCGCCGCCCCCGCCGAACATCTGCAGACCCGCTCCGCGCCCCGTCTGAAGGAGCACGACCAGGATCATGGCCAAGCACGCGACGATATGAACGGTCAGCAGGAAGTGGTACATGAGGGTTCGATTATACCTTTTTTCGCGTCCTAGGACGCCAGCGCGGCCAGGCCCGGAAGGATCTTACCCTCGAGCAGTTCCAGGCTGGCGCCGCCGCCCGTGGAGCAGTGGCTCATCTTGTCGGCCAGCTTGGCCTTGGCGACGACGGAGAGGCTGTCCCCCCCGCCGACGATGGTGGTGACGCCGTTCTTCGTGGCGTCCGCCATGGCCTCGGCGACGGCGAAGCTCCCCTTGGAGAACGCCTCCATCTCGAAGATGCCCATGGGGCCGTTCCAGAAAACCGTCTTCGCCTTGGACACGTGCTCCGTGAAGAACTCGATGGCGTGCGGGCCGATGTCCACTCCGATCAGGTCGGCGGGGATGGACATCGCCTGGGTGACGGTGACGGCGGCGTCGGGCTTGATCTCCCGCACGGCCAGATGATCGGCGGGCAGGAGGATTTCGACCTTCTTGTTGTAGCCCTTCTCGATGATCGCCTTCGCCGCCTCGATCTGGTCCTTTTCCAAAAGGGATTTGCCGATGCTGATGCCCTGCGCGGCCAGGAAGGTGTAGGCCATGCCGCCGCCGATCAGGAGCACGTCCACGCGGTCGAGCAATTTGTCCAAGACGGCCAGCTTATCCGACACCTTGGCTCCTCCGATGATGGCCAAAAACGGCCGGGACGGGTTGCCGATGACGCGATCCAAGAATTCCAGCTCGCGCTGGACCAGGAAGCCGATGGCCCCGGGCAGATATTTCGTGACGCCCGCGGTGGACGCGTGCGCGCGGTGCAGGGCGCCGAAGGCGTCCTGAATGAACAGGTCGCCGTTCTTGGCCAGAGCCTTGGCGAACGACGGGTCGTTGGCCTCCTCCTCGGCGTGGAAGCGCAGGTTCTCGAGAAGCAGCACGTCCCCGGGTTTGAGCGCGGCGACGGCTTTCTCGGCGACGGGGCCGACGCAGTCCGACGCGAACGCCACCGGCTTCTTCAGGCGCTTCGCCAGTTCCTCAGCGACCGGCTTGAGGCTGTATTTCGGCTCGACCTTGCCCTTCGGCCGCCCCAGGTGCGCGATCAGCACGACCTTCGCGCCGCCGTCGATCAGCGCCTCGAGCGTCTTCAAGGTCTCGCGGATCCGGGAGTTGTCCTCGATCTTGGTCCCTTTCATCGGGACGTTGTAGTCCACGCGGACCAGCACGCGCTTGCCCTTGAACGTCATATCCTGCAGGCGCTTAAGCTTGAGGGCGGCCTTCTCGGTCATTTTCAAATCCTTAGTAGATGTTCTTGCCCATCGCCGAGCAGATCAGCTCGGAGGCGAGCACGGCCGTGGCGTTCTGTGTGTCTTCCAGCGGGTTGACCTCGACGAGGTCCAGACCCAGCATGCGCTCGGAGTCCGCGACCAGCTCCATGAACAGGTGGCTTTCGCGGTAGGTGAGGCCGCCGCGCTTGATGGTGCCGGTGCCGGGCGCGTTGCCCGGGTCCACGGAGTCGATGTCGAAGCTGACGTGGAAGCCGGCGGTGCCGTCGCTGGCCATGTCGATGGCCTGCTCGGTCACCACGCCCATGCCGTAACGGTCGATTTCCTGCATGGAGAAGACGCGGATGCCGGACTTGCGGATGTTGACGGCCTCGGCGCGGTCCACGTCGCGGATGCCGACCAGCACGACGTTGCGCGGATCGATCTTGGGCGAGAATCCGCCCAGGCGCGCGAAGTCCTTGTGCCCCATGCCCAGCAGGTGCGCCAGCGGCATGCCGTGGACGTTTCCGGTGGGCGACGTTTCCGGCGTGTTGATGTCCGCGTGCGCGTCCACCCAGATCAGGCCGACCTTGCGGCCCTTGTCGCGGAACGCCCGCGACACCCCCGACACCGAGCCGACGGCCAGGCTGTGGTCGCCGCCCAAGGTGATCGGCGTGGAGCCGTTGGCGACCGCCTCGTAGGTCTGCTTCTCAAGACCCGAGCAGACCTTCAGGATGGCCGCCGCGTTCTTGAGCTTCCCCTTGGCGGACGGGGCGATCTTCGGGACGGCCAGGTCGCCCACGTCGGCGATCTCCAGGTCGAGGGCCTCCAGGCCCTCGATCAGGTTCGCGCGGCGGACGGCCGCGGGCCCGCCCGAGGCGCCGCGCTTCGAGGCGCCGTAATCGAGGGGCACGCCGATGATGGTGGCGTGTCGCTTCTTGCCGCTCACCGTCTTACGCCGGGACGCCGACTTTCTTGGAGATGTGCGCGACCAGGTCCACGACCCGGTTGGAGTAGCCCCACTCGTTGTCGTACCAGCCGAACACCTTGACCATGGTCCCGTCCACCACGTCGGTCTGGGTCGCGTCGAAGATGGAGCTGTGCGGGTTGCCCAGCATGTCGCGGGAGACCAACTGCTCCTCGTTGTACTGGAGATAGCCCTTGAGCTTGCCGGAGGCCGCGGCCTTCCTGAACGCCTCGTTGACCTCTTCCTTCGTGACCGCCTTGTTGACCACGACGGTCAGGTCCACGATGGAGACGTCCTGGACGGGCACGCGGATGGAGGTGCCGTTGAGCTTGCCCTTGAGCTTGGGCAGGACCAGTCCGATCGCCTTCGCGGCGCCGGTGGACGACGGGATCATGGAGACGGCGGCCGCGCGGGCGCGGCGCATGTCGGTGTGGCGCTGGTCGAGCAGGTTCTGGTCGTTCGTGTACGCGTGGACCGTGGTCATCAGGCCGCACTTGATGCCGAAGGTCTCGTCCAGGACCTTGCCCAGGGGCGCGAGCGCGTTCGTGGTGCAGGACGCGTTGGAGATGATGGTGTGCTTGGCCGCGTCGTAGAGCTCGTCGTTGATGCCCATGCAGATGGTGATGTCCTCGCCCTTCGCGGGGGCGGAGATCACGACCTTCTTGGCGCCGCCGACGAGGTGGCCCTTGGCCTTCTCGGCGTCGGTGAAGAAGCCGGTGGACTCGATGACCACGTCCACGCCGACCGAGCCCCACGGGATCTTCGCGGGCTCCTTCTCGGCGAACACCTTGATCAGCTTGCCGTCGATCTTCACGTCGTTGCCCACGGCCTCGACGGAGCCGGGATAGATGCCGAAGGTGGAGTCGTACTTGAACAGGTGCGCGTTCATCTTCGCGTCCGTCAAATCGTTGATCGCGACGACCTGGATGTCGGGATTCTTCAAGCTGGCGCGCATGACGAGGCGCCCGATGCGTCCGAAACCGTTGATGCCGACTTTAATCGCCATGGTGAGACCTCCAAATCCGGCCTCGGGGCCGGATGTCAGCTCATCCTAGGATTTTTGGGGCCCCGGGTCCAGCGCGGCGGGTGGGTTTATTGACGCGCGACAATATGTTTTTTGGCGGGAATCGATGAGCCGCGCCAGGATGGACGGCGAGTGATACGCGTTTTCCACAATCAAACCGCCACCGGGGACAGCGGACCGCGGGATCAGCGCTTCGCGCGCCAGCCGAAACGCGCCAGGGGGATTTTTCCGTTCGCGCCGAACTTAATGCCTTCCTTCTCCAGCATGGCCCGCTGCATCGTCACCGCGTACGGATGCGGCCGGGGGCTCACTCCCCCCGACGCGTTCACCACGCGCTGCCAGGGAACATCGGAAGCGTCGGGAAGCGCCTGGAGCGCGTAGCCGACCTGGCGCGCGTGGTTGGGCAGGCCGGCCAACGCCGCGATCTGACCGTAGGTGGCGACGCGGCCGCGCGGGATGCGCCGCGCGACCGCGTAGATGCGGCCGTAGCGGCCGGCCCCGCCGTTCACCGGTTCAGCAGGACGACCTCCGCGCGCTGGTCGGAGAACGGGGCGCGCGCGGCGTCCACGGAGATGTTGCGTTCGGGAACCATCAGCTCTCGCAGCAGGAATTTCTGGATGGCCGCGGCCTGGGCATCGCCCAGTTCCTTGGTGTTGGCGTAGACGCGGACCGCGATGGGGATCGCGGGGTAGCGGCGCTTGACCAGGTCTGCGGCGGAGCGCAGAAGGTCCTTGCCGGGTCCCTCCTGCAGGTCCTGGCCGTTCTTGTTCGTGCCGAACAGGACGGCGGAGTCCATGCTGATGTGCAGGCCGGTGTCCTCCTGGTGGACGATGCCCTTGAACAGGAGCGGGTTGCCCACGCGCGTGCGCGGCGAGCCGTCGGGACTGGTGAACGTGTACACGGCGGAGTACGACCGTCCGGCGCGCACCCACTCGCCCTGGTCGTTCTGGCCGTTCCAGATGATCTCGTCGGGCGGATCGCCGGAACCCTCGTAGTGGTGGAAGACGCGGCCTTCCTCGTCGGCGATGGTCAGGCTCCAGCCCCATTTCTTGAGCTCGCGGGGGTCGCCCTTGCCGCCGCCCAGCAGGTTCTCCAGCTGTTCGCGGATCTTGAAGGCGATGCCCGGACGCTGGCTGAACGTGCCGCGCCACGGCTGGATGACGCGGTCGTTCATCAGGAATTCAGGATGGGTCCGCCGCCAGGACACCGTCAGCGGCGACACGGCGAGAAGGAGATTCTGGTCGGGCTTGAGCTCCGGCCGGATCGTCTCGAAAGGGTCCACGTCGATCTTCAATGGCGGCTTGGTGTCCGTCAGCTTATTGCCGTCCGCCTTGATGACCACCTCCGTCGGCATGCCGCCGGAGACCGGCCCCGTGGACGCGGGCGTGTCCTGCGCCGACACCGAGACGGCGAGGAGCAATACGGCGATCGCGTTCATCATCATGATAGTCACTCCAAAATAAAGCGGAAGGTGATCACGCCCCACTGCACGCCCGCCCCCGGCTTCGGGACGAAACGCCAGCTCTTCAACGACTCCATCGCGAGCTTGTCGATGCGGCCGTAGCCCGACGAATTCTCCACGCGCATGCCCGGCATGACGGCGCCGTCCTCGTCCACGGTGAAGCGGATGGCCACGTCGGCCTCCAGGATTCCCTGGTTTTTCGCCCAATCCGGGAACGGCGGCACGGCGTAGGCGGCGACCTTGCGGTCGGCCAGCGGTCCCTCGATCTCGATGCCCTTCTTCGCGGCGCCGGCCTGCTGGGCCTGACGGCGCTCCAGGCGCGGCGCGATGGCGGCGATCTTCTCCAGTTTGGGCGCCATGGCCGCCTGCGGACGGGCTTCCATCAAAATCGGCTTTTCCGGCAGCAGCGAGCCCAGCCCCTTGCGTTCCGGGCGCTCCTCGGGCGCGGCCTCCTGCAGGGCGCTGACGGCCGCCAGCGCCTGGCGGCGGGACGGGGTCTTGACGGACATTTCCGGAAGGCCGGCGACGGCCACCGCCTCGCGGCGGCGGTCCTCGAGCTCCAGGGCCTGCGGCAGATTCTTGATCCGCCGGCGGCCCACCTCCTCCAAGCGGGGCAAAGCGGCCAACGTGGCCGCGGCTTGGCGGCGGGTGATCTTCACGTCCAGCTTCGCCATGTCCACCGGATGTTCGGAAAGGTCCAACGCTTGGAGCTTCGGCCCCAGATTCCTCTTGGCGCGGTCCTCCAGCTTGGGGGCTTCGGCCAGCGCGAGCTTATGTTCGGGGATCTTGACCGAGAGCTGGGCCGGCGCGGCCGAATGCGGCGCGGTGGGCAGAGCCAGCTTGAGGAAATCGAACGTGGAGAGCGGCGGCGGCTTGGGCGCGGCGGCCTGCGCGGCACGCGGCTTGGGCGCGGAGATGAGCAGGTCGACGCCGTCCACCACTTTCGACGCCTGTTTCGGGGCTTCGCGCATCATCAGGCCGAAGAACACCAACAGCCCGCCGTGCAGGCCCACCGAGACAAGGACCGACGTCGGGATGCGCGCCTCAGCCATGCCTCTGGGACCCCATGTTCATTTCTGTTGTTCCGTCGCGATCGTCATGGACAGGGCGCCCGCGTCCTTCGCCCGTGCCATCAGGTCGGTCAGCTGCCCGGTCATCGCGTCCTTGTCGGCGCGGAGAATGACCAGCTTCGAATCGCTCTCGGCCAGCTTCTGCTTGAGCGTCTCCTCCAGCTTCTTCACGTCCGAGAACTTCTCGTAGTCCAACGCGTATTCGCCGTCCTTCGACAGCGTCAAAGTGATCTTGTCCTTCTCCTCGCCCTCCTGCGTGTGGGCCTTGGGGAGCTCCACCTTGATGGCCGGGTCCGACATCATCGGGGCGGTGACCATGAAGATGATGACCAAGACCAGGCACACGTCCACGAGCGGCGTGATGTTGATGTCGGTGATGGGGGCGTCGTCGATGCTGGAACCGGCCATCAGGTCCCCCCTTCGGCCTTCATGATGGCCAGCTTCAGGGCGCCGGCCTGCTTCGATTGGTCCAGCACCTCGACGATCAGGCCGACCTTGTTCCGGGCGTCGGCGGTGACGATCACCATCTTGTCCTTGCTCCGGGCCAGCGCCTCGGACAGCACCCGCCGGAACGTGAACCCGTCGGTCTTCGTGCCGTTGACCGTCACGCCGCCGTCCAGGGAGATCTTGATCTGCACGTTCTCGTCCACGGAGGCCTTGCCCTCCTGGTTCGACGGACGGGATTCCAGGACCTTGATCCCCAGAGTCACGGCCATGGGCGCGACGGCCATGAAGATGATGACGAGGACCAGGCACACGTCCACCAGAGGGGTGACGTTGATCGCCGTGATCGGTTCGTCGTCTTTCTGCGCCGCGCCGGCCATTCTTTCCCCTCTACTTCGCGCCGAGCATCACGATCAGGCGCGCGCTCGCCACTTCCATCTCGACCGTCGTTTTCTTCAGACGGCCCATGAAATAGTTGTACAGAACGGCCGCGGGGATGGCGACCAGAAGTCCCGCCGCCGTCGAGACCAGCGCCTCGGCGATGCCCGCGGCCACCACCGAAGGCCCGCCGGTTCCCGATGCCGCCAGGTCGCGGAAGGCCTTGATGATGCCCACGACCGTGCCGAACAAGCCGATGAACGGCGCGATGTTTCCAAGGGTTCCCAGGATGGGCAGGAAGCGCTCCAGCTTCAGGCGCTCTTCCTTGAGCTTCGACAGCATCAGCTCCTCCAGATCCTTGCGCGAGCGCCCCGCGTGCAGGAGCCCGTAGGCGACGACCTGCGCCACCGCCGACGGATTTTTCTGGCACCAGGCGGCCGCGGCGTCGGGCTTGCCGTTCTCCAGCTGCTTGCGCACCCCGCCCAATACGTCTTCGGCCTTGCCCGCCGCGCT
>JAGWMT010000068.1 GCA_028871595.1 Elusimicrobiota bacterium
GCGGTGGGCGTGGGCAATCCCTCCTACCTGAACATCGACGTGACCATCGCCAACAACCTGTCGGTGTCGGTGTCGAACGTGCGCACCAGCTCGATGACGACGGCGTTCACCACCGCGGGCGCGGCCATCCAGGCGGCGTCCACGGCGACGGTGACCAACGACAGCGGCTACCTGGCCGAGCGCTGGGAGCTGTCGGCGCCGGCCAGCGCGTTCGATTCCCCCACCGGGGCGGCGGGCTGGACCATCGGCACGGTCTCGGGCGTGGACACCGTGAAGCTGCAGGCGGTGTTCGGCGCGGCGGGGACCCTGAACACGGCGTGTTCGGGCGCGACCTTCGGCAGTTCGACCATCGCGCCGGCGCTGACCAGCGCGACGCAGACGCCGTACACCACCAGCATCCTGGCCGACTCGGCGCTGGGCGGCTACCCGGCGGCCCAGCCGGACAGCCTGACGACGTTGAAGATGAACGCGGGAAGCTCCCGCGCGCTGTGCTGGCAGCTGACGCTGCCGACGTCCACGTCGTTCACCGGCACGCAGGTGGTGCCGATCATCGTCACCGCGTTCTGATCCGCCCCGCCGGAGGGCTTCCGACATGGGGGCCCGCCGGCGGGACATTTAGTAGAATCGGCGGGCATGAAGATTCTGATCGGATTTCTGCTCGCCTCCTTGCTGGCCCCCGTCGCGCGCGCCGCGCCGAAGGCGCGCTACCGGAAGACTCACTCGGTCCGGAAGGCGGTCAGGAAGAAACACCTTCCTCCCGCGCCCGTCGTCCCCCTCCATCCTCCCCGCGTCTCCACCGAGCCCATCACCTTCGTCTGGCCCCCCGAGGGCATGGTCCTGTCCGCCGAGAACGAATTCGTCTTCGGCAGCGTCGCCAACGCCACCGCGCCCTTCCAAATCAACGGAACGACGGTCGTTCCTCACAAGGACGGAGGCTTCATCGCGTGGCTTCCGATCGCGGCCGGGACCTTCACCTTCCACGCCGAGCTCGCCTTATCCTCCGGGACGGCGTCCGCCGACCGGAGCATCTTCGTTCCCCCGGCCCCCGTCCCGCTTCCGGACGGCGCCCTCGCGATCGATCCCGCCTCCCTGTCGCCCCATTCCGATTTGGAACTGCGCCCCGGGGACTTCTGGACCATCCGGATGATGGCCTCCCGCGGCAAGCCCGCGCGCGCGCGCGTCGGAGACGGCCCGTGGCGGCCGTTGCGCGAGATCAATCCGCGCCTGGGAATCTACGAGGCGATCTTCGAGGTCTCCCCGGGAGAGAAGATCGGACCGGCGCGCGTCGAATACGAGGTGGGCTCAGGCTGGTCCACGAAGCGAATCAAGGGAACGGCGACGGTCGCCGCGCCCGCGGAGGCGCCGCTCGTCGCCACGGTCAAGGGCAATTCCGCGGGCTTCGCCAACATCAAGACCGAACCCAACCAGGGCTTCCTGATTTTTCCGCCGGCGGGGACCCGGATGCTCGTCTCCGGCCGGGACGGCGAGTCGGTCCGCGTGGCCCTGAGCCCGACCTTGGCCGGCTGGATCGACGCGCGGGACGTGGACCTCGCCGCGGGGGTGCCGCCGCACGCCGAAACCGGAAACGTCGCGGTGAGCGAAACCCCCTCCGGGGCCTCGGTCAAGATCTCCCTCAGCGAGCGCGTGCCCTTCGACGTTCAGGAAAACGACTCCCTGGACGCCGTGACGGTCCGCGTCTATTCCTCGGTCGGTCACACGAACATCGTGTCCTATGAGGGCGGCGCGGACTTCGTGGACTTCGTGCGCTGGCGCCAGGAGGCGACCGGGGTGACGGCGTTCACCGTGCGCCTCAAGCCGGGGCGGAAGCTTTGGGGCTGGAACGCCCGCTTCGACGGCGGGTCCGCGCTCCGCCTGGACCTTCGCCGTCCTCCGACGGTGAACCCGCGCCGCCCGCTCGAGGGCCTGCGCGTCATGCTCGACCCGGGACACATGCCGTCGGCGCCCGGCGCGATCGGGCCCCTCGGCACAAAGGAGATGGACGCCAACTACGCCATCGCGGAGGCCGCCGCGGAGGCGCTCCGGAAGGAAGGCGCCGTGCCTCTCTTGACCCGGGGCACCACCACCGACGAGGTGTCGCTCACGGACCGCCCGAAGCAGGCCGTCGAGCGCGGCGCGGACGTGTTCATCAGCCTCCATAACAACGCGCTTCCCGACGGCTCGAATCCGTTCGCCAAGCCGCGCGGGTTCACGATCTTCTACTACCACGCCCACAGCCTGCCCCTCGCGCGCGCCCTGCACGCGGCCTATGCCCGAGGCGTGCCGGTCCCGGACGAGGGGCTCCAGTGGGACAACTTGCTCGTCGCGCGCCTGAGCGCCGTGCCGGCGGTCTTGATCGAGAACGCCTTCATCATCCTCCCCGAGCAGGAGGCCCAATTGAACGACCCCGCGTTCCGGGCGAAGCTGGGCGCCGCCGTCGTCCGAGGGCTGCGGGACTTCGCGCTGACGGCGGGAGAGCGCCGGCGTTGAGCGCGTGAGAGTCCATCCCGCCGTCTGGACGATTCTGGCCGCGGCCGCCCTGTGGATCGGACTGCGCTGGTTCGAGAACGCGATGCTCTTCGCCCCGTCGCGCGCGATGACGGCCCATCCCGGCAGCTACGGTCTGGCGTTCGAACGCCTCTGGCTGACGGCCGACGACGGCGTGCGCCTGCGCGCCTGGTGGATTCCCGGACCGCGCGCGGACTCCCCGGTCCTGATCGGACTGCACGGCAACGGCGGAACGCTGTCCAACCGCGTGGAGAAAATGAAGCTGTTCCACGACGCGGGCGTCGCCCAGCTTTGGGTGGACTGGCGCGGCTACGGCGAGAGTTCCGGACACCCGAGCGAGGCCGGCATCGAACGGGACGCCCGCGCCGCGTGGAACGAGGCCGTCGTCGCGCGGGGAATGCCTCCGGGACGCATCGTCCTCTACGGCGAATCCCTGGGCTGCGGCGCCGCCGTCTATTTGGCCGCCCGCGTTCCCGCCGCCGGACTGATCATGGACAGCGGCTTCGCGTCCGTCCCTGAGATGGCCAAGACCGTCCTGCCCTGGTTTCCCCGCTTCCTGATCCGCGCCCGGTTCGACAATCTCGGGACGCTCCCCCGGGTGAAAATGCCGACGCTGTTCCTCCATAGCCCGGAGGACGAGATCGTTCCGTACGCGCAGGCGCGCCTCAATTACGCGGCGGCGGCCGGCCCCAAGACCTTCGTGGATCTAAAAGGCTCCCACAACGACGGGTTCCTGGACGCCGGCGCGGTCTACCCCGCCGCGATTTCTCATTTCTTGAGGCAGGTGGTGCCGATTCCCAGCGAGACGGGATCGAAACCCGCCGGACACGCGCCCGACCCGATGTCCGTGCCCTGGCACTTGTAGTTCACCGGATCCCCTAAGCCCGGGGTGGAAACGTACCCGCAGAACACGCCCTGGGGAGCGCCGCTGAGGTCCCCCCACGCGGTGGTGAAGACGCGCAGGGTCTTGTTCGCGCTGTTGTAGTAGATCGTGCCCGCGCCGCCGTCGGCCGGGTCGGCCGCGAACGCTCCGACCCGGACCGTCCCGCCCACGTCCAGCTTGGCCGCCGGGACGGCCACTCCCACGCCGACGCGTCCGCTCGGATTGGTGACCGGCGCCAAGAGCACGTTGCCGGCGTTGCGCGCCAGAGTGGTGTCCGCGGGCACGCTCCCGGAGTTGCCGGTCGTCACGATCTGATTGTACACGCCGACCGGAGCGGGATAGGTCGTGGTCATCGTCAGCGTCTCGGAGGAAAGCCTCATCGCGAGCGCCCCGACGGCGACGGCGGCCAGGATCACCCCCGCGGCGCGGCGGTCCACGGCGATGCGAACGACGATGGTCTTCCGTTTCACGATTCCTCCTTCGTCATTGAGGGGACGCCGTCAGCCGGCAGGCGCCTCCGGCCGCGGCGGAGGCGACGGTCGCGCCCGCGGCGTCCGGCTGGGCCGGATCCAGATCGCACGAACAGTCGCACCCCGCGCCGCGGCAGCGGACCCCGGCCTCGCCGTCGGACTTGCAGACCCCGAGGCGAGTCCAGACTTCGGTCACGCGGTTGACGGCGGCCTGCTCGGCCAGGTCGTCACGGATCCGGTCCACCGCGCCCGCCGTGGTCAGCGCCGGCTGCAGCCGGGCCCGGAGGATCGACACGCAGAGCAGCGAGGCGATCGCCGTGGTGATCAGCACCTGCGCCAGGATCGAGCCGCGTTCGCCGTTCATTGGTTCGTTCCCGCCGCCGCGGAAAAGGCGACCGCGCTCAGCACGCGGGACGAAACCCCCGCCGAATCGAAGGCCAGATCGATGTCCACGACGCTGTCGAACGCCGACGAACGGGTGAACTGGGCGGTCGCCCCCGAGGTCAGGGAGCCGCCGCCGAAGGTCCCCTGCGGGGCCGTCCCGCAGGAGTAGCGGGGCGGGCAGCCGTCGCCCGAGTGCAAGTAAACGACGCCGTCCTGCGAGCAGAACGCGAACCAGCGCATCGGCCGCGTCGGGTCCATCGCCACGGGATCCGTGCCGGGGTCCACCACCGCGTTCGCGCATCCTTCCAGGCGGTCCGACGGCAGGCCCGGCGCCGCCGGCGTCCCGATCCACGTGGCCTCCCGAAGGGCGCGTTCGGCCGCCGTCTGCGCGGCCACCGCGTTCATTTGCGCCGTCAATCCGCGCGTCGCGTAGACCTGGGCCTGGGTCAAGGGCACCATGAGATTCGAGAGGCCGATGATGACCAGCGAACCCAAGGCCATGGCCATGATCAGTTCGACCAAGGTGAAGCCGCCGCGCGCGCGCGCCGTCAGGCTCACGGTTCGTCCCAACCCACGCTGAAGCTGACGTCCGGCTCGATTCCCAGCGGCGTGCGCCGGGGCGTGACGTCGTAGGAGATGCGCCCGCCGACGGCCGTCAATTCCGCCGGCAGCCAGCGCGTGGGGTCCAGGACGTGACGCCCGGGGCCCAGGGCCTCTCGCGCGCCCTGGTCCCCCGGAAGATGCCAGCCGTCGTCGCCGTCGCCGGGTCCGCGGACCACGGTTCGGTCCGCGGTCACGTACGCCTTGAGATGCTCCGAGATGCGCCGCACCGCAGCCGCCGCCGCCACGCGCCGGGCCGCGCGGCCCGCGGCCATATGTCCGCTCATCGCCACGGACATGATGGGGACGGCCAGCATGGCCATGAGCAGGATGGAGATCACCACTTCGACCAAAGACGATCCTTGCTCGCGCCGCATTCGCGCCCAGTATAAGGCCCGGGGCCGTGCGCGTCAACGCCCCACCGTGTAAGGAACGGCGGACTTCCGCCACTGAAACAGTATGGAGAAACGCGATAGGGCGATCTCGTGGAGCGTCGGGAGCGCGTCTTTCTTCACTCTCCATGTATGCGCGTTCGCCGTATTTTGGACCGGGTGGAGCGAGGCCGCTCTGGCCGCCGCCGCCGCGACGTATTTGATCCGCATGTTCGCGATCACCGGCGGCTACCACCGTTACTTCTCCCACGCGTCCTACCGCACCAGCCGCGCGTTTCAGTTCGCGCTGGGCTGGATCGGCGCTTCGGCCGTTCAAAAGGGACCGCTGTGGTGGGCCGGCCATCACCGCGGCCACCACCTCCACGCGGACACGGAGAAGGACATCCATTCGCCCGTCCGCGAGGGCTTCTGGTGGGCCCACGTCGGCTGGATTTTATCCGACCGATTCGACGCCGTGGATTGGAAGGCCATCAAGGAATTCGCCCGGTTCCCCGAGCTCCGCTTTCTCGACGAATGGTTCTGGCTCCCCCCCGCCGTTCTGGCCGCGGCGCTGTACGTTGCCGGGGCCGCCTTGAAACGCTGGGCCCCCGGCCTGGACACGAACGGGCCGCAGATGCTGGCTTGGGGATTCGCGGTGAGCACGGTTGCTCTCTACCATGCGACTTTTTCGATCAACTCTCTGGCCCACCGCTGGGGCCGGCGCCGATTTCGGACGTCGGACGAAAGCCGCAATAACGTCTGGCTGGCGGTCATCACGCTGGGTGAAGGGTGGCACAACAATCACCATCGTTGCCAATATTCCGAACGCCAGGGATTTTTCTGGTGGGAGGTGGACATGACGCACTACGCGCTGGTGGCGCTCGCGGCGCTTGGCGTCGTCTGGGACCTCCGCGGGCCGGCCCGCGACGTTTACGCCGACGCGGCTTAGCGCGGCTTCGCGACGGCGGATGTGTCGCGCCTTATTCGGCGTCGACGCCGCGCTGGGGACAGTCGCGCC
The DNA here is from genome assembly GCA_028871595.1 of Elusimicrobiota bacterium. The sequence goes on from JAGWMT010000068.1 coordinate 6,232, forward strand.
GGAGAGAGCAGGCGTCGCAGGAAGGATTGAGCGCCTTGCACACGCGCCGCCCGTGCCAGATCACCGCGTGGGACCAAAAAATCCAGTCCTTTCGCGGCACGCAAATGGCGAGGTCCCGCTCGACTTTCACCGGGTCCTCCTCCTCCGTAAGACCGAAGCGCCACGCCAGGCGCTTCATGTGGGTATCCACCACCACGCCGGAAGGTTTTCCGTAGACCTCCCCCAGCACCACGTTCGCGGTCTTGCGCGCGACGCCCCGCAGGGACAGCAGGCCCTCCATCGTGTCCGGAACCTTGCCGCCGAAGTCCGCCAGGATCAGCCGGGCGGTCTCCATGATGGACTTCGCCTTCATCCGGTAGAAGCCGCAGGAGCGGATGAGACCCTCCAGCTCGCCCGGATCGGCCGCGGCGTAGTCCGCGGCGGTCGGGTAGCGCCGGAAAAGGGCCTTCGTGGTCTTGTTCACGCGCACGTCGGTGCATTGCGCCGACAGGATGACGGCGACCAGGAGTTCCAGCGGAGTCGAGTAATCCAGCTCGCAGTGGGCGTCGGGGTACAGCTGGCGCAGGCCCTTCAGCAGCGCCTTGACGCGCTCGCCCTTGTCCATCACTTCTTCTCGATCGGGTAGTAGTAGATGCCCAGGTTGACCGGATTGTCGGTGAAGCCCTTGACCCAATCGCGCATCGCATAGACTCCGGCGGGGTGGACGGTGAAGATCGTCGGGCAGTCCCGGTAGCCGCGCGCCAGGATTTTCTTGTACAGCGCCGCGCGCGCGGCGGGAGCCGCCGTCGCCGCCGCCTTTTCGATCAGCGCGTCCATCTCCGGGTCGGAGAAGCCCTGCGCCGACGCGTAGCGGCCTTGGCTGTGGTAGAAGGCGTAGATGAAGTTGTGCGCGTCGGGGTAATCCGCGATCCAGCCCCGCGAGAACAGCGGCATCAGCCGCCGCTGGCCCTTGTCCACGAAATTCGCCCAGTCCACGCCGCGCAGGTCGATCCGGAACTTCGGGTTGAGCCTCTCGACGCCTTTCTTCAATATCTGCGCGGCGGCCTCGCGCACCTCGCCGCCGGTGTTGTAGGTCAACGTGAACTTGAAGCCCTTGTCCCAGACCCGCCCGCCCCACGCCTTGCGCAGGAGGGCCTCGGCCTTTTTCGGGTCGTATTCGTAGCGGGGCTGGTTCTTGTCGTAGCCGGGCACCCACGGCGGAATGGGCCCGATGGCGCGCGCCGCGGTGTTCTTGAACGTGTCGCGGAGGATGGCGTCGTAGTCGAACGCGTAGGCGAAGCCCTTGCGCACGTCCTCATCGGTGAAGAAGTCCGGCGGAATGCCGTCCCCGTCCAATTTCCCGGAGCCGATGTCGGGGTTGGCGACCGGGTTGATCTTGAACGTGAAGAAGAGCGCCGGGTCCGTCTGAAGTCGCGGCAATTTGTCGGCGATCCGGACGCCCGGCAGTCCGACCAACTGCGACAGATAAGGCCGGGGGGTCTCGATGAGGTCCGCGTCTCCCACCTGCAGCATCAGCTTGCGCGTGTTCAGTTCCGGCACGGTCTTGATCAAGACGCGCTTGAGCTTGGCCGGCCCGCGCCAATAGCCGTCGAACCTATCCAGCAGCGTGTACCGCGCCGTGCGGTCCCAGCGCTCCAGTTGGAAGGGCCCGGCGCCGTTCATGTGGTCGAACAGGTACGACTTCTCCTTCGGCGCGTCGTTGAAATTGCGCCAGGTCGCGGCTTCGCCGTCCCACTCGCCGTGCGCGACGCACCACGCCTTCGGGAGCACGTACGACCAGCGCGCCATCACGGACAGGAAGGGTCCGAACGGACGCGGCAGGGTCATCACGACGTCGCGGCCTTCCACGCGCACGCGCTTCTGCAGCGCGTCGAAATCGAGCGTGACCGTCCCGGACGAGTTTCGCGTGGAGGGCGCTCCGGCGATCGGCTCCAGAAGGAGGGCCGAGGGTCCGCCGGCCGGGTCTTCGATCATGAAGCGCAGGAGGGAGTAGCGCACGTCCTCCGGCGTCACTTCGGTTCCGTCCTGAAACTTGACGCCCTTGCGGATCGGGAAGCGGTAGGTCCGCCCGTCCGCCGACATCAGGCCGTTCTTCAGCGTCGGGACCTTCTCCGCGATGCGCGGCTCGAACACCGACAGCGAAGCCCCCTTGAAGCCGATCACCGTCTCGTACACGTTCTGGATGATGGACTGGCTGGCGCCGTCGTACGGGAAGACGGGATCCAGGCTGCTGACGTCCTGGATCTCCGCCAGCGTGAACAGGTCGGGATTCTTGACGGGCTCAGCGGCGCCCGCGACGGCCGCGGCGAGAAGGAGGGTCGCGATCATGCGCCGAGGATACCGTTTCGGGCGGGAAGTGTAAAGGCGGTTATCCGCTTCGCCCGATTGATTTAGCGCCGCCATATTGTTCCAATACGCCGCTATGAGAAAAGCGGCCCTCGCCCTATTGCTCGTCCCTTCCGCGTCCTTCGCCTTCGAGTCGCCCAAATCGGCGACCGAATATCTCACCGCCGAAGGCACCGCCGACCGCCTGACCCGCGCCGGGACCTTGACCTTCGCCGATTTCCCTCAGCCCAAGGAATCCGATACGTCGCCGAAAACGACAAGGACCTCAAAACGTTCGACGTGGCCCACGACCGCGACCACCGTCTCCCCCTCATCCGGCGGGCGATGGCCGCCGCCGGCGGCCACCTGACTTTGTTCGCCAGCCCGTGGAGCCCGCCCGCCTGGATGAAGGACAACGGGGACATGCTGCACGGGGGCAAGCTCAAGCCCGAGTACGATCAGGCCTGGGCGGACTATTACGTCCGCTTCATCCGCGCGTATGAAAAGGAAGGCGTCCGCGTCTGGGGCGTCACCATCCAGAACGAACCGATGGCCACTCAGATCTGGGAGTCGGCCGTGTACACCGCCGCCGAGGAGCGGGACTTCCTCAAGAACTATCTCGGGCCCACGCTGGCGAAGGCCGGCTTGGGCGACCGGAAGATCCTGGTCTGGGATCACAACCGCGACCTGATGTTCCAGCGCGCGGAAACGATCTTCGACGACCCCGAGGCGGCCAAATACGCCTACGGCATCGCCTACCATTGGTACGAGGACTGGGCCGGCGGTCAGCCCCTGTACGACAACGTGCGCCGCGTGGCGGAAGCGTATCCGGACAAGCCCTTGTTCTTCTCCGAGGGCTGCGCGTGCCCGGACGATCCGAAGAAGACCATCAAGCTCGACGACTGGACATTGGGCGAGCAGTACGGCCGCGAGATGATCTGGGACTTCAACAACGGGACCACGGCCTGGACCGACTGGAACGTGATGCTCGATGAGAAGGGCGGTCCCAACCACGTCGGCAACTATTGCTACGCCGCGCTGCACATCGACACCAAGACCGGCGCCCTTCATTACACGAACATCTACCCCTACATGGGGCACTTCTCGAAATTCGTCCGTCCCGGCGCGCGCCGCGTCGCCGTCGCTCCCAGCCGCGATTCGCTCCTCGCGACCGCATTTTTGAACACGGACGGAAGCCTGGCCGTCATCGTGATGAACCAGGGCGAGAAGCAGGTCGATTACCGGCTGTGGATCCGCGGCCGGGCCGCGCCGGCGACGGCGCCGGCGCATTCCATCGCGACCTTCGTCCTGCGCTGAGCCTTTCCACTCACATCTCTTACAACCCGGTTGACCTGGATCAACATCTGCGCGATGGTCGCGTGATAGAATCGGGGCAAGCCGCACGATCCGAGCGTCATCTAAGGAGAGTCATCCGGATGCAAGCCACCGAATCCCCCGCCGCCGAGAAGCGCTGCTGCGACTGCCGCATTTTCGAGTTCCTGGAATCCTCGATCGGCAAGAAAATCATGGTCGCGCTCGCGGGGCTCCTGCTCTGCGGCTTCCTGATCACCCACCTGGCCGGCAACCTGCTCCTGTTCGTCGGCGGCCCGGCGTTCAACCGCTACGCGCAGATGCTGGAGAGCAACCCGCTGCTGCCGCTGGCCGAGGGCGGTCTTTTCGTCCTCTTCCTGATCCACATCGCCTTGTCCGTGCGCGCGCGCATGATCAACATGGCGGCCCGCCCGGTCGCCTACCAGACCTCGTCGGACAAGGGCGGGCGCACTCCCGGTTCGCGCACGATGGCGGTCAGCGGCTCGCTGATCCTGCTCTTCATCATCATCCACGTCGCGACCATCAAGTACCAGGTGGGCGGCGCGAAGGGTCCCGACCTGTTCGCCCACGTCACGACCTGGTTCGCCAACCCGTTGTACGCCGGCTTCTACGTGCTGGCGCTGATCGGCGTGGGGCTGCATCTGTCCCACGGCGTGCAGAGCGCGTTCCAGACTTTGGGCGTGAACCATCCGCGCTACACGCCCCTGATCCGCAAGGCGGGAATCGCTTTTGCCGCGCTGATCGCCCTGGCCTTCGCCAGCATGCCGCTCTACTTCTGCTTCGTCGGAGGCGCCAAGTGAAGCTCGAATCGAAGGTCCCCACCGGCCCCATCGAGAAATCCTGGGACAAGCACCGCTTCGAGCTGAAGCTGGTCAATCCCGCCAACAAGCGGAAGTTCAAGGTCCTGGTCGTCGGCACGGGCTTGGCCGGCTCCTCGGCCGCCGCCTCCCTGGCCGAGCTCGGCTACCAGGTCGAGGTGTTCTGCATGCAGGACTCCCCGCGCCGCGCGCACTCCATCGCCGCGCAGGGCGGCATCAACGCGGCCAAAAACTACCCGAACGACGGCGACTCCGTCTGGCGCCTGTTCTACGACACGGTCAAGGGCGGCGACTTCCGCGCCCGAGAGCAGAACGTGTACCGCCTGGCCCAGGTCTCCAACAACATCATCGACCAATGCGCCGCGCAGGGCGTGCCCTTCGCCCGCGAGTACGGCGGGACCTTGTCGAACCGCTCCTTCGGCGGCGCGCAGGTCTCGCGCACGTTCTACGCGCGCGGCCAGACCGGCCAGCAGCTCCTGCTGGGCGCGTACTCCGCGCTGATGAGGCAGGTCGGCGCGGGCACGATCAAATTGCACACGCGCCGCGAGATGCTGGACCTGGTCGTCGTGGACGGCGCCGCGCGCGGCATCATCGTGCGCAACCTGACCACCGGCGCCACCGAGAAGTACTCGGGCGACGCGATCCTGCTCTGCACCGGCGGCTACGGCAACGTGTTCTACCTCTCCACGAACGCGAACTCCTGCAACGTGACGGCGGCGTGGCGCGCCTACAAGCGCGGCGCGGCGTTCGCCAACCCCTGCTACACGCAGATCCACCCCACCTGCATCCCGGTCAGCGGCGACAAGCAGTCCAAGCTGACCTTGATGTCGGAGTCCCTGCGCAACGACGGCCGCGTCTGGGTTCCGAAGGCGAAGGGAGACGCGCGCAAGGCGGCCGACATTCCCGAGAGCGAGCGCGACTACTACCTGGAGCGCAAGTATCCCGCCTTCGGCAACCTGGTGCCGCGCGACATCGCGTCGCGCGCCGCCAAGCAGATGATCGACGACGGCCGCGGCGTCAACGGCGGGCTGTCGGTGTATCTGGACTTCCAGGACGCGATCAAGCGCATCGGCGAGGACAAGGTCCGCGAGAAGTACGGGAACCTCTTCGACATGTACCACCACATCACCGACGAGAACCCGTACCGCGTGCCCATGCGCATCTACCCCGCGGTGCACTACACCATGGGCGGCCTCTGGGTGGACTACAACCTGATGACCACCATCCCGGGACTGTTCTGCCTGGGCGAGGCGAACTTCTCCGACCACGGCGCCAACCGCTTGGGAGCGTCCGCGCTCATGCAGGGCCTGGCCGACGGCTACTTCGTGATCCCCTACACCCTCGGCGGCTATCTGGGAGCCAACAAGCTCCCGAAAGTCGGCCTCGACCACGCGGCGTTCAAGGAAGCGGAGGCCTCCGTGGCGGCCAGCACGAACAAGCTCCTGGCCGTCAAGGGCAAGGCCAGCCCGCAGGAGCTCCACCGCAAGCTGGGCCACATCATGTGGGACGACGTGGGCATGGGCCGCACGGCAAAGGGGCTCAACGACGCCCTGAAGAAAATCCCCGCCCTCCGCGAGGAGTTCTGGAAGACCGTCTCGGTCACGGGCTCGGGCGAGGACTTCAACCAGACCTTGGAGCGCGCCGGCCGCGTGGCGGACTTCATGGAATTCGGCGAGCTTCTGGCCAAGGACGCTCTCACCCGCGAGGAATCCTGCGGCGGCCACTTCCGTGAGGAGCATCAGACCGAGGACGGCGAAGCCAAGCGCGACGACGAGAAGTTCTGCCACGTCGCCGCGTGGGAGTACAAGGGCGCCGGCAAGGAGCCCGAGCGCCACGTCGAGCCGCTGACGTTCGACAACGTGCACATCGCCCAGCGCAATTACGCGTAAGGAAACGACCATGACCACCAAGACCGAGACTAAAGGCATGACCCTCACGCTGAAGATCTGGCGCCAGAAGGACGCCCACGACGCGGGCCGACTGGTGGACTACACGGTGACCGGAGTCTCCCCCGACCAGTCCTTCCTCGAGATGCTCGACGTGCTCAACGAGCAGCTCGTCGCCAAGGGCGAGGACGCGATCGCGTTCGACAGCGACTGCCGCGAGGGCATCTGCGGCATGTGCAACCTGGTCATCGACGGCCAGGCCCACGGG
>JAGWMT010000407.1 GCA_028871595.1 Elusimicrobiota bacterium
AGGAGCGACTTCGCGTCGGCTCCGAGCAGGGCTTCGATATCGCTGGTCTTCGTGGCGACGGTCATGGTGGAGTGTCTCCTTTGATGCGAAAGCTGCGGATATTATACGAAAGTCAGGTGTACGGGATCGCTTCGCTTTCCGACGAATACGGCGCGGCCAGACCGCTCTCGCTGGCGTACCAGGACCAGGCGACCTTGATCAAGGCCTTGAGGATGCAGGCCGCCGGGATGGCGAACACGAGGCCCAGGAAGCCGAAGACTTCTCCGCCCAGGACCAAGGCCAGCAGGAAGACCATCGGGTGCAGATGGACCGAGTGGCGGGCGATGACGGGTTGAAGCAGGGCCTCGTCGGCGACCCGGATTCCGACGAAGAGAAGGGCGACCTTCACGCCGGCCCAGGCCGTGCCGAACTGGTACCAGGCCATCCCGCCGCCCACCAGGAGGCCCACGACGGCTCCCATGTAGGGGACGAAGGAGGTCACGCCCGAAAGCGCGGCGATCGCGAAGGCGTTGTCCACGCCCATCAGGAACAAGCCCACGAAGGACACGATGGTGATGGCCGCCGCGACGATCAGGATGCCGCGCAAATAATTGCCCAGCGCGGTGTCGATCTCGCCCATGAGATGGATCGCCTGCTCGACGAGGCGGCTGGGGGCGGATTGGATCAATTGATCGTAGCCGTCGGGCCCGTCGAGGAGGAAGAAGAAGCCGATGAACGGCACCAGCAGGGCGTGGGCCAGGAAAGGCAGCAGGCCGAGGAGTTCCGTGGGAAGCGCCTGCAGGCGCTCGATTCCGCTTCCGACCGCCGCATCCACGGCGTGCTCGACGATCTTCGGCGGGAGGGGGAGTTCCTGGGTCAGGTGGATCGCCTCGGCCGCTACGAACTTCTGCAGCTGCTTGGCGTAGGTGGGGGCGTTCACGCCGAGGTTGGCGACCTGCTCGACCAGGATGGAGCGCAAGCCCGCGCAAGTGGCGTAGCTCAAGAGCGAGCCCGCCAAGTAGGCGGCGAGCACCAGGTGGGAGCGGCGCAGCCCGCGCGCCTCGAAGTAGACGACCAGGGGGTTGAGGATATAGGCGAAGGCCGCGGCCAGCACGAAGGGCGTGAGCGCCTCGCGCACCAGGTAGGCGCCGTAGAGGACGGCCCCCGCGACGACCAGCGCGCTCAGCGACGGCAGCGAGCGGCGCTCAGCCATGCGTGGAGGAGAGGACGGTCGTTCCGCCCAACGAACGGCGCAGGCGCGCCGACAGCAGGCGGGCCAGATGGCCCATGATGCTCACGCCGATGCGCGGATGGGCGCTGAGCAGGGAGTCCAGCTTGGTGCGGTAGAGGAGGTGGAGGCGCGCGGGCTCCACGGCCGTGGCCGTCGCCGAGCGCGGCAGGGATTCGAGCAGCGCCATCTCGCCGAAGAACTCGCCCGGTTTGAGCGTGTAGAGCAGGACGGGCTTGCCGTCCGGGCCGTTCCGCGTCAGCTCCACCTTTCCGGTCTCCAGGATGAACAGGGCTCGCCCAATGTCGCCCTCCATGAAAACGATCTCGCCGGGCCGGTAGGTGCGGGCGTGAAGGGCGTGGACCAACTCGCCGATCTCGCCGCCCTTGAGGTCGGCGAACAGCTCCAGGGAATGGAGGAACTGCTTCTTCTTGGAGAACTGCGGATCGATGAACCAGCGGCGGAGCGTTTTGAAGGGGGGCATTTCAGCGGAAGAAGCGCATTCCGATCGACACCAGGTTCTTCAGCGAGGAGATCCAGCCGACGCGCATGGACTCGCCGAAGGTCTGGACTTCCTGGTCCACGCGGTAGGCGGCGATCTCGACGGCCTGGGCGGCGTCGCGGACCTTGATCATCGCGACGGCGAAGACGGCGATCATGACCGCCAGCTCAACGACGATCAGGGCGAGGCAAACGGCGATGAAGGTGTCCATGGGGACCATCGTACTAAAAATTGATAGGATTGCCCCCATGTCCGATTGGTCCTCCTCCGTTCATCTCCCGAAGACCGATTTCCCGATGAAGGGAGACCTGGCCAAGCGCGAGCCCGGCTTCCTGAAGGCCTGGGCCGACGCGGGGCTTTATGAGCGCATCCAAGAGCGGCAAAAGGGCCGGCCGCCGTTCGTCCTGCACGACGGGCCGCCCTACGCCAACGGCCATATCCACATCGGCCACGCCCTGAACAAGGTCCTCAAGGACATGACGGTCAAGGCGCGCGCTTTGATGGGCCACGCGACGCCCTACGTCCCCGGGTGGGACTGCCACGGCCTGCCGATCGAGACCGCCTTGCTCAAGGAAATGAAGATGAGCAA
>JAGWMT010000408.1 GCA_028871595.1 Elusimicrobiota bacterium
TCCGGCGGGCCTCGTCGGGGATGGTCGCCGCTGCAAGGCCAACGCCCACCAGGTCAACACCGTGGACAAGGGCCGCTTCGGCCGGAAATTGGGCCGATTGCCCGAAACGCTGATGCAGAACGTCGACGTCGCGCTACGCGTGCACTTGGCGCTTTGACGCGCTCCGCTTCTTGAGCCACAGCATCAGCGCGTAGGCCGCCGTCAAGGCGACGATGCCGAGCACGATCAGGTGCATCTTCTGCTTCAGCGCCTGGGTGAGCATCTCCGGGGAGTCGAGGAGGTGGGGCTGATCGCCGATGACCTGGCGGCCGAACCAGGCCAGGATCAGGCACCACAGCCCCGCGCCCGCGACGGTCGCGGCGGAGAACGCCGCCGCCGGCATGCGCAGGATGCCGGCCGGAATCGAGATCAGATGGCGCACGACGGGGAGGAGGCGGGAGACGAAGATGCCGCCGACGCCGTACTCCTTGACCCAGTCTTCCGCGGCCAGGACCTTCTCCCGGGGCAGGAAGAAGTACTTGCCGTAGCGCAGCACGGCCGGGGCTCCGACGGCGCGCGCGGCCCAGTAGTTGACCAGGGACCCGAACAGGCCGCCCGCCGCGCCGACCAGGACCACCAGCCAGAAGTCCATGCGGCCCTGCGCCGCCCAATACGCGGCGGGGGGAATGATGATCTCGCTGGGGATGGGGACGATGGAACTCTCGAGCGACATGAGCAGGAAGATCCCCAGGTAGCCTTGGGTTTCCACGAAGTGGAACCAGAAGGTCAGGAGGGCGTGGAATTCGGCCTGCATGGGGGCGTATCCTAGCAAAGACGGGACGTGGTTTCCCGCGTGAAAAGCGGTATAATCCCGTCATTCCCCGTACGCGCGCGCGAACGAGCCCGATTTGACCCCGAGCACCGCTTCCCGAGACGCCGTCCTCGATCCCTCCGACCAGGCCGCTCTGCGCGCCATGTTGCGCGAGCTCAAGGCTCCCCTCCGCGCCGGATCCGCCTTCGCGCCGGCCCTTCTTCCCGAGGGCCTTGGTGATCCCTCGTTCCTTCGGGAGCACGGCGTGCGCTACGCGTATGCGACCGGGTCCATGGCCAACGGCATCGCGTCCGTCGAATTGGTGGAGGCCGGAGCGAAGGCGGGGCTCCTGTCGTTTTTCGGCTCGGCCGGATTGGGACCGGAGCGGGTCGAAGCGGCGATCGAGCGGCTCCAGGCGTCTCTCGGTTCCATGCCGTACGGCGTGAATCTGATCCATAGCCCGAACGAACCGAACTTGGAAGCCGCTGTGTGCGATCTTTTGATCCGTCGCGGCGTGAAGCTGGTCGAAGCCTCCGCGTTCATGGGATTAACTCCCGCGATCGTGCGCTACAGGCTGCACGGCATTCGGCGCGGACCGGACGGCCGCGTGATCGCGCCGAATCGTATCGTGGCGAAAATTTCCCGGACCGAGGTCGCCGAGAAGTTCCTGTCGCCCGCGCCGGAGACGCTTCTGCGCGAGATGACGGCCGCCGGACTGATCACCGCCGAGCAGGCCTCGCTCGCCGCCGAGATTCCGATGGCGCACGACGTTACCGTCGAGGCCGACAGCGGGGGACACACGGATAATCGCCCGCTCGTGTCGCTGCTCCCTTCGATCATTTCGCTGAGAGACCGACTGCAGGAAAATCACAAATTCAAAAATATCGCACGCATCGGCGCCGCCGGCGGCATCGCGACGCCGGCGTCGGTCGCCGCGGCCTATGCGCTGGGCGCCGCGTATGTTGTGACGGGATCCATCAATCAGGCCTGCGTGGAATCCGGTTCGTCCGATCAGGTCCGCAGAATGCTGGCCGCCGCGGGCCAGGCGGACGTGGCCATGGCGCCCGCCGCGGACATGTTCGAGATGGGCGTGAAGGTTCAGATCCTCAAGCGCGGGACCATGTTCGCCATGCGCGGCGCCAAGCTCTACGAGATCTACCGCGCCTACGACTCCATCGAGGCCATTCCGGCCGCCGTGCGCGCGCCGCTGGAGAAGGATCTGTTCCGCGAGCCCCTGGAGGCGGTCTGGGAGAAGACCAAGGCCTTCTTCCTCCAGCGCGATCCCGCGCAGGTCGCGCGCGCCGAGGCCGACCCCAAGCACAAGCTCGCCCTGGTCTTCCGCTCCTACCTGGGCCAGGCCTCGCGCTGGGCCAACGCCGGCGTCGCCGACCGCGTGCTCGATTACCAGGTCTGGTGCGGCCCCGCGATGGGAGCGTTCAACGAGTGGGCGCAGGGCAGCTTCCTGCAGGCGCCCGAGAACCGCCGCGCGGCCTTGGTCGCGCGCA
>JAGWMT010000409.1 GCA_028871595.1 Elusimicrobiota bacterium
TCCGGCGGGCCTCGTCGGGGATGGTCGCCGCTGCAAGGCCAACGCCCACCAGGTCAACACCGTGGACAAGGGCCGCTTCGGCCGGAAATTGGGCCGATTGCCCGAAACGCTGATGCAGAACGTCGACGTCGCGCTACGCGTGCACTTGGGGCTTTGACGCGCTGCGCTTCTTGAGCCACAGCATCAGCGCGTAAGCGGCCGTCAACGCGACGATGCCGAGGATGATCAGATGCATCTTCTGCTTCAGCGCCTGGGTGAGCATTTCCGGGGAGTCGAGGAGGTGGGGCTGATCGCCGATGACCTGGCGGCCGAACCAGGCCAGGATCAGGCACCAGAGCCCCGCGCCCGCGACGGTCGCGGCGGAGAACGCCGCCGCCGGCATGCGCAGGATGCCGGCCGGAATCGAGATCAGATGCCGCACGACGGGGAGCAGGCGGGAGACGAAGATGCCGCCGACTCCGTATTCCTTGACCCAGTCTTCCGCGGCCAGGACCTTCTCCCGGGGCAGGAAGAAGTACTTGCCGTAGCGCAGCACCGCCGGAGCGCCCAGCGCGCGCGCGGCCCAGTAATTGACCAAGGACCCGAACAAGCCGCCCGCCGCGCCGACCAGGACCACCAGCCAGAAGTCCATGCGGCCCTGCGCGGCCCAATAAGCGGCGGGGGGGATGATGATCTCGCTGGGAATCGGGACGAAGGAGCTTTCCAGCGCCATCAGCAGGAAAATCCCCAGGTAGCCCTGGGTTTCCACGAAGTGGAACCAAAAGGACAGAAGCGCGTGGAATTGGGCTTGCATGGGGGCGTATCCTAGCAAAGACGGGACGTGGTTTCCCGCGCGAAAAGCGGTATAATTCCGCCATTCCCCGTACGCGCGCGCGAACGAGCCCGATTTGACCACGAGCACCGCTTCTCGAGACGCCGTCCTCGATCCCTCCGACCAGGCCGCTCTGCGCGCCATGTTGCGCGAGCTCAAGGCTCCCCTCCGCGCCGGATCCGCCTTCGTGCCGGCGCTTCTTCCCGAGGGGCTTGGCGATCCGGAGTTCCTTCGCGAGCATGGCGTGCGCTACGCGTACGCGACCGGGGCCATGGCCAACGGCATCGCGTCGGTGGAACTCGTCGAGGCCGGGGCGAAGGCGGGGCTTCTTTCATTCTTCGGTTCGGCCGGCCTTGCTCCGGACCGGGTCGAAACGGCGATCGAGCGGCTCCAGACGTCGCTCGGTTCAATGCCGTACGGCGTGAATCTGATCCATAGCCCGAACGAGCCAGCGTTGGAGTCGGCGCTTTGCGACCTGCTCCTGCGCCGCGGGGTTCATCTCGTCGAAGCCTCCGCGTTCATGGGATTAACTCCCGCGATCGTGCGCTACAGGCTGCACGGCATTCGGCGCGGACCGGACGGGCGCGTGATCGCGCCGAATCGAATCGTCGCGAAGATCTCCCGCGCCGAGGTCGCCGAAAAGTTTCTCTCCCCGGCCCCGGAAGCCTTGCTGCGTGAGATGGTGTCCGCCGGTCTGATCCCGGCGGAGCAGGCCGCCTTGGCGGCGGAAATCCCGATGGCGCAGGACGTGACGGTCGAGGCCGACAGCGGGGGACACACGGATAATCGTCCGCTCGTGTCGCTGCTCCCTTCGATCATTTCGCTGAGAGACCGACTGCAGGAAAAGCACAAATTCAAAAATATCGCACGCATCGGCGCCGCGGGCGGAATCGCGACGCCGGCGTCGGTCGCGGCCGCGTATCAGATGGGCGCGGCCTACGTCCTCACCGGATCCATCAATCAGGCCTGCGTGGAATCCGGTTCGTCCGATCTGGTCCGCAGGATGCTGGCCGCCGCCGGCCAGGCCGACGTGGCCATGGCGCCCGCCGCCGACATGTTCGAGATGGGCGTGAAGGTTCAGATTCTCAGGCGCGGCACCATGTTCGCCATGCGCGGCGCCAAGCTCTACGAGATTTACCGCGCCTACGACTCCCTGGAGGCCATTCCGCCCGCCGTGCGCGCGCCGCTGGAGAAGGATCTGTTCCGCGAGCCCCTGGAGGCGGTCTGGGAGAAGACCAAGGCTTTCTTCCTCCAGCGCGATCCCGCGCAGGTCGCGCGCGCCGAGGCCGACCCCAAGCACAAGCTCGCGCTCGTCTTCCGCTCTTACTTGGGTCAAGCCTCTCGCTGGGCCAACGCCGGCGTCGCCGACCGCGTGCTCGATTACCAGGTCTGGTGCGGCCCCGCGATGGGAGCGTTCAACGAGTGGGCGCAGGGCAGCTTCCTGCAGGCGCCCGAGAACCGCCGCGCGGCCTTGGTCGCGCG
>JAGWMT010000069.1 GCA_028871595.1 Elusimicrobiota bacterium
CGCGCAGGACGGTCAACGGCAGTGGCGCGGGAGGCCTGACGCCGACGCGCTGGACCAGGCCAGCGGGAGCCAAAGGCGTCCCCGGCGACGGCAGCCCCAAGACTTTCAAATCCGCGGGCCCGATGCCCGTGACGGACACGTCGCCGCGGCCCGCGCGCGCGGCCAGCCACGCGGCCCCGTCGATCAGCCTCGCGTCGCCCAAGTCGATCGGCATGATCCGCGGCTCAGTCAGCGCCAGCCAGCGCAGCGCGAAGGAGGCGGTGTCCCCCGACGCGAGCAGCGCCCCGCCGGGAGGGACCGCGCGCCGCAGGTCGCGGGCGTAGTCGTAGGCCAGGAAGTCGTCGCGATGCTCCGGCAGCGGAGCGGGCCGAGCGAACGCCGCCCCCGCCAGCGCCAGGGCCGCGACTGCGCCGGCGAAGCCGCCGCGCCGGCGGCTCAATTCCCCCGCCGCCTCGCCCGCGAACGCCGCCGCGATCATGGCCGGGAGCAGGAACGCCGGTTCCAGCACCGAACGGGCGACCCAGCCCGCGGGATCGAAGCGCGTCAGCACGACGAAAAAAGGACCCGTCAACGCGGCCCCCGCCAGCCACGCCGCGGCGCGTTCGCGGTCGGCACGCCAAGCGACGAGCGCGCCCAAGACCGCCGCCGCCAACGTGGACCAGCCCACGACGGCGGCGGTCTGAGTCACCGCGTACGCGGTCAATATTCCGGCGGACTCCGCGGTGAGCGGACGCGCCAGTCCGGCGGAAAGAGTCCCGGTTCCGTAGCGGGCGCGAAGCGCCACGGCGACGGCCGGGCCGAGGGCTCCCAAGCGGACCCATAAAAAGGCGTACAGGGACAGCCCCGCAAACACGGGCCCGGCGGCGGCATAAGCCAGGCGCGCGGGCGCAGCGCCGGAACGCCGCGCCTCGGAACGCCACAGCCAGAGCAGGGCGGGGGTCCAGAACAGGAGGCTTTGGTGATTCACCAGCCCCAGTCCCAGCAAAAGTCCGGAGACGCGCGCCCGCCGGAAGACAGACTCCCGCTCGCCTTCGGCCAAAGCCAACAGACAGGCGGCGAAAAGAGCGTGCAGGGCGTACTTCTCCTCGAGCAAGGAGAACTTCCAAAGAGGCGCCGAAAGCGCCCATAACGCCGCGGCGGTCAACGCGCCGACGGCGCCGGCGCGCCGTTTGACCACGAAGTAGAGCGCTGCCGCCGCCGCGGCGCCCGCCACGGCCGCCAGGACATTGAGACGGTACGCCGGGTTGCCCCACGGAAATATGGTCAGCCAGGCATGGCCCAGAACGCTATATAAAGGATAGCCGGGGGGATGAGCCACGCCCAAGGTCATCGCGGCGGCGGCCATGTCCGCGGAGTCGCGCGGCGCGATCGAGGGATAGACGCAACCGAGGTACAGGGCGAACACGGCCGCGAAGACCCCCAGCGCCGCGGTCATGACCAGCTTTTCAAGGCCAAGCTCGGATCGGCGGTGCCCGCGCGCGGCGCGGCGCCGGAGCGAAGCCGCCTCCAGCCCACGAGCGCGATCATCGCCGCGTTGTCGGTGCACAGGACGCGCGACGGAAGCCGCACGGCGAACCCGGCCTCTTCGCCGCGGACCGTCATCAGCGCGCGCAAACGGGAATTGGCCGCCACGCCGCCGCCGATGACGACGTCCCGCGCTCCGAAACGCTTCGCCGCGGCCAAGGTCTTGTCCACCAAGGTTTCCGCGACGGCCTCCTGGAAGGACGCGCACAGGTCCGCCAGGCGCTTCTTCTTGAGGGGCCCGGGATTATCCCGGAGGTGATAAAGCACGGCCGTCTTCAGTCCTGAAAACGAAAAATCCCAGGTTCCGGCCAAGGCGGGGCGGGGAAAAGAGACCGCGCGGGGATCTCCGCCGACGGCCAGACGGTCGATCTCCGGCCCTCCCGGATACCCCAGCCCGAACAAACGCGCCACCTTGTCGTACGCCTCGCCGGCGGCGTCGTCGCGGGTTCGCCCCAGAACGCGATAACGTCCGGGAGCCTTGGCCAGAACGAGGTCCGTGTGCCCCCCCGAAACGACCAGCGCCATCAGAGGCCAACGCAGGCGGTGTTCCAGTTCCGCGGCCAGCACGTGCCCTTCCAGGTGATTGACGCCGATCGACGGCACACCCAGAATCCGGGCCAAGGTCTGCGCGGCGACCTTTCCAACGAGCAACGGGCCCATCAGTCCGGGCCCGCGCGTAAAGGCCACGGCATCCACCCCGCCCGGACCGGCGTCGGCCAGCGCGCGCCTCACGACGGGGATCACGTTCGCCAGATGCGCCCGCGACGCCAGTTCCGGGACCACGCCGCGGAACGGCCGGTGCAGGTCCGTCTGGGAGGAAACGACGTTCGAACGCAGGCGTCCGTCCTCGACGATCGCCGCCGAGGTGTCGTCGCAGGAGGTCTCGATCCCCAACACCCTCATTTCGCGGCGGGCGCCGCCTGCGTGGAGACGTTGACGTCCGTCTTCAGCGCGCCGAGCACGTCCCGGGCTTTGAGCAATTCAACCGCCCGGTCCAGCGCGTCGTCGCGGACCATCTCGTCGGCTTTGACCATGGACTGGGGCTTCTTGTCCTTCGCGTAGATCATCTCCCACTGCTCGTAAAGCTTCGCCTCGGTCTCCGAGGACACGTCCACGGCGATGTCCGGAAAGATTCCCCAGTTCTTGTTCTTGCCGTCGCGATGGATCATGCGGCCCGCCGGCGTGTAGTAGTGCGCGACGGTCAGGCGCAGCCCCGAGCCGTCGGGAAGCGGGATCAGGGACTGCACGCTGGCCTTGCCGTAGCTGCGCTGGCCGACGACCACGGCGCGCTTGTGATCCTGCATGGCCCCGGAGAAGATTTCGGAGGCGGAAGCCGAACCGCCGTTGATCAGGATCACGAGGGGCAGGTTCTCGTAAGGCGCCTTCGTGCCCGCCGTGAAATCCTGGCGGCTCTCGGGCCGCCGCCCCTGCGTGTAGACGATCAGCTTGCCCTCTCCCAGGAACAAGGACGACGTCTCGACGGCCGCCGACAGAAGGCCGCCGGGATTGTTCCGCAGATCCAGGACCAGGCTGCTGGCGCCGTCCCGGGTCAGGCGCTTGAGCGCGTCGGCCAGGTCGTCGGCCGTCTTCGCGCTGAACTCGATGATGCGCACGTAGCCGACCCCGTCGTCCAGCTTCCGCCAGACCACGGATTCGATCTTGACCAGCTCGCGGGTGATCTCGAAATCCTTCGGCTTCCAAGCGGCTTCGCCCGCGTCCACCGGACCGCGGTAGACCTTCACCTTGACCTTCGTGCCGGGGGCGCCGCGCATTCGCTTCAGCGCGTCCTCCATGTCCATGTCTTTCGTGGAGACGCCGTCGATCTCCGCGATGCGATCGTTGGGAAGGATGCCCAGGCGGTAGGCCGGAGAGCCCGGCATCGGGGTCAGCACGGTGAGCCAGTCGTCCTTCATGTTCAGACGCAGGCCGACGCCGCCGAACTGCCCCTCGGTCTCGGTCTTCATCTCCCGGTTCATCTCCGGCTCCAGGAACTGGGAAAAAGGGTCCAGAGTATGGACCATGCCCTCCGCGGCGCCGTACACCAGCTTCTGGGTGTCGGTTTCCTCGACGTAATTGTCTTGGATGTAGCCGAGAACATCCACCAGGAGCTTCATCTGCTCATATGTATTGTCCGATGCGGGCTTGGTCGCGGCGCTGACCGGCAAGGCCAGGACCGCCGCGCCGACGGCCGCGATGATTGCGTTCTTCAATCTCATAGGGGTTCCTCTATTTTTTTTCGAGCCACGCCGTCGGGTCCAACGCTTCCGTACCGCGGCGGATCTCGAAATACACCCGGCCGCCGCCGTCCTTCGCCGCCCCGGCGCGCGCGATGGGCTCGCGTGTCCGGACGTCGGCGCCTTTTTCCTTGAGTATCTGGCCCAAGCCGCCGTAGACGCTGAAGAAGCCGCCGCCGTGATCGACGATGGCCACCTGGCCGTAGGACCGGAAGGGCCCGGAGAAAATCACCCGTCCGGCGGCGACCGCCGCCACGGGCGAACCCTCCGCCGTCCCGATGGTCACCCCCTGCCGGACGATCCACGTCCCCAGCTCGGGATCGCGCTCGCGGCCGAACCCGCTCAGGATCTTGCCCGCCGCGGGCCACGGAAGCGAATGGCGCGGGACGTCCAAGACCGCCTTGACCCCGGCGGGACGCCGCGAACGGAACTTCCGGCCGAGCTTGTCGATGAGCGAAGTGAGAGCCTTGGCGTTCTCTTCCAATTCCTTCGCCCGCCGGGCGGCGTCGGCGACTTGGGTCTGGGTCTGCGCGAGCTGAGCCTTTTTCGATTCGAACTCTTTGCGCCGGCCGTCGCGCTCCGCCTGGGCGCGGCGGCGGCTCTCCGCCAGCGCGTCGGCGCTCCGCCGCGCGGCCGCCTCGGCGGCCTCGGTCTTGCGGCGGAACCCCTTGAGGCCGCGCAGGTGGCGGCCCTTTTCCAGGATGGCGTCGCGGCGGAATTCATCGGCCCAGAGCTCCCGCGTGCCGTAGAAATCGGAGCTTCCGGCCGCGATGGCCGCGTGACGGGCGACCTCCGCCGAAAGCGCCGCCGTCCAGAAGCCGTCCACGCGGCTGGCCGAATCCAGCCGGGACTTGAGTTCGGCGCGCCTGTTCTCCGCCCGGCGGATCGTCTCCTGCAATTTCTCCACTCGGCGCCGGGACGACGCATCCAGATCCTGAAGCCGGCTGACGTCCTTGCCCAACGAGGATTCGGAGGCCTTCAGGACTTCAAGCTCCGCCAAAGTGCGCCGCAATTCGCTTTGGATGCGGGCCAATTCCTTCTTCTGGGATTTCTGCGCCGAAGCGGGCGCGGCCAGGAGCACGGCCAGCGCCGCGAGGATCAGGCCTCGCCGCGCCATAGGGACAGGGACCAGCCGAGCATCGCGCACCCCGCGACGACCGCGATCTGGGTCCACGCCGCGGGCCACACCCACAGAAGACCGTCGCGGCGCAGAGGCCAGGCGGCCAGGGCCGCCAGCGCCAAGCCCGCCGTGCCGCCCGCCGCTCCGATCCAGGGAAGGCGCCCGTCGCGGGCGCCGCCGCGCAAGGAGCCGAACAACGCCCACAGCGCCAGGGCCGCGGCCGCGCAGAACAACGTGCTCAAAGTCAGCCGCAGCCAATGGGCGTATAACCGGGCCCGCAGAATCGCCTGCAATTGCGCCGGCTTCCAGCGCACGTCGGACCAATCCGCCATCCCCTCGGCGGTGGAGATCCACGCGGCCAAACGCGGCAGGGCCTCCGGCGCGGGTTTGACCTCGAAGGCGCCGGGCAGAGGATTCTCGCCGACCAGCGCCACGGAGTCGGCCAAATCGGGGTCGTCGCGGCGGAGGGCGGCCAGGCTTTCCTCGGGGGAAACGTAGCGGACGTCGGCGGCCTCGGGCGAGGCCAGCAGCTTCTCCTTCAGGATATCGCGCTTCGATTCCTCAAGAGGGCCGCGGAGAAAAAGCACCACGCGGAAATCATCGCGCAGCGCGAGTTCCAGGCGCCGGCATTGGCCCTCGACCAGCAGAAGCGACTGAGCGGCCAACGCCGCGGCGGCGGCTAATGCGAATACCCACGCGGCGCGCGCCCTGGCTCCCATGGTGCGATTCTACGAAAATTGCGGGCGGTTCAGCGGTAGGGGTTGAACACGGCGGCGAGACGGCGCGCCGGTTCACGGAGGCTGGGAAGGGCCAGCAGCAAGGTCAGAATGATCAGCCACGGGCCGCGCTCGGCGGCAAAGCCGATGAAACCCTTCAATCCCGGAGCGCGCGCCACGGGCGACGCGTCAGCGGACGGCGCCGGCGGCTCTCCACCGGCGGGCGAGATCTTGGCGACCTCCGAAAGCGACAGGGCCTGCGCCAATCGGGACAGCGGCAAGGTCCCCGCCACCACGGCGACGGCGCGGCCGTCCGGAGCCGTTTCCAGGCCGACGACGCGGGTGAGGCGGAAGCCGGCCGCCGCCGACAGCGCGCGCACCCCGGCGTCCACGCCCTCGCGGGCGTGGGCCGCGTCATCCACGCGCAGGCCGACGACGAATTCGCCGCTGGTCCGGCGCGGCGCGGACGGACGCGCGCGAGTCTCCACGCTCAGGCGCTTGATGCCGGGACGCGCCAGCGCGTCGCCCAGACGCGAGGCCGGAATCCAGCCGCTGATCAGGGCGTTGCCGCCCGGCCCGGCGAGGGCTTCGAAACGCGCGTCGGCCGCGAAGCCCGTGGACGCGCCCAGACCGGCGACGGCGTCCCGCAAGGAACCGGCCTCGCGAGGATCGATCTCCAGCGACACGAACACTTTTCCGCTTTCGGCTCGCGCCGCGGACGGCGCCGCCGCGGTGAAAGCCGGGGAAGAGGGCGCTTCGGGCGCGCCCAGCGCGGGCCGCGCCGGCGCGGCCTTCATCCCAAGGATGTGCGTCTCGTAATCACGGTCGCCGCCCTCGCGGGCCTGGGCGGGATCGGTCGTTCCCACGTCGGAGCCCTTCATGTCGAGAGGCTGGACCAATCCGTTCCAGAGCGACGAACGCCCGGCCGGGCGCGCCTCTCCAGGGATCGACGCGTTCCTTTCCGCCGCCGGGGGCCGCCCGGAGACGGAACGGCTCGGCGCGTCGATCCTCGGCGAGGCGGGCCGCTGGGGAGGAAGAGGCGCGGCCTTGAGGACTTGCGGCAGCGGCGTCGCGGAAGGAGTCTTGGCGGCCGGCGCGGGCGCTCCGGAATCGCCGGGCGCTCCCAACGAACCTTCCATATATTGGTCGGTGGCGGGATCCGGATGCTTGTAGCCGCCGCCTTCACCGATGAAAGACGCCTTCATCTTCGGCTCGGCCGGGTCCGCGGCGCGCGCGGAGATCGCGGCGAGGAGCGCGGCGGCGATCAGGGGGGCGCGCGTCATGCCCCCATCCTATCACGAAGTCGTTTCTAGGTCAATAGTCCTATGCGACTTGGGACCTTGGGCCCAACGGTCAAGCAGAACCAGGAAGGCGGCCAGGACGGCCCCGCCGGCCAAACCCAACGCCCAGGACCAAGCCCCCTGGATCAAGGCATCGGCCAAAGGCGCGCCCCCGCCGCCCACCACGGCGATCAAGCCCGAGGGTCCCAGCAGCCCCAAGAGGAGCCAGCCGCGCGGATCGGGGAGGACGTCTTCTTTCGCGCGCCGCTGAACGGACGCGGCGTCGCGCGCCTCCACGGTCCCCAAGGCGACGGCCAGGCAAGGCACGCCGACCAGGGCCGCCCGCCAATGCCACGGCCACCACCAAAGGACGCCCGCCGCCGAGAGACGGTCGAACGAGTCCCACACCGAAGAAGCGCGCACGGCCGCGCGCGGCGCCAGGAGAAGGGCCGCGGCGACGGCGAACAACGCCAGGGCCGCCACGTCGCGGCGGCGCACGGGCGCGTTCCAAGAGCCGCGGCGGGACGGCTTCACCGAAGCGAACAACGCCGAGGCGCCGACGGCCAGCGGGGCGCACCAGACCCACAACGTCCAAGCGCGCGCCGTCCCGTCGCGCCAGCCCGCGGGGGCCGCTCCGACGACGACCAGACCCGTGAACGCCGCGACGATCCACGCCCCCGCCAAGCCGGCCAGGACCTGGGGAACCGGAGAGGCGACCGGAGCCACGCCGCACGTCCGCGCCCGAGCCGCCCGCGCCGCCTGCAGGGCCGCGCGCGCGGCCAGCAGCGGGCCGGCGGCGCCCAGAAGCCAGACGAGCGCGAGCCGGGCGCGCCGCGAGGCGGGGCTTTCCCCGGACGCCGGGCGGGGTTCGGGAAGGATCGACGGCTGGCCCGCGTCGCGCACGACGCGCAGCGCGGCGCGAAGGTTCTCCAGGTTTTCTTCAAACCCGAGTTCCGGGCTGGGACGGAAAACGACCAGGCGCAGGGGGCGACTGAGCGCGGCCCGGAGGATCTCGCCGCGGCGCGCTCCCGCCGGCAACGTGCGCGTCCACAGAAGCCGACCCGCGACCATGACGGAGGGCCCCGTCGACGAGGCCACCGGGATCAATCCCGCCGAGGACAAAGCGGCGACGGCGGACGGTTCGAAGCCCGCGGGAATGAGCGAGAGGTCGGTCCCGGCGGGGAGCTCGAGAGCCTTCGCTCCGCCGACGGAAGCCGTCGAGGCGTCCACGCCGCCGGCCGCGAGGGCGTCCGCCGCGCGCGTCAGCATTTTCGCGTCCCTGGACCACAGCGTGCCGCCCCGCAGAGACGACGAGGGCGACACCAGCCCTGCGGTCCGCCACTTCTCGACTTCGGCGCGGGAGAAGTTCAGCACCTCGCCCCGGGACGCCAGGTCGGCCAAGGTCTCCTCGCGCAGGACCGCGGCGGAGACGCCCATCGCCTTGAGCCGTTCCCACAGCTCCGGGGCGGACTCGGTCCGCCGTCCGGCCAAAGAGGCGAAGGCATCGGCGTCCACCGCGGCCAGGACGACCCGATCTCCGGCGCGACGCGCGGCGGACCACGCGGCGGCGAGCGCGGCGGAGAGCGCGATCGCGGCGAGCAGGCGGCGGGAGTTCTTCACCGTCGCGCGGCCTCGCGGTAGACTGCGACGTACTCCGACACCGAGCGGTCCCAGGAAAAATCGCCGGCCATCGCGGCGCGGACGCGGGCGTCCCAGGCGCCGGCGCGGCGCGCGTCCAGAGCGCGGCCCAAAGCGCGCGCCAAGTCGGCGCCGTCATTGGCGGCGCAAAGATAGCCGTTCGCCTTCCGGCCCGGCGACGCTTCCTCGAACACGGTGTCGGACAGACCGCCCGTCCGCGCGGCGATGGGAATCGAGCCGTAGCGCATGGCGATCATCTGCCCCAGGCCGCAGGGCTCGAAGCGCGAGGGCATCAGGAAAATGTCGGACGCGGCGTAGACCCGGTGCGCGAAGGACTCGTCGAACTGGCGATGGAAGTGGACGCGGCCGGGATGGCGGCGCTCCAGCGCGGCCAACTGTTCGGTGAGCGCGGGGTCTCCGGTCCCCAGGACGACGAACTGCGCCGAGTCCAGGCGCGCCTCCACGGCGGGAATCGCCAGATCCAGACCCTTCTGGTAGTCGAGGCGGGAGACGACCCCGATCAGGGCCTGGTCCGCGCGGACCTCCAGTCCGCACTCGCGCTGGAGGGCCTCCTTGCACGCGGCCTTGCCGGAGGCGGCGTCTTCCGCGCCGTAGCGGCGGGGAAGGGAGGAGTCGCGCGACGGATCCCAGACCTCGGTGTCCAGCCCGTTGAGGACTCCGCGCAGATCCTTCGCGCGGCGGGTCAGCAATCCCTCGAAGCCGAAGCCGTGCTCCGAGCCCTGGATCTCGCGGGCATACGTCGGGCTCACGGTGGTGATCTTGTCGGCGTAAGCCAGGCCCGCCTTCAGGTAGCTGACCTGGCCGTAGTACTCCAGGCCGTCCGTCGTCCAATCCTCGGCCAGGAAACCCGCCGGCTCCAGCGCCGCGCGCGGGAAGAGCCCCTGGTAGGCCATGTTGTGAACCGTGAACACCGAGCGCGCGCCGGCGAAATGGGGATCGGACGCGTAGCGCCGCTTGAGGTGGGTGCAGACGGGCCCCGCCTGCCAGTCGTGCGCGTGGATGACGTCGGGCTTGAAGCCGACGGCCTTGGCGCCTTCCAGCGCGGCGGCGCAGAACAGCGCGAAGCGGCGGTCGTTGTCCTCATGATCGCGGCCGGAGACGCCGTACAGCCCGTCGCGGTCGAAGAACGAAGGATAGTCCACGAAATAGGTGGTGACCGCGCGGCGGTGCAGGAAGCGCAGGCCGATCTCGTACTCGCCGCCGGCCATGGTCACGCGCAAGGGGCGGGCCTGCCCCTCCTCCAGCTGCGGCGCGCGGACGGCGCGGTACTTCGGCAGGAACATGCACACGTCGTGGCCGGCGGCGCCCAGCTTCTGCGCGAGAGTCCCGACGACGTCGGCCAAGCCGCCCGTCTTGCAGAACGGCACCGCCTCGCTGGCGACGAAGAGGATCTTCACTTAGGCCAGAGGGAACCCTCTTCGGATTCGCCGGGCTCGTCCGCGGCGGACTCATCGGTCGCGGCCTCCGGCTCGCCCGGTTGAACGGACAGCGCCTCGGCCACGGCGGCTTCCTCGGTCTGCGCCGCGAGCGTCTCGGCGGGAACCTCGGGCGCGGGGGCGGCGGCCGCGTCGGCCGGCGCGGCGGAGGGCGCCGACTCGGCGGGAGTGAACGAATCGATCGGCGGCAGGTCCTCAAGACTGCGCAGTCCGAAATGGCGCAGGAATTCCGCCGTGGTGCCGTACATCAGCGGACGGCCGACGGTCTCCTTGCGGCCGACGACCTTGGTCAGGCGCTTCTCCAGCAAGGTCTCCAGGGCGGCGATGACCTCGACGCCGCGGATCTCCTCGATCTCCGCGCGGGTCAGCGGCTGGCGGTACGCGATGATGGAGAGCGTCTCCTGGGCGGCGGTGGACAGGCGCATGGTCGCCCGGTCGGCGAACAGCTTGCGCATGTACGGCGCCAGCTCGGGGCGGGTGGCCATCTGCCAGCCCTCGGCGACGGCGATCAGGCGGTAGCCCAGCTGGCGCTCCTCCAGCTCCCGGCGCAGGTCCTCGACGACGGCAACGATGCGGTCCTGGTCGCGGATGTTGAGCAGCTTGCCCAGCTCGCCGGCGGACAGGGGGCGGTCCGTGATGAACAACAGGCCTTCCAGCGCGCGGCGCAGCAGCAGGGGATCGTTATTGGGCGTCGCGGCGGGCACGTGGGCGGGGTCGCCGTCGGCGGGAACGACGTGCCCCCCCTCGGACTCCTCGACGGCGACCGCCGTCGCGTCGGCGGCGGTGTTTTCCGTGACGGGCGCCTCGGCGTCCGGGGCGCCGGACGCGGGAACGCCGGAGCCTTCAGCTTCCGGGCTGGACATCGGGTTCTCCGGGGTTTCCGTCGGTTCCTGGGCTTCCGGCGTCGACGGCGGGAGATTCTGGGACGACGGGCGTTTCTTCATCGGCGGAGGCCTCTTTCTTGAAGATTCGGATCTTTCCGAAGTTCGCGTCCTGACGGATGAAAATCTTCTGCAGCTTGGTCAGTTCCAGCATGGCCAGGAAGCAGGCGATGATGCCGCGGCGCTTGCGCTCGTCGGCGAACAGCTCCTCCCAGTCGATGACGGGCTTGTCCGAGAGGAGGAAGAGGATCTTCTCCATCTTCTCCTCGATCGGAAACTCCTCGCCGGCCACCTCGCGGGAGTCGTCCTCGGCGCCTTCCAGGATGACGCGGATGTGGTCCATCAATTCGAACAGCGACAGGTTCGGGGACTTCTCGGCCTCCTCGAAATGCGGGGCGCCGCGGAAGAACACGCCGTCCATCTCCTCGGCCTTCTGGGAGAGGTACTTCGTGGCTTCCTTGAACTTCTGGTACTCGAGCAGCTTCTGCGCCAAAGCGGCGGTCGGATCGGGCCCCTCGTCCTCGTTGAGTGCCTCCTGGCTGGGCAGGAGCGCGCGCGACTTGTAGGCCATCAAGGTCGCGGCCATCACCAGGAATTCGCCGGCGATGTCCAGGTTGAACTCCTTCATCAAGTCCAGGTAGGAGAGATACTCCTTCGTGATGCGGGCGATCGGGATATTGTGGATGTCCAAATCGTCTTTCTTGACGAGGAAAAGCAGGAGGTCGAGCGGCCCCTCGAACAACTCCAGGTTGACCTGATAGGTTTTCTCGGGCATCAGCGGAGCCTCATGGCGCGGCGAACTTCTTCCATCGTCTTCTGGGCCGCGGCGCGGGCCTTGCGCGCCCCGTCGGCCAGGATGCCTTCCACGTTGGCGGCGTCGGCGGCGAACGCGTCGCGGCGGCGTCGAAATTCATCGTATGGGCCGCTCATCTCGGCCAAGAGGTCCTTCTTGCACGCGGAGCAGCCGAGCAGACCTTTGCGGCATTCATCGCCGCGCTTCGCGACGAACGCCTCGCCGGCGTAAAGCTTATGCATGGCGTACACGGAGCAGCCCGGGGGATTTTCGGGGCACGGCTCGGGGTGGCCCGGATCCGTGGCGGCCTTGCGCGTGGGATCGGTGTACATGCTCTTCACTTTCTTTTCAAGCGAGGCGGCGGTCTCGTAGATATCCAGCGCGTTGGCGTACGACTTCGACATCTTGCGCCCGTCCAAGCCGGGCACCTTCGGCGTCGGCGTCAACAGCGGCTGCGGCTCGGTGAAAACCTCTCCGAACGCGTGGTTGAACTTGCGCGCGATCTCGCGGGACAGTTCCAAATGAGGCAGCTGGTCCTGGCCGACGGGGACCTTGGTGCCGTGGTACAGCAAGATGTCCGCGGCCTGAAGGACGGGGTAGCCGAGAAAACCGAACGTCCGGAGCTCGTAATTCGCCCCGGCCCGGTTCACCTGGTACTTGGTTTCGCCGCCTTCGGCGGCGAGACCGGCCTTCGTCTTCGCCAATTCCTGAAGCTGTTCTTTCCAGGTGGGATTATTCTCAAGAGAGGAGAGCGGGGTGACCATGGACAGCATCAACGCCAATTCGGCGTGTTCCGGGACGTCCGACTGGCGGAAGATCACGCATTGCGCCGGATCCAAGCCCGCCGCCAGCCAATCCAGCACCATCTCATGGACGTTCTTTTTCAGGTCGGACGTGTCGTTGTAGCCCGTCGTCAGCATGTGCCAATCGACGACGGAGAAAAAGCAGGGATACCGGGGCATGAGGTCGACCCAGTTCTTCAACGCGCCCCAGTAATTGCCCAGATGAAGGCGGCCCGTCGGGCGCATGCCGGAAAATACGACGTCCTGACGCTTCATTCCGTCGGGATTCTAGCGTTTTCCCGGGGTGTTTTCCACCTGATAATAAGGAAGAAGCAGGCTTCGGGGCT
>JAGWMT010000070.1 GCA_028871595.1 Elusimicrobiota bacterium
TGTTGGTCCCGCCGGAGAGGGCGCGCAGCGCCAGGTGCATCTTCTGGCCGTGGACCTCGGCGCCGTGGAAAGGCGCGCGGTCGCCGATATAGGCGCCCACCGGATTGTCGCTCCCGTCGTACTCATAAAGCTGATCGTCCTGGACGATGTTTCCGGTGCCCTCGCCTCTGCCCCCGGCGAACACGCCGACGTGGAAGGTGCTGAAGATCGGAAGGAAGGAGACGGCGTTCGGCTCCGCGACCGTGAGGTCGATGGTCGAGACCGTGACGGTGTTCGCCAGGTAGGGATGCGGCGAGGACACCGGCGTGGAGACGGTGTTCCACACGCCCCCGCCGTTGTCGTAATGCGCGCCCGCGCCGCGCGTCTCGCCGACGCTGACGTAGGGGCCCTGAAGGGACATGGACACCTTGCCCTGCGTGGGGGAGCAGAAGAAGCCGCCGCCGTAGGTCGGATCGGTGGCGGTCAGCATCCGCTGCGGCGGGGCCGACACGTACACGTACTGGTTGTTGAAAGGGCGGGAGACCAGGGGCCCGGCGGTGGGATCCTGGTCGTACACCATGCCCGAGACGACGCCGGAGGTGAGGCAGGCGATGAACTCATTGACGCTGTAGCGGAAGAGGACCTGCCCGGTCAACGCGTCCACGTAGTAGCGCCACGAGGCGCCGGCGCCGGAGACGCGCATTTTCCAGGCGAGATGGTTCTTGCCGTCGGTCTCCAGCGGCACGATGACGAGCTGGGGAGCGCCCAGGACTCGGCCCCCTCCCGCGTCGGCGGTCGCGGCGCGTTCCGCCGCGTCGGAGGCCACCGCGGGGGTCGTGGGCAGATTCTGGATCGGCTCGTAGGAGGAGTTCACGCCCATGACCGCGCCGTTCAGGTCCATGTGGACCTTGACCGCCGCGAATTCCACGGGGATGCCCCGGTAGCTTTGGCGGTACAGGAGATGCTGATGACCCCGCCCCGCCACCTGGCGGTCGAGGCGCAGGACGCCCGGGTCGACCCCCAGGACGTCCTGGTGCGCGGTGAGGAAGGAGCGGGCGGCCTGATCCGGCGGGCCGGATCGGGCGAAGTCCCGCCCTCCGCTCAGTTCCGATGGAAGTCCGGTGCGGGGGCTGAAGTGCATGACCCATTTCCCGCCTTGCGCCGAGTTGAACGCGGCGAAGGCCTGGCGGGACGGTGTGGAGGGAGCTTTCTGGGTCAGCGGCATCAATCTGTTGAAGCCGAATCTGCGGGCATCGGCGCGGGCGCCGGGTCCGGGCCTGACGGCTCCCGCGGACGGCGCCAGAAGGAGCAGGACCGCGAACGCCCGGATCGAATTTATCAATGCGTCCCCCTACCCCGGCTCAGTTCGGAGATCAGATCGGCCGCGGCGGCCGCGCGCACGCGGGAATCGGGGTCCTCGCGCATGGCCTTGACCAGAAGGTCGCGGGCCTGGGGCGCCTTCGAGCGGGCGAGCGCGGCCACGGCCAGAAGCTTGAGCTCGGCGTCCTTCTGACCCAAGGTGAGCTCCGGAAGCGAGAGATCGAAGGGCTCCCCGCGCGCGGCCAACGCCGCGGCCACGGTGAGGCCCATCTCCGGAGGAGGCGACTGGTCGGCCAGATTCTTGAGCGCGGCGGTGGAGGCGGGGTCAAGGCGCCGGCCCAGCGCGCGCGCGGCGGCGAGCCGGACCCGGCCGCTTTTGTCCTTCAGCGCGGCGGAAAGGAGTCTCTCCGACGCCGGGTCGGAGAAGGAGCCTAGGGCCTCGGCCGCTTCCGCGCGCACCGAGGCGGACGCGTCGCTCGACAGCGCCTTCTTGAGCGGCTCCAGGCCGTCGCGCCCGATGATTCCCAAGGAACGCGCGCCCGCGGCGCGCACGCCTTCGTCCGGGTCCTTGAGCGCGTCCACGAACTGCGAGGAATCCCCTTGCCCGGCGCGGGCCAGCGCGGCGGCGGCCGCGTCGCGGACCTCTCCCGCGGGATCGCCTAAAAGCGAGCGCAGCGCCTCGATGCCGGCGTCGCCCCCGGCCTCCCCCAGCTTAAGAGCCGCGCGGGCGCGGGCGGCGTCGCGCGCCATCCGGCGGAGCTCCTCGGCCGGAGAGGAGGCGCGCCCGGACATGATCGGCTTCGTCGCGTCGATCAAGGCCAGGAGGCCCTGCACGTCGCCCAGCTTCGTCAGGCTGGCGGCGGCGGCGATGCGCACGTCGGCGTTGTCGTCGGCCAGGGATTTCTTCAGCCGCGGGATCGCGGCCGCGTTGCCCAGGTCGCCCCACGCCGCGGCCACGACCGCGCGGACCTCGGGATCGGGATCGTCTGAGCGCCCCGCCAATACGGCGACGGCCTCCCGGCCGAGGGCGGCCGGAGAGGCGGTGGAGACGGCGACGGGCGCCTTGCGCGGCGCCGCGTCGGCCCTGGGTGTGAACGCCCCGGCGGCGCTCAAGAGCAGCATGCCCAAGGATGTTATCAGGGAAGCGTTACGGGATTGTTTCAACTCGGGCCGTTTTGAAGAAAGGTTGGGCCCGCCAGGAATCGAACCCGGATCACTTGGTTCGAAGCCAAGCATTCTATCCGTTGAACTACGGGCCCCGGTCGGGATTGTAGGACATTCCCCTCCGCCCCGCCAGGCGATTTTGGTAATATGCATGGAGATTCTCACGGAGGAATTTCCCTATGGGCGGGCATTCACACTGGGCGAACATCAAGCACAAGAAGGGCGCGGCCGACGCCAAGCGCGGCAAGGCGTGGACGAAGTGCTCGCGCGAGATCTCGATCGCCGCGAAGCTGGGCGGCAGCGGCGATCCCGCCTCGAACCCGCGCCTGCGCAAGGCGATGGACGACGCGAAGGCGGTCCAGATGCCCTCCGACACCATCAAGCGCGCGATCATGCGCGGCACCGGAGAGCTGGAAGGAGCGGCGTTCGAGGAACTGGCCTACGAGGGCTACGCGGCCGGCGGCGTCGCGCTGCTCATCGAATGCACGTCGGACAACCGCAATCGCACCCGCGGGGATATCCACACGATCATGGCCAAGAACGGCGGCAGCCTGGGCGCCCCCAATTCGGTCGCCTGGATGTTCAAGTCCAAGGGCCTGATCGTCGTGAAGAAGGATGGGACGCCGTCCGAGGACGCGGTGATGGAAGCGGCCCTGGACGCCGGCGCCGACGATTTCAAGCCCGAGGGCGACGTGTTCGAGATCTACACCGCTCCGAACGACCTGCAGAAGGTCAAGGACGGACTCGCGGCCAAGAAGATCGCGGCGGAGACGGCCGAGGTGGCCATGATCCCCGATAACCTGGTCGCGGTCCCGGAGAGCGACGCTCCGAAGGTCCTCAAGCTCATCGAGCTCCTTGAGGCCTTGGACGACGTCAAGAACGTGTGGGGCAACTACGACATTCCCGACGCCGTCATGGAAAAGCTGGCGGCGTGAGCAAGGTTCTGGGCGTCGATCCGGGAATGCACGAGACCGGCTGGGCCGTCCTGGACGGCGCGGCGGCGTCCCCGCGGCTGGTCGCCTCGGGCTGCATCCGGACGTCGCCGGGCGTTCCCCTGGCCCAGCGCCTGAAGACGATCCACGCCGAGCTGGGCGCCGTCATCGCGGCGCACGCCCCGGATTCGTGCGCGATCGAGGAGATGTTCTTCACGACGATCGCGGTGACCGTGCGCGCCACGCTTCAGGCGCGCGGCGTGGCCCTGCTGGCCTTCGCCCAGGCCGGCCGCGAGGTGCACGAGTACAATCCGAAGACCGTGAAGCTGACCTTGACCGGCTCGGGACGCGCCGAGAAGGCTCAGATGCAGACGGTCGTGCAGAAGGCCCTGGGCCTGAAGGACAAGCTCCGCCCGAACGACGTGGCCGACGCGGCCGCGATCGCGCTGTGCCATATGCGGGCCGGCCGGATGAAAGGTCTTCGGGTCCTGGATTCCTGGGGAGGCGCGAGGTGATCGCCTCTTTGCGCGGCGCGCTGATCGCCAAGGACCTGGAGCGCGTGGTCCTGGAGGTCGGCGGCGTCGGTCACGAGATCCATGTGACGGCCGCGACCGCGTCGCGACTGCCCGCGCCCGGCGCCGAGGCGTTCCTGCTGGTGATCCCGTCCTACGCGATGTACGGGGGCGGCGAGACGCTGTACGGCTTCCTGAGCGACGCGGAGAAGGCGATGTTCTGCGCTTTCCGGGACGAGATCCCGGGCACCGGCGCCAAGAAGGCGCTCGAGTACCTGGACAAGGCCTCGAAATCCCTCCCCGATTTCCGCCGCGCGGTGATGGAGCGCGACGAGAAGCTCCTGTGCGGAGTGTTCGGCTTCACGAAGAAGACGGCGACGAAGCTGGTGGCCGCCCTGAAGGACAAGCTCGAGGACATGCGCGTCCCCGGCGCGCCGCACGTGCGGAAGGCGGCCGACGCGCTTCCCCCCTCGGGCTCGTGGAGCCAGGCGCTCAGCGCGCTGGAGGCGCTCGGCTATAAGCCCTCGGAGGTCCGCTCCGCGCTCCAGACGCTCGCCGAGGAGCACTCGGGCGCCGACGTGCCGGCCGAGCATCTGGTCCGGCAGGCGCTCAAGAGGCTGTGATGGCAAACCCCCGCGACGGCGAATCCGTGCTGAACCCGGGCGCCGCTCCCGTCGAGGAGGCGGCCGACCGCGCGCTGCGCCCGAAGACCCTGGACGAGTTCATCGGCCAGGACTCCCTCAAGGAGAACCTGAAGGTCTTCATCAAGGCCGCCAAGCAGCGCGGCGAACCGCTCGATCATTGCCTTTTCTACGCGCCCCCCGGTTTGGGCAAGACCACGCTGGCGAACATCCTGGCCCGCGAGATGGGCGTGAACCTGCGCGCCGCCTCGGGCCCCATCCTGGCGCGCGCGGGCGACCTGGCGGCGCTCCTCACCGACATCTCCGAGGGCGACGTGTTCTTCATCGACGAGATCCACCGGCTCAATCCCGTGGTCGAGGAGGCGCTGTATCCGGTCATGGAGGACTACACGTTCTTCATCTCCACCGGAAAGGGACCGGCCGCCTCGACGCTCAAGCTGGCGGTGCCCCGCTTCACCTTGGTGGGCGCCACGACCCGCTCCGGCCTGCTGACCGGTCCGCTGCGCGACCGCTTCGGCATCGTCGCGCAGCTGGGCTTCTACGGCCCGGAGGAGCTGCGCCGCATCGTGCTGCGCTCGGCGGGGCTGCTCCACGTGCCCACGGACCGCGACGGCGCCGACGAAATCGCGCGGCGCTGCCGGGGCACCCCGCGCATCGCCAACCGCCTGCTGCGCCGCGTGCGCGACTTCGCGCAGGTGGACGGAGGCGGCAAGATCACGGGCGACGCCGCGCGCCACGCGCTGGCGAAGCTGGAGGTGGACGCCGAGGGCCTGGATCCCATGGACCGCCGGCTCCTGCGCGCGGTGATCGAGAAATTCGACGGCGGGCCGGTGGGCGTCGAGAACCTGGCCATCGCGGTCAGCGAGGAGTTGGACACGCTCACCGACGTGGTCGAGCCTTTCCTGATTCAAGCCGGCTTCCTCTCCCGGACGCCGCGCGGCCGCATGGCCACGCCGAAGGCCTACGCCCACCTGGGCTTGAAAGCGCCGCGCCGCCCGCTCGACCTGCTGTGATCGCGACGCGGGCGCGGGCTTTCCTGGCCGCCGCGCTCCTGGGCGCCGTTCCGGCCGCCGCCGCGCCCACCCCTTCCCCGGCGCGCATCCAGGTGGCGATCGTGCATCAGGCCGAGTCGGCCGTCATCGAGGCCGACGGCGACGTGCGCGTGGTGGCTCCGGGAGGCAAGACCTCGCCGCTGGAATGGAAGGGGGCGCTGACGCTTCGGCCCCGCGAGGGCGGGTTGAAGCTCTCGAAGCTGCGGCTCGCCTCCGAGACCCGGCTGGAGCCGAAGGAGGGAGGGACGATCAAGGTCGGCGCGGACCGCTACCGGGGCACCTTGATCCTGCGCCTCGATCCGGGGCAGACCGTGACCGTGGTCGAGGACGTCTCCATCGAGGAATATCTGGAGGGCGTCCTTCCGTTCGAGATGGACCCCGACTGGCCGCTGGAGGCCCTCAAGGCCCAGGCCGTCGTCGCCCGCTCCTTCGCCTACGCGAACATGGGTAAATTCCGCAAGGACGGCTTCGACCTCACCGCGGACACCCGTTCGCAGATGTACCGGGGCGTCACCGCGGTCAACGACAACGTGCGCCGCGCCGTCCGGGAGACGCGCGGCGAGGTCCTGGGCTGGAACGGTCAGCTGCTGCGGGTCTACTACCACGCCTGCTGCGGCGGACGGACCGAGAACGCCGCCGAGGCGTGGGGCGGCGATCCCAAGGAGACACCCCGCCCGCTGCGCGGCGTGCGCGATCCCTGGTGCCGGACCTCCCCCCTCATGCATTGGACGGCGTACTTCGCGTGGCAGGACCTGATGACGGCCATCGAGGAGCGGCACGATCTTCCCGGTCCTCTCAAGAGCCTCAAGATCGGCCGACGGGACATCGCCGGCTACGTGCGCACCTTCACCGCCCGCGCGGGCCGCGGCCAATTGGAGATCAAGGCGCCCGAACTGCGCACGGGGCTGGGCGCCGCGGAGCTCAAGAGCACCCGGATCGCGCGCCTGGTGGTGAAGAAGAAGGGCCTGGAGTTCATCGGCTCCGGATCCGGGCACGGGGTCGGATTGTGCCAGTGGGGCGCGCGCATCCAGGCCGAGAAGGGACGCTCGTACGAGCGCATCCTCCACTTCTATTTTCCCGGCGCCGACCTGTCCGAGGTGGCGCAATGACCCCGCGCCTGCCCGTGGCCGATTACGATTACGAATATCCCGAGGAGTTGATCGCCTCCGCCCCCGCGGAGCCGCGCGACTCCTCCCGGCTGCTGGTCCTGGACCGGGCCTCCGGCCGCGTGGAGCACGCCGTGTTCCGCGAGCTTCCGCGCTTCCTGGCGCCCGGCGATTGCCTGGTCCTCAACCGGACCAAGGTGATGCCCTGCCGCCTGATCGGCCGCAAATCGACCGGCGGGAAGGCGGACCTGCTTCTGGTGAAGGAGCTGGGTCCCGCGTCGTGGACGGCGCTGGCTTCCGGCTTCAAGACCGGGCAGACCCTGGCGTTCGAAGGCGGTTTGACGGCGCGCGTCGAGGGCTTGACCGCGGAGGGCGAATACCGGCTGACTTTTTCGGCCGCGGACGTCCGGCCGTACCTGGCCGAGCACGGCCTGCCGCCGCTGCCGCCGTACATCGCGAAGAAGCGCGTGGCCTCGCGCGAGGACGCGGCGCGTTACCAGACGGTGTACGCGCGCGACGAGGGCTCCATCGCCGCGCCCACCGCCGGGCTGCACTTCACGCCGGGCTTGCTCGAGGCGTTGCGCGGACGCGGCGTGGAGACGGCCTGGGTGACGCTGCACGTGGGGCGCGGCACCTTCCGGCCGATCGCCGGCGAGGACGCGTCCCTGCATGTGATGCTCCCGGAACGGTTCGAGGTGGACGCGGCGGAGGCCGAGAAGATGCGCGGCGCGAAGGCGCGCGGCGGGAGGCTGATCGCGGTCGGCACGACGGCGACGCGGACGTTGGAGACCATGGGGGCGCGCCCCGAAGGGCTGTCCGGCTGTTCCGGCGAGAGCTCCCTGTACATCGTGCCCGGCTATTCCTTCCGCGCCGTGGACGCGCTGATCACGAATTTCCACCTCCCGCGTTCCACGCCGCTGATGCTGGCCGGCGCTTTCGCCGGGCGGGAACGGCTGCTGGCGGCCTACCGCGAGGCGGTTTCGTTGCGCTACCGCTTGTTCTCCTTCGGCGACGCCACCTTGATTCTGTGAGGCTCTCCTTTTCGCTCTTGACCGCGCTGGCCCTCGCCTCGCTGGCGGCCGCGCGCGCCGCGTCCGCGGCGGACGTGGAAGCGGTGCTGTCGTCGGATTCCAGCCATTACCGCCAGGCGTTCGAGGGTTTCCAGGAGGAATGGGGCTCCAGCGTTCCGGCCGTCGTCGGCGAAGAGGTCCCGCGCGGCAAGCCGGACGTGATCGCGGCGTTCGGCTCCCTCGCCGCCCTGCGCGACTGGCCCGAAAACGCGCTCCTGGTGACCTGCCTGGCGCCGGGGGCCCGGCCCGTCCGGCGGGGCGAAGTTCTGCGCGTCGAGCTTCTCCCCATTCCGGCGCTGCTGATCAGCCGCATCCGGAAGCTTCTCCCCCGTCTGAAGGTCCTGCGCGTTTTCTGGGCCTCCGATTACGAAGAAGGCGAGGTGGGCGAGTTGATCACGGCCGCAAGGAAGCAGGGCGTCTCGGTCTTGTCCGAACGGATTTCTGATCCGGCGCTCCTTCCCGGACGGCTGCGCTCTCTGTCCGCTCCGGCCGACGCCCTATGGCTGATGCCTGATCCCGCTCTGGTCAACGAGGCGAATTTCGCCATCCTCCGGGAGTATGCCTCGGCCGCGCGCGTGCCCTTCCTGGCGCCGACCGACGGCCTGGCGGAGAAGGGGGCGACGGCCACCGTGGCCGCCACCTTCCGCGACGTGGGCCGCGCCGCGGCCGCGGCCTTGCGCGCCCGGCTCCGCGGCGAACGCACCCAGGATCCCGTGCATCCCGACCGGCTGGTGGTGACGGTGAACGCGACCGCGGCCCGCGCCGTCGGCATGGACCTCAAGGCGGCCGAAGGCGTGGATAGGACCGTTCCATGAGGCTGCAGACCAAGATCCTGGCGGTCTCCATTCCGCTGGCGGCGCTTTCGGCGGTACTCGGCGCCGTCACGGGCCGGCTGGCCACGGAAAAAATCATGGTCCGCGAGCTGGGCAGCCGCCTGCGCCCGCAGGCCGAGGATTTCGCTTCCGGTCTTTCGAAGGACATGGAGGCCGGCCGAGAGAGCGCCCTGCTCGCGCGCCTGCAGGCCGCGCAAGCGTTCTCCGGGGCGGAGTTCGCGGAGGCCCTGACGCCTCGCGGAGTGGTGGCGGCCCACACGAACGTGCTGGAAACGGGGAAGGTGCGGAGCGATCCGCAGACCGCCGATGAGCTGCAGGCCGGCGAGACCGTCTACGAGCGCGCGCCCGGCGCGGTCGGCCCCCTCCTGATCCTCTCAACCCCGATCTGGCGCGCGGACGAGGAGTTCCTCCTCTCCGGCGGGCCGCGCAAGCGCCTGGGGACCTTGCGTCTGGGCCTGCCGTTGAAGGCCACGCTCGATTCGGCCCGTCGCGTCGGCGCCATCGTGGCGGAACTTCTCGCCTGCATGAGCCTGCTGGCGCTGGGGTTGTCTTTGGGCGTCCTGCGCTTCGTCCTGCGGCCTCTGGGGACCATCGCCGGGGCGACGGCCCGCGTCGCGGCGGGGGATTACGGCGTCGAGGTCCCCTCCGGATCGGCCGACGAACTGGGCGACCTCGCCGAGGCGTTCAACCGGATGAGCGCGGCGCTCGCCCGCACCGTGGTCTCCCGGGACCGCGTCGAGGAGGCTCTGGCCATCGCCCGCGCCACCCTGGACGCCAGCGCCGACGGCATCCTGGTGGTGGATCGGAACCTGCGCGCGATCACCTACAACCGCCGCTTCGTCGAGATGTGGGGCCTCAGCGAGGAGATCGCCCGCTCCGGCGACGTGCGCCTCATGGCGGAGTCGGTGATGCACGAAGTCGAGGATCCGGAGACCTTCGTGCGCCTGGCGTCGACCAACTTCGCCGACGGGCAAAGCCAGGAACAGCGCGATCTTCTGCGCCTGAAGGACGGCCGGGTCTTCGACCGTATCACCCAGCCGTACAGCATCGGCGGCAAGATCGTGGGAAGGACGGTGACGACGCGCGACGTGACCTTGCACCTCGAGGGCGTCCGCGCGCTGGCTCTGGCCCGCGACGAGGCCCTCGAGGCGACGCGGGTGAAATCCCAATTCCTGGCCAACATCAGCCACGAATTGCGCACGCCGCTGAACGCGGTCGTGGGCAACGCCGAACTGCTCGTCGGAATGAACATGACGCCGGCGCAGAAGGAACATTTCGCGACGATCGCCTCGGCGGCGCGGGCCCTCCTGGACCTGGTGGACGGCGTGCTGGATTTTTCGAAAATCGAAGCGGGCCGGATGACGGTGGAGCGGGCCGTTTTGCGGCCCGGGGAAATCCTGGCCAACGCCATGGGCTTCGTGGCCCCGCGAGCGGCCGAGAAGGGTCTCGAGCTCCGCTCCGACGCGGGCGAAGCGGCCACCTGGGAACTGCTCGGCGATCCGACCCGGCTGCGGCAGGTCCTGCTCAACCTGCTGGCGAACGCGGTGAAGTTCACTGCCAAGGGAGAGGTCTCCGCCTCCGTTTCGGTTCTTTCTCGGGGCGAAGGCTCCGCGGAGCTGGAGTTCTCCGTCCGGGACACCGGGATCGGCATCGGCGCGGAGGAAGGCGCCCGCCTGTTCACTCCGTTCACTCAAGGCGACGGCTCGACCACCCGGCGCTACGGAGGCACCGGACTGGGCCTGGCGATCAGCAAGAGCCTGGTGGATTTGATGGGCGGGACGATGGGTTTCGAGAGCGCGCCGGGCGAAGGCGCGCGCTTCTGGTTCCGGCTGCGCTTCGACCGCGCCGAGGCCTCTCCCGTCGCGGCCGAGTCGCCGCCGCCGTCCGGGCCGCGGGACCGCCAGCGCGTCCTGGTGGTCGAGGACAACGCGCTCAACCGGAAGCTCCTGGAAAAACAATTGGAGCGTTTGGGCTGCCCGTGCGCGTCCGTCGCGGACGGGCGTTCGGCGCTGGACCTTCTGAGCCGGGAGGAATTCGGCATGATCCTCCTCGATTGCCAGATGCCCGGCCTGGACGGCTATGCCACGGCGTCGGAGATCCGGACGCGCGAGGCGGGGCGGCGCCGCACGCCGATCATCGCGATCACGGCCAACGCCACGGACGACGACCGCCGCCGCTGCTACGACGCCGGGATGGACGACTTCCTGCCGAAACCCGTGACGCTGGGGCCTTTGTCCGCGGCGCTGAATCGCTGGGATCTTCCGTTCGACGAGACCGCTTTGGCCGTCTTCGCCTCCGTGGCCGCCGACGCTCCCGGGGCGCTGACCCGCCTTCTGGATGGATTCCTGTCCGACTCCGAGGAGCGCCTGGGCGCCGCCCGGGCCGCGCTGGCGCGCGGGGACGCGCCGGCCTGCGGGAGCGAAGCCCACGCGGTGCGGGGCGCGGCCGCCTCCGTGGGCGCGCGCGGTCTCCGCGAGCTGTGCCGGCGCATCGAGGCGGCGACCGCCGCCGGAGAGCCTTCCGCGGCGCTGCTGGATCAGGCCGTCGCCGAGGTCGCGCGCCTGCGCGAGGACGTCGGTCGCCGTCCCCCCGCCTAAAAAGGTACGATCCCCGCCCATGGCTTTCCGGATCGAGGCGAAGGACCCCTGCGGCGCGCGCGCCGGGACGCTGGACACCCCCCGCGGCCCCGTTCAAACCCCGGTGTTCATGCCGGTCGCGACGCAGGCCAGCGTGAAGGCCCTCGACTCCGACGACATGCGCCGCCTCGGTTCGCAGGCGATCCTGGCCAATTCCTACCACCTCTATCTGCGCCCGGGGACGGAGACCGTGAAGGCGGCGGGCGGCCTGCACAAGTTCATGGACCTGGACACCTTCATCATCACGGACTCGGGAGGTTTCCAGGTCCTGTCCCTCTCCGACCTGCGCGAAGTGGACGACGAGGGCGTGACCTTCCGCTCCCATTTGGACGGCTCCGAGCACCGCCTGACGCCGGAGTCGGTGATCGGGGTTCAGGCGGCGCTGGGGTCCGACGGCTGGACCACGTTGGACGAGCTGGCGCCGCACCCGTCGGACGAGGCCCACACCCGGCGCGCGCTGGAGCGGACCATGCTGTGGATTGACCGCTCGGTGCCCGCGGTCGCGGCCGCGCGCGAAGCCGGCGCGAAGTCCCTCTTCCTCCCCATTCTGCAGGGCGGCTTCTACCCGGCGTTGCGCGCGCGCGCGATCGCGCATCACAACGCGACGCCTTGCGACGGTGTCTCCATCGGCGGCTTCATGGTGGGCGAGGACAAGCCCACGACCTGGCGCTTTCTGACCGAGACCAGCGCCGCCCTGCGCGAGGACCGGGTGCGCTACCTGATGGGCGTGGGCACGCCCATGGACCTGTGGGACTCGGTGGCCTGCGGCGCCGACATGATGGACTGCGTTTACCCCACCCGGGTCGCGCGCACGGGCCAGGTGATGGCGCGCGACGGCAAGTTCAACGTCACCAACGCCCGCTTCCGCCGCGACTTCACCCCCCTGGACCCCACCTGCACCTGCTTCGTCTGCGCGCGCTACACCCGGGCCTACCTGGGCCACCTCCTGCGCGCCAAGGAACTGGCCGCCTACCGCCTGCTCTCCTACCACAACCTCCATTTCATGGCCGCCATCATGACCGAAATCCGCGATTCCATCCTGGCCGGCCGCTTCAAAAGCGCCCGCCAAGATTTCCTGGCCCGTTACGTCAAATGATCGGTGTCAGGCTTACGGTTGTTACGGTTGTTTCCGAGAATAACCGTATTAACCATAGGCCTGACACCAAAATAGGAGAGGTTCGATGAAAATCGTCGCGATCGTCTTGATGGTGGCCGTGTCATCCGCGTGGGCGGCGGACCGGTCCAAGGAGCCGGCACTGCCGTATACGCCGGGGCTGGACGTGAAGGCGATGGACCGCTCGGTGAATCCGTGCGACGATTTCTATTTGTACTCCTGCGGCGGGTGGAAGAAACGCAACCCGATCCCGGCGGACCAAACGGCGTGGGACGTGTACGGCAAGCTGGC
>JAGWMT010000410.1 GCA_028871595.1 Elusimicrobiota bacterium
CGATGAAATCCGCTCGGCCTGCTTTGATTTTCGACGGCGACTGCGGGTTCTGCCGGCTGTGGATCGAACGCTGGCGCCTGGCCACGGGCGACCGGGTCGAATACCTCCCCTCCGGCGATGCCGGCGCGCGTTTTCCGAAGCTGGCTCCGGCGGACCTGTCCGAAGCCGTCCATCTGGTGGAGTCCGACGGAACCGTGCGCCGCGGGGCCGAGGCCGTGTTCCGCGCCATGGACCTGGCGGGCGGCGTTCGCCGGGCGGGTTATTTCCTTTATCGCCGCGTGCCTCCGTTCGCGGCGGCGGCCGAGGCCGCGTACGCCTTCGTCGCCGCGCGCCGTCCGGCCTTCTCGCGCCTGACGCGACTCCTCTGGGGTCCGTCGCCGGTCCCGGCCCCCATAGACGGAGCGGCCCGGGCGCTCCTGGCGGGTTTAGGACTCTGCTACCTGGTCGCTTTCTGGTCCTTCGGCGTCCAGGTCCGAGGACTGATCGGCCGCGACGGGATCGCCCCCGCGGCGTCCTACCTGGCGGCCGTCGCGCGGCAAGTGGGACCCGAAGGCTACTGGCGGCTGCCGACCTTGGCGTGGTTCGGCGCGTCCGACGCCGCGCTCGTGGGGCTGTGCGCGGCCGGAGCCGCGGCGGCGCTGGGCCTGATCCTGGACGTCGCGGCCGGACCGTGCGCGTTGGCCTGCTGGGCGCTGTACTTGTCGCTCTCCGGCGTCGGCTCCGTTTTCATGGGCTATCAGTGGGACGTCCTCCTGCTTGAGACGGGCCTGATCGCCTTCTTCCTGGCGCCGTGGTCGTGGAGCCCCCGGACACGGACGGAAACCTCCCGCGGCGCGCTGCTGCTCATGCGGCTGCTTCTTTTCAAACTGATGCTCCAGTCCGGCATGGTGAAGCTGCTCAGCGGGGACTTCACCTGGCGCCATCTCACCGCGCTGACCTTCCATTACTGGACCCAGCCCCTGCCCACCCCTCTGGCCTGGTGGACGAACCGGCTTCCGCTCGCCGCGCAGAAGGTCTCCTGCGCGTTCATGTTCGCCGTGGAGCTGGGCGCGCCGTGGCTGCTGCTGGGCCCGCGCCGCGTCCGCGCGTTCGGCGCCGCGCTGATCGCGACGCTGATGGTCCTCATCTCGCTGACCGGGAACTACGGCTTCTTCAACCTGCTGACTTTGACCCTGTGCCTCTCCGCGCTGGACGACTCGGCGCCGCTCCTGGCGCGCTTCGCGCGGAAAACCCCGCCGCGCGCGCCCTCCCGCTGGCGCGCGCGCGCGCTGGCGGTCTTCGCCGCGCTGTGGCTGGCGGTGAGCGGCGTCCAATGGTCGCTGCAGTGCGGCCTCACGCCTCCCTTCTCCGGCGCCTGGGTCGCCCTGCTGAACGCGGTGGAGCCGCTGCGCTCGATCAACTCCTACGGGCTGTTCGCGATGATGACGACGACGCGCGACGAGATCATGGTGGAGGTCTCCGCCGACGGTCACGTCTGGAAGGAGTGGCCGTTCCGGTGGAAGCCCGGCGACCCGTCGCGCGCGCCGCGCTTCGTGGCCCCGCACATGCCGCGCCTGGACTGGCAGATGTGGTTCGCCGCGCTGGGCGCGCCGAGCCCCTGGATGAACAACCTGATCTTCCGCCTGCTGCAGGACAGTCCCCCGGTCATGGGGCTCATGGGCCCCTCGCCGTTGGGCGGCGCGGCGCCGGTCTACGCGCGCGCGACGGTCTGGGCCACGCGGTTCTCCACGGCGGAGGAACGCCGCGCCGACGGCTCCTGGTGGAAGCGCGAGCGCAAGGGACTTTATTTTCCGGTCGTTTCGCTGAAGCATTGATGCCCGGCGCGGGATTTCGGACAATGGCGCCATGACCGCTCTTCTCGCCCTCCTCCTTCTCGCCGCGGCGCCGTCCCGCGCGGCGGAACCGTCCCTGTCGTTCGTCTCCACCGACCGGCCCGCGCTGTCGGTGACGGCGGCCGACCTGCGCGGGCGCAAGGACGTCCGCCTGATCGAATTAAACGACCCGTTCTACGGGAAGGTCAAGCATTACCGCGCCGTCCCGCTGAAGAACCTGCTGACCGAGGCCTACGGCCCCACCTGGATCGAGAACGGGGTCGGCGAGATCTTCTTCGAGGCGCTGGACGGCTACCGCTCCCACGCGAAGACGCAGGTCCTCAGCGAGGACGGCGGGATGGTGGCCTTCGCCGACGCCGACGTCCCGCTCTGGGAGGAAATGCCCAAGGAAAAGATCAAGCCGGGCCCGTTCTACCTGGTCTGGACGGG
>JAGWMT010000411.1 GCA_028871595.1 Elusimicrobiota bacterium
CCTGGTGTTCTCCATCCACGGCCCCGACGCCAAGCTCCACGACGAGCTGACCTACGTCCCCGGCGCCTTCGACGAGCTGACGCGCGGCATCGCCAACGTCCGGGCCGCGGGCCTGGAGCGCATCTTCGGCAACTGCACGGTGGTCAAGCAGAACATGAAGCGCCTGCCCGAAATCGCCGCGCTGTTTTTAAAGCTGGGCATCCATCACGTCGAGTTCATCTTCGTGGACCCCACGTACGGCGGCGCCTACACCAATTTTCACGGATTGGTCCCGCGCATCTCCGAGGCCGCGCCGTTCATGCGCGAGGCGCTGGCCGTCGGACGCCGCGGCGGCACCAAGGACTTCGTCGCGCGCTACGTGCCGCTGTGCCACTTCCCCGACGACCTGGAGCAGATCTCCGAGATCCGGGAGGTGGCGACCTTCCGCACCCGCCACTGGGCGCCCGACTTCAAGAACGACGACGTGGGCGCCGGGCGGGTGATCGCCGGGCGGGCGAAGACGGATAAATGCCAAGGCTGCGCGCTGTACGACAAGTGCGAGGGCATTTGGAAGGAATACGTGCGCCGGTACGACGACACGGAATTGCGTCCGGTGAAGGCGCCCGCCGAGGCGGCACGGCATGCCTGATTTCCCGATTTGGCCTCAATGCAATATCGGCTGCGTGTTTTGCTCCAATCCCGTCGAAGGGTATCGGCATACCACCGATAAATATTCGTACGACGTGATCCGGAAAAAAGTATTCGACTACAAGCGGGGTCTTCAGACCTTCGTCAAGTTCGACGAGGTGGGGGACTACTTCAACCTGACCGGCGGCGAGCCGACGCTTCATCCCGACTTCCTGAAGATCCTGGCGCTGATCCGCACCGAGTTCCCGCGCAACCTGATCCGGCTGCTCAGCAACGGGCGCACCATGGCCGATCCCGATTTCGCGCGCCGGACCTGCGGCATCGGCGGGCTTCCCTTCGAGATCGCGGTGCCCATGTTCGGCGGCGACGCGCGCTCCCACGAGGCCATCTCGCGCACGCCGGGCTCGTTCGCCCAGACGTCCGAAGGCCTGCGCCATCTTCAAAAGCATCGCAAGCCGGGCCAGATCGTGGAAATCCGGATCATCATGACCAAGGTTCAGGCCCGTTTCCTCGACGGGCTGGTGGACTACCTGTTGGCCGAGTTCCCCTGGGTGGACCGCGTCGTGTTTCTCTACGAGGAGATCGAGGGCTTCGCGGAGATGTACAAAGATCGATTGTTGTTCACCCAAAGCGAATGCTCGGCTCACATTGATCGCAATTTCGAGAAGCTGAAGAAATTCAAAGATGTTCGTCTCTACCATTTCTCTCTTTGCACGGTTCCGCCGCGGCTTTGGCCTCATGTGTGGCGCACGCTCGCCGGCTTCAAGGTCACCTGGCTGGAAGGCTGCCGCACGAAATGCCAATACCGGGACCAATGCGTCGGCGTGCACCGCAGCTACGTCAAACATACCGGCGCCCCCGACATCGCCCCGGTCGTCGCGCCCCGCCCGGTGACGTTCTCCGGCGATCCCTACCACCCGATCCTGTCCGCCGATGGCGAAGCGCTCCGCACGTAAGCCCGTCGTCGTCCGATCTTCGAAGGGCGCCGACCGCCGGGCCTTCATGCGGGCCGCGTACCGGCTGATGGACCGGGCCTGGGTCCGGCTCGACGAGAGAAATGGCGCGCTGTCCGTTGACCTGACGCCGCGCTCCGGAAGCGGCTCCGGCCTGGCGGCCGAGTTCAAGGCCGCCTATGAAAGCGCCGCCGCCCTGCGCCGGGCCGCGCGCGGCACGCGCGCGTTGGAGGCCGCGATCCTGGGCCGCGCGCTGGAACTGGCCGATCACGTGGACGCGCGCCGAAGAGAGCCGGCGCCGACCTTGCCGCCGGAGCAGCTCGCCGAAATCGCGGCGTTGCTGGCCGAGGCGGAAGCCGCGCCGTACGACCCGCTGGGCCTGCGCGTGCCGTGGGAAGAGCTGCGCCGCCGCGAGGGGGGTTCGTGAGCCGCGCGGCCCGCGTCAGCATCCCGAAGTCCCTGTACCCGCGCGCCTCCTTGGCGTCGGCGGCGTTGGCCTTGGGCCGCCGCGCCCGCGTGGGGCTGGCCGTCGAGGGGCGGCGCTGGCGCGTCGAGGTGGAACCCGAGGGCCGCGGCGACGCGGACGCGCTTCTGGGTGAACTGCTCAACGAAGCCCTGTCCCACGCGCTGCGTCAGGAGGCCTTGAAGGAGTCGAGGCCGTTGATCGCCGCGGTGGCCG
>JAGWMT010000071.1 GCA_028871595.1 Elusimicrobiota bacterium
CGTCATCAAGGGCGCGGGCCTGTTCGGCTCCGCCCCGGAGGTGGCCGCGTCCGTTCACCGCAAGCCCGAGGGGTACGTGCTGGTGGCCGTCACCGACGGCTACCCCGTGGTCAACGGGGCGAAGGTGGCCGGCTCCGTGGTGCTTAAGGACGGCGACTTGATCGAGTGCGGCGCCACGACCATGCAGTTCGAGACCCGCGAGGGCGCCTAGCCCCGGGTCTTCCGGGCCCCTTGGGAGAGGGCCCGCGGTCCCCGTTCCGGCGGGCCTCTTGCCGGGCGCGCCGTTCCCCGTCGGTCCCTCCTGTCCGCCCCGCGCCGGAGGTATAGTGACGGCGTGAAACGGAGCGTCGCCTTCGCCGTCCTGGCTCTGACCGCCGCGCTGACGCTCGCGCGCGCGGACGAGGGC
This sequence comes from Elusimicrobiota bacterium, assembly GCA_028871595.1. Next base: position 407 of record JAGWMT010000071.1, read on the forward strand.
GCCTATGTCAGCCTGGTGGGCATGGCGCGTTCCGCCGCCCATGACCGCGGCCCCGACGCCGGCGACGCCCCGGCGCACGGGCGGCCCGAACGCGAGGCCCGGCCGGCGGTCGCCGCGCCGGCCGTTCGGACCCCCCGGGTCTGGACGCGCCTGTACGCCGCCCTGATGCCCTCCTGGGGGCGCGTGCCCTTCCTGGCGAACGCCGACGGGTTCGAGACGGCCTCTTCCACCTCCGCCGTCCGCGTCCCGCCGGTCGCCGCGCCCGTGCCCCCGCCCGACGCGGAGGCCGTCCGGGCCGGCGAGCGCCGGGGCCTGGCCGAGCTCCTCTCGGCCGCCGTCGTCCCCGCCGAGCCGCGGTAATTTTCGTCACTGACGCCGGCGACGGAAGTCTGCGGGTTCGTTGATCCAAATCAATTGAATCCGAACGGCGTCCGGGAGTAGAATAGGCGAAGAGCGGCGCGTCACGCCGCCGTCACCGTTGCGGGAGCCCTCCATGAGCGATACCTCCACCCAGCCCAAGCCTTCGACCTTGCCGATCGAGGAGATCGAGTCCGCGGTCATCCGCTTCGCCGGGGACTCCGGCGACGGCATCCAGTTGACCGGCATGCAGTTCACCACCACCACCGCTTTCGCCGGCAACGACCTATCCACCTTTCCCGACTACCCCGCCGAGATCCGTGCCCCCGTGGGCACGACCGCCGGCGTGTCCGGCTTCCAGATCCAGTTCTCGTCGCGCCAGGTGCTGACTCCCGGCGACGCGCCCGACGTGTTCGTCTCCATGAATCCCGCGGCCCTCAAGGCGAACATCCACGACGTGAAGAAGGGCGGCCTGATCCTGGTCAACAAGGACACCTTCAACGCCGTCAACCTCAAGAAAGCGGGCTACGAGAAGAACCCCCTCGAGGACGGCTCCCTGTCCGACTTCCGCGTGATCCCGGTCGAGCTCGGCCGCCTGACGCGCAACGCGCTGGACGGCATGGGCCTGACGGCGACGGAGACGGAGCGCTGCAAGAATTTCTTCGCGCTGGGCATGATGTACTGGCTCTACGACCGCCCCATGGAATCGACTCTGAAGTGGATCGAGACCAAGTTCAAGAAGAACCCGAAGTACGTCGAGGCGAACCACAAGGCCCTTCACGCCGGCAACGCGTACGCCGAGACCGCGGAGATCTTCGGGCACCACTTCCGCGTGCGCAAAGCCCCGATCAAGCCGGGCCTGTACCGCAACATCACCGGAAACGAGGCGACCGCGTTGGGCATGATCGCGGCCTCGGCGAACTCGGGCCTGCCGCTGTGGTACGGCTCCTACCCGATCACGCCGGCCTCCGACGTGCTGCACGAACTGTCCAAGAACAAGAACTTCGGCGTGAAGACCTTCCAGGCCGAGGACGAGATCGCCGCCATCGGCAGCGCGATCGGCGCGGCGTTCGCCGGCATGCTGGCGACGACCGGGACCTCCGGCCCCGGCGTCGCCCTCAAGAGCGAGGCCATCGGCTTGGCGGTGATGACGGAGCTCCCCCTGGTCATCCTCAACGTCCAGCGCGGCGGACCGTCCACCGGCCTGCCGACGAAGACCGAGCAGGCGGACCTCCTGCAGGCGCTGTACGGCCGCAACGGCGAGTGCCCCGTGGTGGTGGTGGCCGCGGCGACGCCCGGCGACTGCTTCACGATGGCGTACGAGGCCTGCCGGCTGGCCGTCAAGTACATGACGCCGGTTTTCCTGCTGACCGACGGCTACCTGGCCAACGGCTCCGAGCCGTGGCTTATCCCGGACGCGGCGGCCCTGCCGAAGTTCGAGCGCCAGGCGCTCGCGGCGCCCGCCGACTTCAAGCTGTACAAGCGCGACCCCGAGACGATGGCGCGCCAGTGGGCCGCTCCCGGCGTGAAGGGCTACGAGCACCGCCTGGGCGGCATCGAGAAGATGGACGTCACCGGCAACATCTCGTACGATCCCGACAACCACGAGCGCATGGTGCGCCTGCGCGCCGCGAAGGTCAACAAGGTGGCGCAGGACATCGCGCCGTTGGAGATCCTGGGCGAGAAGAAAGGCAAGGTCCTGGTCATCGGCTGGGGCGGCACCTACGGCGCGATCACCGCGGCCGTGCAGAACCTGCAGAAGTCCGGCAAGAGCGTCTCGTCTGTGCATCTGCGCCATCTCAACCCGCTGCCGCCCGATCTGGGCGACATCATGGCCGGCTTCGAGCACGTGCTCGTTCCCGAGCTCAACATGGGCCAGCTGCTCAAGGTCCTGCGCGCGAAGTACCTCGTGCCCGCGACCGGCCTGAACAAGATCAAGGGCCAGCCGTTCAAGGTTTCCGAGGTGGAAGCCGGCATCGAAGCGTTGCTGAAGGGAGGGAAGTGACATGTCCGACATCCACGAGAACGAGCTCGAGACTCTCCCGGCCTCCGGACCCATGGTCCAGACGGCGAAGGATTTCAAGTCCGACCAGATGGTCCGCTGGTGCCCCGGCTGCGGCGACTTCGCCATCCTGGCCACCGTGCAGAAGGTGATGCCGACCTTGGGCGTCCCGCGCGAGAAGTTCGTGTTCGTGTCGGGCATCGGCTGCTCGTCGCGCTTCCCGTACTACATGAACGCCTACGGCTTCCACTCCATCCACGGCCGCGCGCCGACGGTGGCGACCGGCGTGAAGTGCGCCAATCCGGACCTGCAGGTGTGGGTGATCACGGGCGACGGCGACGGCCTTTCCATCGGCGGCAATCATCTGATTCACGCGCTGCGCCGCAACGTGGACCTGAAGATCATGCTGTTCAACAACCGCATCTACGGGCTGACCAAGGGTCAGTACTCCCCGACCTCAGAGATCGGCAAGAAGACCAAGTCCTCGCCGATGGGCACCATCGACGCCCCCTTGAACCCGCTGGCGATCGCGTTGGCCAGCGAGGCCACTTTCGTGGCCCGCGCCGTGGACACGGACCTGCCGTTCCTGACCGAGGTCCTGACCCGCGCCGCGCACCACAAGGGCTCGGTCTTCATCGAGATCTTCCAGAACTGCATCGTCTTCAACGACGGCGCGTTCGACGAGGTCACCGCGCGGGAAGTCCGCGACGAGAAGACGCTGAAGCTCGTTCACGGAAAGCCGATGATCTTCGGCGCGAAAAAGGACAAGGGCATCAAGCTCAACGGCCTGGAGCCGGAGGTCGTGACCTTCGACCCGGCGAATCCGCCCAAGAACCTGCTCGTCCACGACGAGCACGCCCCGTCCGCGACCTTGGCGAACCTCCTGGCCCACATGGCCCTGCCCGTCGCGCAGGGCGTCCTGCGCTCCGTTGAGCGCCCGACCTTGAACGATATGATGAGCGCCCAGGTCGACCGCGCCAAGTCCGAAAAGCCCGCCGATCTCCAGAAGCTGCTGAAGGGCCCCGAAACCTGGACCGTCGCCTAATTTAATAGGGTCAGGCTTTTACTTGTTTGACTTGTTCGGAAATAAGTCAAATAAGTAAAAGCCTGACCCCACCAAGGAGAAATATGAAGCTTCTCGAGCATGAGGCGAAGGACATTTTGAAGGCGCGCGGGATTCCCGTGCCCCCGTACGGCGGCTTGATCAAGACGACCGCCGGGCTGACCGCGGCGATGAAGCGCGCGGGCAAGGCGCCTTGGGTGCTCAAGGCCCAGGTCCTCGCCGGCGGACGCGGCAAGGCGGGCGGCATCAAGCTGGCGAAGACGCCGAAGGAAGCGAAGGAATTCGCCAAGGCGATGATCGGCATGGACCTGATCACGCACCAGACCCACGGCCAGGCGCTGAAGGTCAAGGAGCTGCTGATCGAGGGCGGCGTCAAGATCGAGCGCGAACTGTACTTCTCCGTGGTGATGGACCGCAAATCCGCGGGTCCCATGATCATCGCCTCCGCGCAGGGCGGCATGGAGATCGAGACCTTGGCGGTCGAGCATCCCGAGGCCCTGATCCGCATGGGCGTGGACCCGAACGTGGGCCTGCGCGACTTCGCGGCGCGCCGCCTGGCCTTCGCGCTGGAGATCCCGAACGACCGCGTCGGCGAGTTCTGCCGCGTGGCGAAGATTCTGGTGAAGGCCTTCATCGACCTCGACTGCTCGATGCTGGAGATCAATCCCCTGATTTTGACGCCGAAGGGCGTGATGGCGCTGGACGCGAAGGTGACCACCGACGCGAACGCGTCGTTCCGGCACCCGGAGCTGGCGAAGCTGAAGGACCACGAGGCGTCCGCGCTGGAGTTGGAGGCCAAGGCGGCCGACATCTCCTACGTCGGCCTGGACGGGACCATCGGCTGCATGGTCAACGGCGCCGGCCTGGCGATGGGCACCATGGACACGATCGCCTTGGCGGGCGGCAGCCCGGCCAATTTCCTGGACGTCGGCGGCGGGGCCAACGAGGAGCGCGTCACCAAGGCGCTGCAGATCATCCTGAAGGACAAGAAGGTCAAGGCGATCCTGATCAATATCTTCGGCGGCATCGTGAAGTGCGACATGATCGCGGCGGGCGTGGTGGCGGCATTGAAAAAGATAAAACTGAAAGTGCCCCTGGTCGTGCGTCTGCAGGGCACGAACGTCGAGGCGGGGCGCGAGATCCTCGCGAAGTCCGGCATCGCGATCATCGTCGCGAACGAATTGTGGGACGCGGCGCAGAAAGCGGTCGCCGCCGCGAAGGGGAACTAAGACCATGGCCATCATTCTCGACAAGGACTCGAAAGTCGTCGTCCAGGGCTTCACCGGCTCGCAGGGCACCTTTCACGCCAAGCAGTGCATCGACTACGGCACGCAGATCGTCGCGGGCGTGACGCCCGGGCGCGGCGGCCAGACCCACCTCGACCGCCCCGTGTTCAATACCGTCCACGAGGCCGTGCGCAACACCGGCGCGTTCGTCTCCATGATTCTGGTCCCGGCCCCGTTCGCCGCGGACTCGATCATGGAAGCCGTGGACGCGGGCTGTTCGGTGGTCGTCTGCATCACCGAGGGCATACCGGTGATGGACATGGCGAAGGTCAAGCGCTTCATCCAACAGGTTGAGCGCTCCGGCCGCGAGATCACCCTCATCGGCCCCAACTGCCCCGGCGTGATCACGCCCGGCCAGTGCAAGCTCGGCATCATGCCCGGCTTCATCCACAAGCCCGGCCGCGTCGGCGTGGTGTCCCGCTCCGGCACGCTCACCTACGAGGCCGTCGACCAGCTCACCAAGCGCGGCCTGGGTCAGTCCACCGTCGTGGGCATCGGCGGCGACCCGATCAACGGCTCCAGCCACGCCGACATCCTGGCGAAGTTCGAGGCGGACCCCGAGACCGACGCGATCGTCATGATCGGCGAGATCGGCGGCACCGGCGAGGAGGAGGCCGCCCGCTTCTTCAAGGAGAAGATGACCAAGCCCGTTTTCGGCTTCATCGCCGGCAAGGCGGCTCCCGAAGGACGGACCATGGGCCACGCGGGCGCCATCGTGGAGGGCGGCAGCGGAACGCACGCCTCGAAGATCGCGGCGCTGCGTTCGGCCGGGATCACGGTGGTGGAGAACCTCTCCGAGATCGGCGAGACCGTGCTCAAGTCTCACCGCGCGCTCGCGGCCTGACGGCTCCGCCGTCAAGAGAAAGGCCCCCGGGGAAACCCGGGGGCCTTTTTTCCCGATGGCCTACTTGCCCTGCTGCTGGAGATACTTCTGGAGTTCGGGATTGTTCGCGGCGTCGGGCGGCAGATTGTTGAGCAAGTCCTGGGGATTGGACGAGCCGGTCGGCGCCGCCTGGGGCGCGGCCGTCCCGCTCTTCGAATGCCCGAAATTCGTGAAGCCGCGCGACGGCTGGAGCTTCGGCATCGTGAACTCCTTCTTTCCCTTCTTCGCCTTCGTCTTGGACGGCGGCGCGGCAGGCGCCGCGGGGGTCTTGGCCGTCGCCGTCGCGGCCGCGGGCGGCGCGGCGGGCTGGGCCGCGGCGGCGGCCGGCTTTCCGGCCAGCTCTTGGCCCGGCTTCACGAAATCAAGCGAGGATTCGGCCGTCTGCTCGGTCTTGCCCCCCGTGGGAAGGGACGAGGGCGGGGGAACCGCGTAGCCGGCGCTGGGCACGGCGGTTTGGGAAGGGGTGATGCGCCGGTCGCCGCCCTCGCGCCGCTCGAACACGTCGCTGCGTCCGGTGGGGCCCTGTCCGCCCGACATCGAACTCCAATGGAGGTAGATCACGCCCAGAAGCGGCAGAAGCAGCGACGCGGCGCCTCCCGCGAGGAGCCAAATCGTGCGTTTTTTACGGGCCAGCTCCTGGGCTTCGGGGTCCAGCGAGGTCATGCGGTGGAGTGTATCAGGACGGAATGGGATTGTCCAGACCCCCGTCGGCCGAACGATTCGTGGGTAGGTCTTGACAATGGCAACAATTCCGTTACACTGGGGGGGTAGCATCCTTTCTGTGCTTCACGCCGCTTTGGGATCGGGGGGTTGGTGATCCAAGGGCACGGCGTGGCCGTTCGCGCAGAGAGGCGATAACGGCAAACCCGGCGCAAGCCGGGGGCGCAAAGCCATGACTCCCGAACGAGTCGGGAGCGTCAGGCTACCGAACATGATGCCCTATATGATCTTGAGGGGGCGCGCCACCGTGCGCGTTTCGCCCGCGTCGGCTGCGTTCAAGGCCGCCGTGGGCGCGCCTTTTATAGGCGCCCTGATCATCATCGTCCTGGCGGCGACCTTCGCGGGCGCCCAAAACGGCGGCCAGCCCGGCCAGTTCCTCAGCTTCGGGGTCGGCGGCCGCGCGATGGCCATGGGCGGCGCCTATTACGGCATCTCGGACGACGCTTCCGCCGCCTACTGGAACCCCGCCGGCCTGGCCCAGCTTCAACGCAAGGAACTGACGACCATGCAGGCCACCTTGGTCGCGCAGAACAAGCTGACCTACTTCAGTTTAGCCTACCCGACCAAGGGCGGCTCCTGCTTCGCGTTGAGCATGACCCAGATGGCCAACGCCGGATTCGAACAGGTGGACGCGGTCTTCGACCCCAATACCGGCCAGACGACCAGCATCAAGAACGGGGGCTCGTTCGTGGACCAGCAGAAGGCGATGTCCCTGTCCTGGGGCAAGGGCGTCACCGAGACCGTGCTGTTCGGCATGAGCCTCAAGCAGATCACGCGCGTGCTGGGACCCTCCTCGGACAGCGCCAAGTCGCTCGATATCGGCATGATGAAGACCATGGGCGCGTCCTACCGGATGGGCTTGGGCATGCAGAACGTCTTCTCCCAGATCTCCGGCGACACCCAGGACAAGTATCCGGTGACCATCAAGTTCGGCAACTCCCTGCGCCTGTTCAAGGAGCGGCTGACTCTGGCGGCGGACGTCAACAAGGTCCTCAACGGCTCCACGGACATGCGCTTCGGCGGCGAATACTGGGTCTCGCGCTGGTTCGCTTTCCGCTTCGGCCTGCTGGGTCTCCCGGCCGTGCAGGAGACGGATTTCGGTTTCGGCCTCAATTTCAAGAGCTTCACCTTGGACGTCGCCCAGGGCATTCACGACCTGGGCTCCAGCACGCGCATGTCGGTGACCTTCCGTTTCGGCCAGTCCCGCTCCGATCGCGCGACCGGCCAGGTCAAGGCCTTCATCAAGCAGGGCATGGAGGCCTTCCAGGAGGGTAATTTCGCCCTGGCCGCGCAGAAGTTCAACCAGGCCCAGGACGCCGCGCCCGGCAACAAGCAGGTCGAGACGATGATCGCCCGCCTGTCCGCGGTCACCAACTACGTGCCCCAGGCCACCGGCGGCGAGGAAGCCCAGACCTTCATCCGCAAGGGCGCCATCGCGTACGTGGACGGACGCGACCTGAAGGTCGCCGTCAACTCCCTGCGCTACGCCTTCAACAAGAATCCGCACGACGAGAAGCTGCTGGGCCTGCTGAACATGGTCGAGAAGGAGGCCGGCGTCTCCGAGATCACGCGCCGCCTTGAGGGCCCGGAACAGTTCACGTGGGTGGACCAGAAGGTCTTCGACGCCCGCCAGTCCATCTACGACGGCCATTACGACGCCGCGGTGCGCCGCGCCCAGGACGTCCTGGACCTGGAGCCCAACAACGTCACCGCCTTGGAGATCATGGGCTCGGCCTTCTTCCTGATGGAGCAGAAGGACAAGGCCGTCGCGGTCTGGCGCCGCGTGCTGGAACTGGATCCGAACAACGCCTCGGTTCGGGAGTTCCTGAAATCGATCCGGCCCTGATCCGTCTGTCTTGAATTTGTAACAGCGCCCCACTACACTTAAAAGGAATGCGCGCGTCCGCGATCGCCGTACTGCTCGTCTGGACGTCGGCCCTCGGGCCGGCGTCGGCGGCCATCGTCGCGCCCGACCTGGCGCTGATGCAGGAGCAGAACCGGATCAAGGCCGACTCCGAGATGCGCATCCAGCGCGACGTCCTGGATCCGATCCTGGGCAAGGGGAAGGCGGCTCCTTTCGTGGACGTCGAGATGGAGATCAAGGCTGAAAGCGAGGAGTCCACGCGCGCGGGCATGGGCATCTCGGAGAAGTACAAGGAGAAGGCTCCGGCGCCGCGCGGGGGCATGCAGACGACCTTCGTCCTGCCCGGAATCCCGAAGCCGAAGACGATCACCGCGCAGCAGCAGACGCCGGAGAAGCCGGAGATGTCCCAGGCCCAGCAGGCCCAGCAGGTCAAGGGCATCGACGAGCAGCGCTTCGCCATCAATCCCGTGTTCAAGCGCCTGCAGGTCACCGTGATCCACGACGACACGGTGCTCAAGGACAAGGCTCAGATCGACCTGGTGCGCTCGCGCATCGTGGACGCGATGGGGCAGTACAAGCTGGCGCCGGACCAGGTCGCGTTCCGCCCCACGAAATTCGACAAGCCCCCGCTGGTGGACTGGCGGGAGGATTTCAAGAAGCCTTCGGTGTACCTGCCCCTGCTTTATGCTCTTCTGCTTTTGATGTTCCTGTCGTTCCTGTTCGGACCCTTGACCCGCTTCTTCCGGCAGTACGTCGCCGCGCTGCGCGAGAAGAAGCAGGGGGAGTACGAGGTCCTCAACAAGGCGGAAGAGGAAGGCAAGGACGGGAAGGAGGACGGCGACGAATCTCTCGAGGAGCTCTCGAAGGGCGAACTCGACATCATGCTGGGACGCAAGCCGCCGGAGCCGCCGCCGGCGCCGCCGGAGGAGGACGAGTCCATGAAGAAGTTCGAACCGTTCGCGTACATCACCGAGGAGAACTTCAAGCGACTGGGCAACCTCTTTCTGGTCCGCCAGGACGAGCCGTGGCTGGTCGCCGTCGTCCTGACCTATCTGAAGCCGGACATCGCGCGCGCGACCTTGACGTCCCTGCCGGTCGAGATGCAGGCCAAGGTGGCGATCGAGGCGCTGAAGATCCGTCAGGTGACCCGCGAGCAGTTGATGGCCATCGACGCGGACATTAAGGAGAGCGTGGATTTCGTGGTGGGCGGCATGGAGCGCCTGACCCAGCTCCTGGACGAGGCGGACACCCTGACGCGCGCGAATATCCTGCAGTACCTGAAGAACGAGAAGCCCGACGTCTATCAGCGGGTGCGCCTGTTCATCCTGACTTTCGACGACGTGGTCACCTTCCCGGACCGCGACATGCAGACCATCGTGCGCGAGATGAAGACCGAGTCCATGGCGAAGGCGCTGCAGGGCGCTCCCCCGGACGTGGTGAACAAGTTCCTGTCGAACATGTCCACCGGCGCCGCGTCTTTGCTCAAGGAATCCATCGAATACGCCCAGGGCCTCACCGCCGCCCAGGTGGAGGAGGAGCGCTCGAAGATCATGGACGTGATCAAGGTGCTCGAGAAGGAGGGCAAGATCAACGTCCGTCAGGGTCGCGGCGACGCGTTCTCCGGCTTCCACGAGGAGGTGGCCAGCGAGCGTTCGGAGAAATACGAGCCCCGCACGCGCGCGGCCGAGCAGGCCGTCGCCCAGCTCTTGAACGACACGAACGCCGGCCCGGCCGGCGCGCCGTCAACGGGGCCTTCCGCGGCGCCGAAAGCCGCGGCTCCGGCGTCCGCGCCGGCTCCGGCCGCGGCCCCCGCTCCCGCCCAGGCGGCCCAGGCGCAGCAGTATTTTCAAGCGGGCGTGCAAAGCCACGACGCGAGTCAGTTTCCCCAGGCCGTCCAGTATCTGGAGTACGCGCTGTCGCTCGATCCGTCGCTTTGGCAGGCGAAGCAGTACCTGGGCAACTGCTACGTGCAGTTGGGCCGCGCGAGCGAGGCCATCGCCCAGTTCGAGGCCGTGCTGGCCGTCAACCCGGACCCCGGCCTGCGGCAGTGGGTGGACGGCATGAAGGCTCAGGCGATTTGACGGGAAACTAAGGAGACACGATTATGGCGCCCGACGACAAGATCCCGCCCAAACCCCCGGTCCCGCCGCCGCTGCCGCCCACGAGCGGTCGCCCGCCGGTTCCTCCGCCCCTGCCCGGGGCGAGCGCTCCGATCCCGCCGCGCCTGCCGAGCGGAGCGCCGTCCCTGCCGCCGATGCCCGGCATGGGTTCTTTGGGCCTGCCGCCTCGCGCGCCCGGCCTGCCCGGTCTCCCCGCGATGCCGACCGCCGCGCAGCCTCCGGCGCCGCCGGCGTTCGCCGCCAAGCCGGCCCGCGACGTGGAGAAGGAGCTCGAGGAGAAGGTCGACAAGGTCAAGGATTCCTACGAAAAGAAGCTGGCCGAACTGGAGCGGCGCCTGCAGGAGGAGCGCGAGAAGATGCTCGTCTCCCAGGTGAAGAGCCAGGAGGAGCAGGTCACCGCCGCGAAGGTCGAGGTGAGCCTCAAGGAGCTCCAGGACCGCCTGCGCCGGGACCGCCGCGATCAGGAGAGCGAGGAGAACCGCCTCAAGCTGGAGAAGAAGGCCCAGGAATTGGAGGCCCGTCTGGCGCAGGAGCGCGAGACGTGGGTCGCCACTCTCAAAAACCAGCTGGGCGCCCGCGAGGCCCAGGAGAAGGAGGTCGAGACGCACTTCGCCATGCGCCTCCAGGAGATGGAGCGCCGCTGGCTGGAGGAGAAGGCCAACTGGCAGAAGATCGCCCTGGCGAAGGACGACGAGGTCCGCACCTTGCGTTCCCTGGCCGAGAAGCTCAAGGGGGCCGACACCGAACTGTCGAAGACCTCCTCCGAGAAGAAGATTCTGGAGGAGCGCGTCGCCGAGCTGGCCAAGGATCGGGCCGAGGCGCTGGCGCGCCTGCAGAACGCGGCGGAGCGCGAGAAGGAATTGATCCAGCTCCGCGCCGACCTGACCTTGACCCGCCAGCAGGGCGCGTTGATCCAGGAGCGCTTGGAGCGGGACCTGGCCGCGCTGCGCTCCAGCGCGCGCGAGCGCGAGGAGCGCCTGCTGTCCGACCAGGAGCGCCTGCAGCGCGATCTCAGCGGCTTCAAACAGCGCTTCGACGCGGAGAAGGAGTCCGAGCAGCGGCGCCTGAAGATGGAGTACGAGGGCGAGCTGGCCCAGCAGAAGGGGAACGCCGAGCGGGCCCAGGCCGAGCTGCAGCGCCTGCGCGCGGTGTGCGGCGCGCTGGAGCGGCAGTCCGCCTCCGCGCGCGCTCAACTGGAGGAACTGAAACGTTCTGCCGGCGAGTGGGAGCGCACGCAGGAGCGCTACAAGGCCGAGTTCGTCGTGCTCCAGCGCAAGTGGGTGGAGCGTGAGAAGGAAGTCCGCGCCGAAGCGACGGCGCAGTCCCTCCAGATGCTGGAGTCCGAGAAGACGCGGCTCAAGATCCAGGCCCAGGACGAGCTGAACCAGCGCGCGGCGAAGATCGCGGACCAGCTTCGGCAGGAGAACGAGGCCGAACAGCGGCGCCTGGAGGCGAAGCTGCGCGCGGACCTGGAGGAGGAGCTCCAGGGGCGCCGCCAGGAGATGCAGGGAGAGATCTCGCGCTTGAACCGGGAGGTGTCCCAGAAGGACGCCGCGTGGTCGGAGCGCCTGCTGGCCAAGGAGTCGGACCTCCTGGCGGCGCGCTCGCGCGCCGACGAGAGCGCGGGCCGCTTGACCCGCGAGGAGGAGATCCGGCAGGCGCTGGACCTCCGCGTCCAGGAGCTGGAGAAGGCGGCGCAGGACGGACGCGAGGAGGCGGGACGCCTTTCGTCCATGCTGCGCGACACGCAGCAGCGGCTGGCCGTCGCCGACGCCGAGCGCGCCCGTTTGGACCACGAGAAGACCGAGCTGGAGCGGCTGTCCACCGCCCAAGCCGCGCAGATCAACGGACTGCAGGAAGCGTTG
>JAGWMT010000072.1 GCA_028871595.1 Elusimicrobiota bacterium
TCCCGCCAAGACAACTGGTGGACTTCCAGGTAAGACATCACTTCCGCGCGGGTGAGCGGCAGGAGGGGGCGGATCAGTTCCACTCCCGGGACCAGGGCGCGGCGGGGGGCGATGCCGCCCAGGCCTTCCAGGCTGGTGCCGCGGAGCAAGTGGAGCAGCAGGCTTTCGGCCTGATCGTCGAGCTGATGGCCGGTGGCGACCGCGTCGAAGCGGCCGCGCCGGGCGCGGGCGGCCAGAGCCCTGTAGCGTTCGCGCCGGCCCGCGTCCTCCAGTCCCTGGCCGGCCCTGCGCGCGCGGCCGCGCACGTCGGCGTTGATGACCGTCGTCTTCAGCCCCAGCCGCGCGCCCAGCGCGCGCACGAAGGCGGCGTCGCGTTCGGCGGCCTTTCCGCGCAGGCCGTGATTGACGTGAAGCAGGGCGACGTCCAGGTCCTTGCGCCGAGACTGGACCGACAGCCAATGCGCCAGGCAAACGGAGTCGGGTCCTCCGGAAACGGCCGCCAGCACGCGGCGGCCCGGGGGCAGAAGGGCGTGGGTCTTTTCGAAGGCGACCAGTTTGGACCAGACCCGGGCCGCGAATTCCTTGCGCCGCATCTCAGCCTCCGATGAAGAAAAAAGAACTGATGATGACGGCAACGGCCAGGCCGAAAGCGAGCAGAAGATTGCCCATGAGAATGACGACGCCGCGCCGGTTGATTCGGGGCCCTTCGAAGCCCGTCGTTCCGGAGGGGTGTTCCTGAGAGCGGATCAGCTGGTATCCGGAAAAAGACGTGGCGAGGCCGGTGCCGACGCACACCCAGCCCCAGGCCTTCCCGTTCATCGCGAAGTCAACGCCAAAAAGACCAGGAGACCGTCGACGATCGCGAGGAGCACCACGTCCACCCAGGGCCGAATCGTGAGTCCCTTGAGCACGCGCGCGGCGCGGAGACAAAGCAGGATGACGACGCCCGCGTACAGAAACCCGTAAAGTCCCGCCGGATTGCCGTGCATCCCGATTTGAACGGTGCGGGGGACAAGTGCGCCGACCGCGAGGATCGCGGGAAGATAGAGGATGAAGGCGATGAGTCTCGCGGCCATTCGTGGGATGATAACTTTTTGGGGCGTCGGGCGTAGCGAAGCCTCAGCCCGCGAGGTAGGCCATCGGCGTCAGTATGAACGCGGCGAAAACGCCGCACGCGAGAAGGAGCCAGCCGAGGTAGTAAAGCAGAGCGCGGGGAGCCAGCAAGCTGATGAAGGCGGTTTCACCCGGTTTCTGTTCGTTCGCTTTGACCAACTTCCACCCGGCGGCGAAACCGGCGAGGCTGCCGATGGCGCTGATGACGAAGTATGGCGAAATTCTCAAGGCTTGCCGCTCCCGGCGGGCGGAACGGCCGCCGCGGCGTCCGGGGTGAGGGCGTCCGCCGCCATGCCTCCGATGGTGTTCATCCCCTCGCGGGCGATCGGTATGTTGAAGACGGGCAGAAGGCTCATTCCGATTTTGACCTGGCTGTCCCCTAAGCCTGAGAGCGCGCCGAAGACTTTCTGCCCGGTGCTGAATTTCCACTTGGGATTGGCGAGCATGGCCTGGGTGATCTCGCGGCTGTTCGCGGCGAGTTTCCCGGCATAATTGCTCCCAGGGGTCAGACCCAAGAAACCCGAGCTGCGAAGAGCCTGCGCCTCGTATTGCGCGTAATGAGCTTCCTCGAAACGTTGGGCGAGTTTAAGGGCTTGATTGATTTCCTCCGGAGCGAGGGACGAGATGGGCCGTCCCTTCGCGACGATCTCCAGCGCGCTCGCGCGTGTCACGAACATCTGGTGCGCGTGGGCGAATTCATGCGCTTCGCCGACGATGGGATTATAGACGATCTTGCTTTCCTTCGAAATCCAATTGGCTTGGCCGATCTTGCCGCCGCGCTCCACGGTGAGCACCCCCGGAAACTCCTTCGCCGCATATTCGTTGAGCGCGGTCGTCGCGGCCTTGAAGTCCCGCCCGCCGCCGGTGAGAGCGGGTTTCAGGGCTTCGGAAATTTGGGTGGAATGCTCGGCGACCAACTGCGCGGTTTCCTTGCCGGCGGCCGTGATTCCATCGACGACGATGGGCTTTTCGAACACCTGCACTCCTCGGACAACCTTGCCCGCTCCGCCGATCCCGACGAAATTCGCGGCGAACATGGCGCTGTTTCCCGCCAGCTTCGTGATTTCCCACGCTTTGCGCCCCATGCTCACGTCGTCGCTCGCGCTCACGTAGCCGACGCGTGCCGCGCTGTCCTCGACCTCGCCTAAGCCGCTGACGGCCAGCAGTCCTCGGTTGAAATACGCGTACCCGCGCCACAGAGGATTGCTGTTTTTATCCTGCGATTCGGCCACCCAAAAGCTCTGCGCCTGCCGGACTCGGCCGGGATGGTCTTTGATGGCCTGTTCGGCGTCGCTCAGTATCTTCTGCTGCTTCTGATCCTTGGTGAGCGGCGGGGGTGGAGGATTGGCGACGAGGCGGCGGAGAATGTCGGCCTGCGCCTGCGGGATCGCATTGAGTTCGGCGATTTGTCGGGCCGTCAGCACGCGACGTTGCCCCCCGGCGAAAACCGCGACGCCATCGGCGCCCTGCGTGACCGTTTTCGTTCGCCCCAAGGCTTCCGCCATGGCGAGCGCCTTGGGCTCGAGTTTCTTTCGGATTTCGAGCGACGTTTGATTGTTCGCCAAAAGCTTCGCCAACGCGACGCGTTCGACTTCTTGGTTCGCCTCTCCGGAGGCTTTCGGACCGCGCGGGTCGCGAAGACGGGGCTTCTCCTTGGGCAAATAATTCTCTCTCGCGGCCGCGATGTCCGGACCTTTGAGGCCGAGCTTGCCGGCAACGACTTCGACCTTTCCGCGGTAAAGCTGGATGTCCGCCGGATCCGTGCACGGAAGATTGCAGCCGAGCTGGATTTCTTTCGCGGCATCGATCACGCTTCGGATCGCCGCGTCGCTTTGCGCCTGCGCGGGATCGGTCGGAGCCGGAAGTTTGAACGCCGATTCCAGAGTCGGTTGACCTTGTTTGTGAGTCAGGTAGGCTTGACGGATTTTCGTCAGCGCCTGGGCATAGGCGTCGGGCGAACCGACGGCAGGCGCTCCGGGAGCCGGAGCCGCGAAGACCGGGGCTGTGAACGAGAGCGCAATTGCGGCGGCGAGGGAGATCATTGGGGTGGCCGCTCCGATACGACCCGTCTCCTCGATTATGGCCCCCGAGACTGGCTTTGTCAAGGGGACCCCCTTGACAAGAATCGCCGCGCGGGATAGTGCTAAAATCCGCCCATGGCCGCGATCCGACCCGCGCGAGAAGAGGACCTCCCCGCCGTCACCGCCATCTACAACGAGGCGGTCGAGCGCACCACCGGCACCTTCGACACCGAACCCAAGACCTTGGACCAGACGGCGGCATGGTTCCGGAGCCACGGCGAGGCCCATCCCGTCCTGGCGGCGGAGGAAGACGGCCGCGTTGTCGCCTGGGCGTCGCTGAGCCCATGGTCCGACCGCTGCGCGTACGCGCGCAGCGTCGAGGTCTCGGTGTACGTGGAGATCCCCGCCCGGGGGCGCGGGATCGCGGGCGAGCTGCTCGACGAACTGCTGCGGCGGGGCCGCGCCGCCGGCGTGAAGCAGGCCCTGGCGCGGATCACCCAGGACAACGAGGCCAGCCTGCGCCTGCACGCGCGGCGCGGTTTCGTGGAGGTCGGACACTTGCGCCGCGTCGGCGAGAAATTCGGACGGGTGCTGGACGTCCACATCCTTCAGCTGTCGTTGGAGGGGGGGCGGTGAGGTTTCTTCTCGCGGGGCTGCTGGCCGCCGGCGCGGCGGGGAAGGCCCTGGCCGTTCGGCCCGCGGACGCTTCGGAGGACGCGCTGCGCGAATCGGTCCTGCGCCTGGCCGCGGGGGACGTCGCCGGGGCGGAACTGTCGGCGCGCGAGTCGGTCGAGGCCGATCCCGGCAACGTCCGCGCCCTGCAGCAATTGGCCCGCGCGGCGAACGCCTCGTTGGATTTCGACGAGGCCGAGGGAGCGGCCACGCGCGCGCTCGCGCTGACCGACCCGACCCCGGCTCTTCTTTGCCTGCGCTCGGAGGCGCGGTCCGGCCGCGGCGACTACCAGGGCGCGCTTCAGGACGCCGATCAGGCGGCCCGCCTCAATCCCGCCAGCGGCCAGGCCGCGCTGCGCGCGGCCGTCGCCAAGGAGGGCCTACGTCGCTCCCCGGAGGAAACGTTGGCTCAGTACGCCCGGGCCGCCGAGTTGGACGCGTCCCTGGCGCCGCTCCGGGACGCGGCCGAATCGCGGCTCAACTCTCCGTCGCGACCCCGGGCCGGATTGGGAGCGCTGATCGGGCTGTTGGGATTGGCCGCCGTGGGCGGCTGGGGCTGGGGGCGCCTGCGCCGGACCCCTGAGCCCGCCTCGGCGCCCGCGCCGGCTCCCGCCGTCCTCCTCGGAACTGGGCGCATGTCCCCGCGCGACGCGGCGCGCGCGCTGGCCGCGGCGGCGCCGTCGGCCTCCGATCCGGAGTCGGCCCGGGTCCTGGCGGAGTCGCTGTACGAGCGTCTGACCGGCCGACCGGCTTTCCCCGCGGAGGAAGCGGCCATCGCGCGCAGCTTGGGACGCTTCGTTCCTCCCTCTGCTGCGGCCGATGGTCTGCCCGTGGGCATCGACGCGTTCTTCGCTCGCGCGCTGGCGCCCGAGGCGTCGCGTCGCTTCCGCAACGGCGCCGAGCTTCTGGGGGCTTTCCGTAGCCTGGCGGACCCCGCCGTCGAGTAAGGATTTGATACGATTCGGCCGTGCCCGAAATTGAAAAGCTGATCGCCGTCTTCGCGGACCCTGGCGTCATCGAACTGATGATCAACGACGACGGGGCGGTGTACGTCGAGCGTTCCGGGGCTCGTCTGGAGCCGGTCCAAATCCGCCCGACGGCGCAGGACATCCTGGCGTTCGTCCGGGGGGTGGTGGGGACGCCGGAGGATTTCGGCCCCAAGCGTCCTTACGCCGACCTCACGGCCACCGACGGCTCGCGCATTCATGTCGTCGCGCCCCCTCTCGTGCAGGGCCTGACCGTGACGGTGCGCAAGCGCCCGCACCAGCGGCCGAACCTGAAGCAACTCGCGGACGGCGGAACGCTCTCGGCGAACTGCGCCGGTTTTCTGGATTACTGCGTCCAGCAAAAGATGAACATCATGGTCGTGGGCGGCACAAGCTCCGGCAAGACGACCATGCTGGCCGCCTTGGCCGGGCGTATCGATCCGGCTCAGCGCATCCTGGTCCTCGAGGACACTCCCGAACTGACCTTGACCCAGCCGCACGCGCTTTATCTGCGCACGCGCCTGCGCGACTCCGCCGGACTTCCCGACGTGACCTTGCGCGAACTGGTGGTCAACGTCCTGCGCATGCGGCCCGACCGCGTGATCGTGGGAGAGACGCGCGGTCCGGAGGCCGCCGACATGCTCCAGGCCATGAACGTGGGCCAGGACGGCATGATGACGACTTTGCACGCGAACTCGGCGCGCGAGGCCATCGCGCGGCTGGAGACCTTGGTCCTGCAGTCGGGCCTGGACATGCCGCTGCGGGCCGTGCGCCAGAACATCGTCAGCTCGGTGGACTTCATTGTGTTCATGGCGCGGCTGGCCGACGGCACACGGCACGTCGTGCAGGTCAGCGAGATCACCGGCATGGAGCAGGAGATCGTGACCATGGCCGATTTGTTCCAGCTGGACCTGCGCCGGGGAACGGTCGGCCTGGAGGCGAAGCTGCGGGCATCGGGCGGAATGCCCCGTTTTTACGAGCGGTTGCGGCGGCAGGGCGTCGAGCCGCCGCTGCAGTTCTTCAGCAAGGATTCTTGACGGTCCGGGAGGGAATTGATACCCTCCCGGCGGAAGGAGAACCCATGTCCAAGAAAGTCCTCGTGATCGACGACGAACCGGAGATGCTGAGCCTGATCAAGTACACGCTCGAGCAGGGCGGCTTCGAGGTCCATACCTGCGGCGACGGACGGCAGGCCTGGGACAAGATCGCGGCGGTCAAGCCCGACGTCCTGGTTCTGGACGTGATGCTGCCCGGCGTGGACGGCTACTCGCTGGGCCTCAAGATTTCGCAGGACCCGGCGCTGAAGACCTTGCCCATCGTGGTGATGACGGCGCTGGAGCCGTCGAAGACCCTTTTCCTGAAGTTTCCTCAGGTCGTCGGCTTCATGACGAAGCCTTTCAAGACCGAGGAGCTTCTGGCGACGGTGAAGAACGCGGCCGAAACCCGCGTCGGCTCCTAAGCGGAGCCGCGGAGGAGCCTCCATGTCCGATTCCCCTTCCTACGACGCGATCGTCGTCGGCGCCGGCCCCGCCGGCCTGTCCGCCGCGATCACGATGGCGCGCGCGGGCCTCAAGGTCGTGGTCCTGGAGCGCGGCGAATATCCCGGCGCCAAGAACGTGCAGGGCGCGGTGCTGTACTCGAAGATGCTCCATGAGATCGTCCCCGATTTCTGGAAGATGCCCGACGCTCCCGTCGAGCGGCCCATTCTGGAGCAGAAGACCTGCATCACGACCGAGGACTCCTACGTCACGGTCGGCTACAAGTCCCTCAAGTTCATGGAAGGCGTGCCGAACTGCTACACGATCATCCGCGTTCATTTCGACCAGTGGTACGCGAAAAAGGCCGAGGAGGCCGGCGCCGAGGTGTTCTGCGGCGTCATGGTCAGCGAGGTCCTGAAGGACGCCTCCGGAAAGGTCCTCGGGATCAAGACCAGCGACGGCGACGAGTTGACCGCGAACGTGGTGATCGCCTGCGACGGCGTGAACTCGATCGTCGCTCAGAAGGCCGGCTTCCGCGCGGAGCTGCGCTCCAACGAGGTGGCCTTGGGCGCCAAGGAAGTCATCGCGCTCGCCCCCGGCGTGATCGAGGACCGCTTCCAGCTCAACCCCGGCGAAGGCGCCACGATGGAGATGTTCGGCTCCGTGTCCCTGGGGATGCTGGGCTACGCGTTCCTGTACACGAACAAGGAATCCCTGGCTTTGGGCGTCGGCTGCAAGCTGTCCGACTATCAAAAGAAAGGCATCCGCCCCTCCGATCACCTGGAGCACGTGAAGTCCCATCCCCTGGTCAAGAAGCTGATCTCGGGCGGCAAGCTCCTGGAGTATTCCGCTCACCTGATCCCCGAGGGCGGCTACAAGTCCATGCCGCCCTTGGCCAGCGACGGCTTCCTGGTGGCGGGCGACGCGGCGCAGATGACGAACCCGGCTTACCGCGAGGGCTCGAACCTGGCCATGACGGCCGGCAAGCTGGCCGGCGAGACCGTGGTCGAGGCCAAGGTCAAGGGCGACTACACGAAGGCCGCCCTGCAGGCCTACGTGCACAAGCTCGAGGCGTCCTACGTGCTCTCCGACATGGAGGACATTCAGGACCTCGAGGAGCACGTGGAGAATTCCGAGGGCTTCCTGGAGTTCTACCCGAAGCTGGCCTGTGAGCTGGCGCAGCTTCGCTTCTCGGCCGACGGCGTGCCCAAGCGCGACCATTTGAAGGCCGCGATCGGCATGATCCGCAAGCGCGGGTTCCTGCGCGTGGCCAAGGACCTTTTCCCGCTGAGGAAGGTGGCGATCTAATGGACATCAAGATTCAGACGACCGTCGAGGCCAAGTTGGGCACGCTCGAATGGAAGAAGCAGCCCGAGGCGAACATTCTCCTGAAGAAGTCCGGCGCCGATTCCCCGTGCGCGACCACGTGCAGCAACAAGCCCTGCACGACGGTCTGCCCCGCGAAGGTCTACGAGTGGGAGGCCGCCCACAACAAGGTCGTCGTCAACTACGAGAACTGCATCGAGTGCGGCGCCTGCCGCATGCTGTGCCCCTGGGACAACATCAACTGCGAGTGGCCGGGCGGCGGACAGGGCGTCAAGTACAAGTACGGCTGATCCGGCGCGCCGCTTGAAATCCGCTTTTTTCTTTTTTTAAAGTGGGGTCATGTCCGCGGACGTGCGCTACTTCAGTTGGATCTATTTCCGCGCCTTCGTGTGGGTCTTGCTGGTCACCGGGGCTCTGCGGAAGTCCACCGGAAACACGAAGATATCGAAGGCCTTTTTCTTCGCCCATCTGACCGCGCTGGCGTTCGGCGCCTTGACCGACGGCTTCATGGTGACCTACGCGCCGAAATCCTGGCTTCACATTGAAGTCCTGCAATGGGTGTTCGTGGCGCCCATCGTCGTATTCTCGGTGATCTCCCTTTGGATCGCCAGCTGGGAAGCCCCGGTGCACGCCCCCGACGCGTTCATGACTTTGGTCCCGCCGAAAACGGAATTTCCGGGCTGAGCTCCTGGCGTGCGCTCAACTGCGTCCGGACGCAGTTGGTCGAGGGTCCCATCCGGCGTGTCGCCCCCGAGGATGAGGTCGGTGTCGGACGAAGGGAGCGCCCGCGCGACGATACCCGCACGATTCGCCGCCGACCATCTGGTAGAATGGGGGCATGACCCCTAAGACCAAGTCCGCCGCGAAGACGTCCAAATCTGCCGCGGTTTGGGCCGAGCGGGAGAAGCTGGTCTCCAACGGCAGCGCCGCCTATACCCAGCTGGTGCTGGAGCGGGGACTTAACGCGAAAGTGTGGGACGCGGACGGGAAGGAGTACATCGATTTCGCCGGCGGCATCGGCGCGTTGAACGTGGGCCATTGCCATCCCAAGGTGGTGGCGGCGCTGCGCGAGCAGGCGGGGAAGCTGCTGCACACCAGCTTCCACGTCGCCGCCTACGAGAATTACATGGATGTCTGCCGCGAGCTGATCCGCGTGACGCCCGGCTCTTGGGCCAAGAAAGCCATCCTCTTCAACAGCGGCTCCGAGGCCATCGAGAACGCGGTCAAGTTCGCCCGCGCGTATACGAAGCGCAAGGCCGTGATCAGCTTCGACAACGCCTTCCACGGACGGACCTTGCTGTGCCTGACCTTGGACGGCAAGTACAAGCCCCTGCGCCAGGGCTTCGGGCCCTGCCCGCCGGACATCTACCACGCGCGCTTCCCGTACGCCTACCGGTCGCCGAAGGGCGTGAAGCCCGAGGATTTAACCGAGCACTGCCTGGAGGCCTTGGAGCGCTCCTTCCTGATCGACGTGGCCGCCGAGGACGTGGCCGCGATCATCGTGGAGCCGGTGCAGGGCGAGGGCGGCTTCGTGGTCCCCACGCCGGGTTTCCTGAAGGGCCTGCGCGCGTTGTGCGACAAGCACGGCATCGTGCTGATCGTGGACGAGGTCCAATCCGGGTTCGGACGCACCGGGGAGATGTTCGCCATCGAGCACGACGGCGTGGCGCCGGACCTGATGACGGTCGGCAAGTCTTTGTGCGCGGGCATGCCGCTGTCCGGCGTGGTCGGACGGGCGGACATCCTGGACGCGGCGGCGACGGGCGCCATCGGGGGCACCTATGGCGGCAATCCCATGTCCTGCGCCGCGGCGCTGGCCGTGTTCGAGATATTCAAGGATCAGAAGCTGGTGGAGGCCGGGCGCCGCATCGGCTCGACCGTCGCCAAGCGCTTCGACTCCTTCCGGGACCGCTTCTCGTTCGTCGGCGATTCGCGCGGACTGGGCGCCATGCGCGCCATCGAGTTGGTGGCCGACAAGAAGACCAAGGCGCCGCTGCCCGCGGCCCGGGTCAAGGATATCCTGCACTCCTGCGTGGAGGGCGGCCTCATCGTCATCAAGGCGGGCGTTCACGACAACGTCATTCGAACCTTGATGCCGCTGACCATTCCGGCCGGCGACCTGGCGCGCGGACTCGACATCCTCGAGGACGCCCTCGCCGCCTTCAAGCCGTAGTCAGTTCGGATCTCCAAGGGACCGGATTTCCCGCTCCAGATCGCCGTTCATGCCCGACCGCGAGCCGACGATCCGCCGCCGCAGGCCGGGGGAGAACATCAGGCGCAGCATGTACGCGGATGTTCGTCCCGACGCGGCCTCGGAGAGCGTGCGGTCGAAAAACGCATTGGCATCCGGAGGGCTTCGCCGACCCTGAATGATCTCGTCGGCGAGGTTGAGCGCCAATAGATTGGCCGCCTCGCCGCCGCCGCGGGCGACGAGCTCCCGGCGGACGGGGTCGTAGGTCACGCCGCGATCGAAGGAGCTCAGGGCCCGCCAGCGCGAGGGTGGAACCGGATAGGCGAGCGCTTCCAGGAGGAGGTTCGGGCTTTCCCGGGACTGGGCATCTCGGAAGACGACGACGCGCGTCCAAGGGCGGCGTCCGTTCCACGTCAATTGACCCGGTTGGATGTCGTCCGGCGCCCCGTATTCGCGGACGGTCGCTTCGGCGAGGAGGCGGGCGTTTTCCGGCCAATCGGCGACGGCTCGGGGAACGCGCGAGGAGTCGTCCGCCGGCGCAAGAACGGAGTTCGCCGGGCCGGCGAAGGCGAGGACGGCCAAGGCGGCGACGCCGCACGCACGGGCGATCATAAATCCTCCGTCTCCAGGATCAGTATGACCCCGGCGGATCAAATCCCGTTCAAACGGCGATCATTCCCCGCGCAATAATGGACTAGCGTTTGGCGACGGTCGCGTCCGACCCTACCGCGCCCGCGAGGCGGACGATCTCGGCCAGGTGGGCCTTGACCAGCGGATCCGCGGCGCGCGCCTGGGCCCGTTTGGCGTCCCGGGCCAACGTCCCCAGGTCGGCGCGGGCCAGGGCGACCGCGTCGCCCGGCGCCGAGTCGTTCTGCGCCAAGGCCGACAGCTCGTCGACGTAGGCGCGCTGAAGTTGGCGGCGCATGGGGGTCACGTCCACGCGGCCCTTGCCGTCGAGCTCGCTCCAAACGGAGCGGTGCACGGCGGAGAAGACCTCCGAGATATTGAGGGCGGTCTTCGGCTCGAGCTGCGCGTCGATGGCCAGGCGGTTCAGCGTCGCCGGGGCGTAGATGTGGTCCAACGCCTCGCGCTGGACGGACAGGGCCGCCCGCGGCACGTCCGGCAGGCCGCGGCCCGACGCGGCGTCCATAGGATCGGGCGCGGAGCGCAGCGCCAGTTCCGGCGGGACGGCGAAGGCGCCGGGCGCGAAGATGCGGCCGGTCAGGAATTTCAGGGCCTCGCGCTGCTCGGCGGCGGGGACGGGTTTCAGCTGAGGACCGCCGTCATCCGTCGGGCGCCGGTCCGAACGCACGCCGCCGATGACCGGCAGGATCGTCCGCACGGAGTTTTCGTAGAGGCCGAGACCGCCGTTGAGGGCCGCGTAAGCCGGGGGGACCTGCTCCGGCGTCCGCGCCGTCGCGGAACGGCCCCACAGGTTGTCGGCGCGCGTGATCAGGGATTCGGCGTACTTGACGGGTTCGTTGCTGAAGTCGAAGCGCTGGGCGTCGGGATTGATCCCCTTGACGTCCTCGTCCGTGGCGTAGGCCAGGGCGGGATCGGAGTCGCCGCGGCGGGCGATGTCCTGAAGCGCCTTGGCTTTCGCGGCCGGATCGGTCGGAAGCTGCTGATACCCGTACTGGATCGCCCATTTGTCGTAGGGTCCGGGTTTGGTCTGGAAGTAGATCTGCGGCATACCCGGAACCGGCAGGTTGATCGGAACATAGTCCATGATGGAGGAGGACATCAGGCCGTCCTTGCCCTCCTGGTTCATGGGGAGAAGTTCGCTTCCCTTGAAATTATGGCGCAGGCCGAGCGTGTGGCCGATCTCGTGGACCATCACGTTGGTCAGGTACTCCTGCACGACCTGCTCCTTCTGCGCGTCGGTGATGCCGTGAGCCTGGAGGGCGGCCAGCTGGGCGGGATCGGGCCGGACGTCCTCGTCGATGGTCGAAGCCAGCTCGGGCTTGCGCATCATTTCCCAGAGGCGGGCGAAATTGTCGCTGAGGGAAACGGTCGCGGAGTAGATTTCTCCGGTCAGCGGGTTGGCGCGGGGCGGTCCGTAGGACGACCCGGCGGCCGGATCGATGAACCAGCGCACCATGTTGTAGGACGCGTCGGCCGGATTGAAGCGCGCGCGCTCCTCGGGGCTCATGTCCTTGTCCACTTCCTTGACCACGATGGCGTTGCGCAGCCCCACGGCCTCGAACGCCGAGTTCCAGGCCAGGATGCCGGCCTTGACCGCGCCGCGGTACTCCTTGGGCATGGCGTCGTCCAGCCACCAGACGATGGGCTTCTTCACGTCGGAAACGGGGGCGTCGGGCACGGACTTTTCCAGGCGCCAGTGCTCGGCCAGGTGGCGGATCGGGTCGAAGCGGTCCTTGAGTCCGGAGGCGCTGTAGTCTCGGAAGTCGGCGGTGAAGTAGCCGACGCGCGGGTCCGCCGCGCGTTCGTCGAAGCCCTTGCTGTCGGGCAAGGCGGTGATGCTGTAATGCACGCCGACGGGAATCATGCGGGAGTCCGGCAAGGTGGGCGACTGGACCGGGATCTGAGGCGCGAAGACGAAGGTCGCGTCCACCTCCAAATTCGAGTGATACCCCGACGCCTTGTCGATCCGGGTGACGCCTCCGGCCGGCTTCAGCGCGCCCGACGGGATGTCGAAGCTGCTCGCCACCGTCGCCTGGACGTCGGTCAGGTCCGGCAGGAACAGGCCTTCGGCGGCCACGACCATGTACCCGGCGGCGGGGTTCTCGGTCG
>JAGWMT010000412.1 GCA_028871595.1 Elusimicrobiota bacterium
GCCCGCGCCTTGGCCGAGCGCTACCTGGCCGACGGGGCGCCCGCCGTGGTCCGCTTCGAGCGCTTCGAGGGGTCCCGCATTTTCGACGTGGACGGCCGGAAGATCTTCTACGCGCCGCGCGCTTTCACCGAATGGAAGGGCGACCACGTCGAAGTTCGCCTCAATCAGGATTACCTGGGGACCGACCCGGAGTTTCTCAAACAGGACCTGCCCCCCATCCTGGCGCACGAGCTGCTGGGCCACGGACTTTGGTACTCCCGCGCGGTCCGCGAGAACGCGCTTCAGGCCTTCCATCATCATGAGCTCAACGAGACGAACGCGCGCTTGGTCGGCTGGCTGGCGGACTTCGAACTGGACGGCCGGTTCGAGGACAGCGGCGCCTGGGATTACCTGCAGGATCCGGCCGGGTTCCTCTCCAATTTAAAGCTCCGGCTTCCGTATTACGCGCTCACGTTTTCAAACGAGGAACTGGCGCGGCCGATCCAGGCGCTTGAGTCGCGCTCCGCCGCCGCCAAGGAAAAACGCGCGCGGCTGGAGGCCGAACTGGCGAACCTGATCTCCTGGAATCCGGTCATCGACCACTTCGCCCGTCATCACGGCATCGCCGAGCCGCGCCTGCGCGCCCTGCGCGGCTACATGACCGACAACGAAGCCGGCTACCGCGAGGAGCTCAAGGTCATGGACGCGCTGATCGCCGACGTGGACGCCACGGTGGGCCGCATGAAGGCCGAGCCGGACCGGGTTTCCGAGCGCTACCTGCAGTCGGCCGCGGCGCACCCGATGTTCGCCGACCTGGTCCGGGAGACCGCGACGAACGGCCGGCGCCTGCTCCAGATGGTCGGCGCCGCCTCCGCTCAAGCGGGCGACGAGTCCGCCGAAGCCGCGCGCCGGCGCGACGACCACTGGCGCGGGCAGGTGACCTTCGACGAACTGGTGGAGATGTACCGCCGCGACCGCGAGGAAAATCCGCGCCACTGGTCGCGCTGACGAGAGGCGAGTCTAGCGGAAGTTCTTGAACTGCAGGTCCAGTTCCCACTCCGCGGCGCCGCCCCGCAAGAGCGCCATGGCGGACTGAAGCTCGTCCTTGGACTTGCTCGACACGCGCAGTTGGGCGTCCTGAATCTGGGCGTTGACCTTGAGCTTGGCCTCCTTCAGCGCCGCTTGGATCTTCTTGGCCTTCTCCGTCGGGATGCCCGACTCGATGACGACCTCGATGCGGCCGGTCTGGCCCAGGGCCGCCTCGACCTTCCCCTTCTTGAAATTCTTCAGCGACAGGCCGCGCTTGGCCAGGCGCGTGAACAGTACCTCGTAAACCTGCTCGGCCTTGAACTCGTCGGCGGCCTTCACCGTCATCTTCTTGGCCTTCTGGTCCAGCTCGATGGACGGGTTGGCGCCTTTCAGGTCGAAGCGGTTGGCGATTTCCTTCATCGCCACCTGCACGACTTCGGAGACGAGATTGAGATCCACGTCGGAGACGGCGTCGAAGGAATACTCGCTGGCCATAGTCGTTACCTCATCGGGATTTTGATGGAAGGATGTGCGCGGGCGAATTTTTTCGCTTGGGGGTAGCCGGCGTCGAAATGCCGCACGACCCCCATGCCGGGATCGTTCGTCAGCACGCGCGCCAGGCGTTCATCCATGGCTTTCGTCCCGTCGGCGACGGTGACTTGGCCGGCGTGAAGCGAGTAACCCATGCCCACGCCGCCGCCGTGGTGGAAGCTCACCCAGGAAGCGCCGGAGGCGGTGTTGAGCAGAGCGTTCAGGATGGGCCAGTCGGCCACCGCGTCGGAGCCGTCGCGCATGGCCTCGGTCTCGCGGTTGGGGCTGGCCACCGAGCCGCAGTCGAGATGGTCGCGGCCGATCATGATGGGCGCCGAGACTTTCCCCTTGCGCACAAGCCAATTGAGCCGCAGGCCCATCTCGGCGCGTTCGCCGTAGCCCAGCCAGCAGATGCGCGCCGGGAGGCCTTGGAACGCGACGCGCGCGCCGGCCAATTCGATCCATCTCCGCAGGCTTTCTTTCTTGGGGAATGTCTTGAGAACCTCTCGATCGTTCACATGGAAATCTTCCGGATCGCCCGAGAGAGCCGCCCAACGGAACGGACCTTTGCCTTCGCAGAACAGAGGCCGGATGAACTCGGGCACGAAGCCGGGGATGTCGAAAGCGTTCTTCACGCCGGCCTCCACGGCCCGGGCGCGAATATTATTGCCGTAATCGAACGTCACGGCGCC
>JAGWMT010000413.1 GCA_028871595.1 Elusimicrobiota bacterium
GGCGCCGTGACGTTCGATTACGGCAATAATATTCGCGCCCGGGCCGTGGAGGCCGGCGTGAAGAACGCTTTCGACATCCCCGGCTTCGTGCCCGAGTTCATCCGGCCTCTGTTCTGCG
Organism: Elusimicrobiota bacterium; assembly: GCA_028871595.1. The sequence goes on from JAGWMT010000413.1 coordinate 119, forward strand.
AAGGCAAAGGTCCGTTCCGTTGGGCGGCTCTATCGGGCGATCCGGAAGATATCCATGCGACCGATCGAGAGGTTCTCAAGACCTTCCCCAAGAACGAAAGCCTGAGGAGATGGATCGAATTGGCCGGCGCGCGCATCGCGTTCCAAGGGCTCCCGGCGCGCATCTGCTGGCTGGGGTATGGCGAACGCGCCGAGATGGGCCTGCGGCTCAATTGGCTTGTGCGCAAAGGGAAAGTCTCAGCGCCCATCGTGATCGGGCGCGACCATCTCGACTGCGGCTCGGTGGCAAGCCCCAACCGCGAGACGGAAGCCATGCGCGACGGGTCCGACGCCGTCGCCGACTGGCCCATCCTGAACGCCCTGGTCAACACCGCCTCCGGCGCCTCCTGGGTCAGCTTCCATCACGGCGGCGGCGTGGGCATGGGCTATTCGCTGCATGCCGGCCAAGTCACGGTCGCCGACGGCACGAAAGCCATGGACGAACGGCTTCAACGCGTGCTGACGAACGATCCCGGCATGGGAGTCGTGCGGCATTTCGACGCCGGCTACCCCCAAGCGAAAAAATTCGCCCGCGAACATCCTTCCATTAAAATTCCCATGAGGTAACGACTATGGCCAACGATTATTCCTTCGACGCCGTCTCCGACGTGGATCTCAATCTCGTCTCCGAAGTCGTGCAGGTGGCGATGAAGGAAATCACCAACCGCTTCGACCTGAAGGGCGCCAACCCGTCCATCGAGTTGGACGCCAAGGCGAAGAAGATGACGGTGAAGGCCGCCGACGAGTTCAAGGCCGAGCAGGTATATGAGGTTCTGTTCACGCGCCTGGCCAAGCGCGGCCTGTCGCTGAAGAATTTCAAGAAGGGGAAGGTCGAGGCGGCCCTGGGCCAGACGGGCCGCATCGAGGTCGTCATCGAGTCGGGCATCCCGACGGAGAAGGCCAAGAAGATCCAGGCGGCGCTGAAGGACGCCAAGCTCAAGGTCAACGCCCAGATCCAGGACGCCCAGCTGCGCGTGTCGAGCAAGTCCAAGGACGAGCTCCAGTCCGCGATGGCGCTCCTGCGCGGCGGCGCGGCGGAGTGGGAGCTGGACCTGCAGTTCAAGAACTTCCGCTAGAAGCCCCCGCGTCAGCGCGACCAGTGGCCGGGATTCTCCTCCCGGTCGCGGCGGTACATCCCGGCCAACTCGTCGAAGGTGACCTGCCCCCGCCAGTGCTCGTCGCGCCGGCGCGCGGCGTCGGCGGACTCGTCGCCCGCCTGGGCTGACACGGCGCTGACCATCTGGAGCAGGCGCCGGCCGTTCGTCGCGGTCTCCCGGACCAGGTCGGCGAACATCGGGTGGGTCGCGGCCTGCTGCAGGTAGCGCTCGGACACACGGTCCGGCTCGGCCTTCATGCGGCCCACGGTGGCGTCCACATCGGCGATGAGCGCGTCCATGACCTTGAGCTCGTCGCGGTAGCCGGCCTCGTTGTCGGACATATAGCCGCGCAGGGCGCGCAGACGCGATTCGGCGATCCCGTGATGGCGGGCGAAGTGGTCGATGACCGGATTCCAGGAAAGCAGGTTCGCCAATTCGGTCTCCAGCTGCGCGCGCTTGTCCTTGGCGGCGACGGAGCGCGCCTCGAGCGCCTCGATCGGCCGCGCCAGTTCCTCGTTGGAGAACGTGAGCGCGTAGTACGGAAGCCGGAGTTTCAGACCGGAGAGGAAGCCGGCCGGATCCTGCAGATAGTTCCAGGCCCCGCTGTCCTCGAAGCGGCCGTCCAGCTCGAAGTCCGTCAGCCAGCCGACGAGGCGGGCGTTCGTCTCGTTGAGCTCGTGATGATGGAAAGCCTGAAGCGCGTTCTCTCGGACCGCGCGGGAATACCAAAGTCCGTGACCCAGCAACTCGTGCGCCAGGATGGGGGGCAGGTCCTGTTTGAGAAACTCCGGGTCGGTCCCCAGGTAATCCTGATTGAGGCGAACTTCCACGTGGTCGCCCTTCCATTCGGTGAAAGCGCGCGGCGCGTAGAAGATCTTCCGGCCGTCCACGTCGAAAATGCGGGACCCCTCGAAGCGCTCGAAGCGGACCACGGCGGGCGCCCCGTCGGCCAGGTAGCGCTCGGCCAAGGCGCGGGC
>JAGWMT010000414.1 GCA_028871595.1 Elusimicrobiota bacterium
ACATGTCCTTGAAGGAAGCGCTGTGCGGCAACGGCGAGCACGTTGAATATAAAGGGAGCCGCATCCACGTGTACGGCTGGGCCGCGCGCTTCCTGTTCCGCCAGGAGCAGCTCACCTACCCGCTGGGCCGCCTGTCGGGCGGCGAGCAGTCGCGGGTGCTGATCGCCCGCCTGATGCTGCGCCCCGCCGATATCCTCCTGCTCGACGAGCCCACCAACGACCTGGACCTGCAGTCGCTGGAGATCCTGGAAAACAGCATGCTGGAATTCCCCGGGGCCCTGGTGCTGGTCACCCACGACCGCTACCTGCTGGACCGCGTCAGCAAGGAGATCCTGTCCTTGGACGGAAAGGGCGGCTCGAACCTGTTCGCCGAGCTGTCCCAATGGGAGGACTGGAAGGAAGCTTCCAAGCGCGCGCCCGCGCCCGAACGGCGCCACGTTCCCGCGTTCGCCGGAGGCGGCCCCGCGCTGTCGTCCAAGGAGGCGCGCGAACTCCAGAAGATGGAGGCCAGCATCCGCGACGCCGAGGCGGCCGCCGCCGCGGCGCGCGCCGCGCTGGACGATCCGGCCATCGCCACCGACTCCGCGGAACTGGCCAAGCGCCAGACCAAGGTGGAGGAAGCGCACGCCAAGGTGGAGGCTCTGTTCAAACGCTGGGAAGAATTGGAGGCGCGACGCTGATGGGGCGCACGAGCGGGGAGGAGCGGGAGCTCAAGCGGCTGCGGGAGATCTGCCTGGCCATACCGGGGACGGCCGAAACGTCCTCGTGGGGGCACGCGAACTGGCGCGCCGGAAAAAAGAAGATCTACGCCGAGTATGAAGAGAGCCGAGGCGCCCAAACCTTGTCCATTTTCGTGGGGGCCGACAACGTCGAGGAGATGCTCGAGGACCGGCGCTTCGCCCTGCCGCGCTACACCGACCATCACGGCTGGGTGTGCCTCAGGCTGGACCGGAGCACGGATTGGAACGAGGTCAAATCGTTTATCCGGGCCGCGCACGCGTTGGTCACCGCCGTCGAGCCCTCGGGAGGAAGGACATGAAGCCCAGCCTCGACGCGAATAAACTGACGGTGCTCGTCACGGGCGCCACCTCCGGCTTCGGCGCGGCCGCCTGCCGGCGGTTTGCCGCGGCCGGGGCCAAGATCATCGCCACGGGACGACGGAAGGAGCGGTTGAACGCCTTAAAAAAAGAGCTGGGAGAACGCTGTCACATGCTTGCGTTTGATGTCACCGACAGAAAAGCGACCGAGACGGCGCTCTCGACTTTGCCGAAAGAATTCTCTCAGGTCAACGTTTTGATCGCGAATGCCGGTCTGGCCTTGGGCCTGGGGCCGGCTCACGAATCGGATTTGAACGACTGGGATACCATGGTGGCGACCAACATCAACGGCGTGATGTACTCGGTCCGCGCCGTGCTCCCCGGAATGGTGGCCCGCGACGAGGGGCATGTCGTTCTTTTGGGCTCTGTCGCGTCGGACTTCCCTTATCCCGGCGGAAATGCATACGGCGCGACCAAAGCGTTCGTGGCGCAGTTCGCGCTGAATCTCCGCGCCGATCTGTTGGGATCGAACGTGCGCGTGACGAGCATCGAACCGGGCCTGTGCGAGACCGAATTTTCGTTGGTTCGTTTCAAGGGCGACAAAGACAAGGCCGCCGTGCCTTATAAAGGAATCGAGCCGTTGTCCGCCGAGGACGTGGCGGAGACCATCTTCTGGTCCTGCCTGCTGCCTCGCCACATCAACATCAACCGCCTCCAGGTCATGCCCGTGATGCAGTCCTTCGGGCCCTTCGCCTTCAAGCGAAAAGAATGACGGGCGCCGGTCCGTTCCGTAAGTCGCCCGGGGTTAGGCTGGAACGGTCCGACGCCCGTCTAAATTCCCTTCCGCGCTCGGCCTAGCGGGCCATCGCCAGCGTCGCGCCTCCATCCATCAGCCCGCGCCGCGGAGAGAGATCGCCGGCCAGCACCATCCCGCGGCCTTCGAAGTCCGGCGTCAGGCCGGAGATGGGGCGGGCGGCGCCGTCCAGGGCGGCGCGCCGGGCCGACGGCGTGGTGGCGCCCAGGGAGAAGGCCAACGCCGCCAAACCCGCGACGTGGGGGGACGCCATCGAGGTTCCCGACAGGCTGACGTAGCCGCCGCCCATCTTCGTGGACAGGATCTCGACGCCGGGGGCGATGAAGGCCACTTCCGGGCCGTGGGCGGAGAAGTTCGCGGGATGATCCGCGGAATCCGA
>JAGWMT010000073.1 GCA_028871595.1 Elusimicrobiota bacterium
ACCACCGTGCTTCTCCCCCATCATCAGAAGCACGCGTACGCCTCCGATTTCCCTGAGGCCGAGCGCCTGGGGCGGGAGCAATTGGCCTGGCTGGACAAGGCGCTGGGGGAAAGCCGGGCGGATCATATCGTCGTGTACGGCCATCATCCGCTGTACGTTTCCACCGACGAGGAGCAGAAGGTGGAGGAAGCGGCCCGCCTGCGCGCCCTGCTCGAGCCTATATTAATGAAGCACGGCGTCAAACTCTACCTGGCCGGACATCGGCACCACTACGAGCGCTCCGTCCCCATCGGAGGGGTGATGCATGTGATCAGCGGCGCCGGCGGCCAGTTGTCCGGCGGGGACGGCGACCGCCATCCTTCGGGGGTCGCCGCGAAGGTGGTCCAGAAGCGCCACTTCCTGATGCTCGAGACCCGGCCGGACGGCCTGCACGTGACGGCGCTCGATAAGCGCGGCGCGGTGCTCGACGAGTTCATCGTCCGCTGACTTTGGCCGGCAACAGGCGTTAGAACCGCGCGCCCAGGGTGAAGCGGTGGGAGGTGCCCAGCTCGCCGGCGGGCAGGGCGGCGTAATCGAAGCGCCAGCGGGCGTTCCTCAAGCCCAGGCCCAAGGTCAGGCCCCGAGCCGCATCGAAGCCGGACCCGTTCATCACCGAGGTCTGCGTCGTGTAGCCGCCGCGCAGATAGACCCCTTTGAGCGCCTGATACTCGCCGCCGAAGCCGGCGTCGACGCCGCCGCCGCGCGGAGCGTCCACGATCTCGGCGGCCAGCGCGTGGCCGCCCGCGAAGCGCCAGCCCGCGCCGAAAGCCAGCTGCAGCGGCAGATCGTCGGTCTCGCCGCCGAACTTCATGCCCGGACCCAGGTTGCGCGCCGCGGCGGCGACGGTGAGCGCGCCGAAGGCGCGCTTGACGCCCGCGTCGATCGCCGCGCCCTCCGCCTCGCTCGAACCGATGTGGCTGCGCAGGTACTTCACGCTCGCGCCCGCGTCGAGCAGTTCCGACTTGCGGGCGAAGGCCACGGAGACAGCGGCGTCCGACGCGCTGAAGCCTCCCGTGGGATGGCCGAGAGCGTCGCGGCCGTCGAGAGCGCTCTGGCTGAGATACGTGATCCCGGCGCCGAAAACGCCCGCCGCGCTCGGCTGCGCCAAGGATATGTGATCGAGGCGCGTGGCCAAAGTCAGCTCGGCGTGACTGACCGCGACTTCGCGCGACTCGGCGCGGCTCAGGCCGGCGGGATTCCAGTAGAGAGCGTCCGCGGCGTCGGCCATGGCCGCGCCGCTTTCGCCCATGGCCAGTTCGCGCGCCCCGATCCCGATCTTCAGGAACTGAGCGGTCTCCAGCGCGCGGGCGCCGCCCGCGGCGGACAGAAGCAGGGCGCCGAGGAGAAGCAGCCTCACTTGATCACCCCAATCTTGCCGGTCTTGACGACGTCGGCCTGGCCGGACTTGCGCGCGCGGACCACGTAGGTGTAGACGCCGGAGCCCACCCCGGAAACGTTCCAGACGTGGTCGTAGGTGATCTGCGGCCCCAGCCCGTTTCCGTCGTCCAAGGCGGGATTGACGGTGAAGGCGTCCGAAGAATGGATTTTCCGGCCGGAGAGGTCGTAGATCCGGACCTCGGCGCCGTCCACAGAGCCGGGCTGAATGCGGATCGTGACGCTTCCGGCTCCGCGCACGGGGTTCGGGAAGGCGTAAGCCGCGTGCAGACCGAATGAGGCGTCCGGGGCCGCCACGGGCAGGGTGGAGAGCGCGGCGCGGCCGCCAAGAACCTGATATAGGGAAAAGTGCGTGGTTTGAGCGCGGACGATTTGGGCCTGACGATCCACCGTCGAAGGCAGCCGCTCCCAGTTCGAAGTGGACGGGTTCCAGTAGTTCACGGCCAGAGCCGATTCGTCCATCCCCGCCGGCAGTTGCGCGCGGTCGTACGGAAGCTCCAAGGTGATCGGCAGGACGAAATGCGTCCCCTCGGGACCGAACGCGACCGGGGAAGAAATCTCCACCAGTCCGCTGTCGGTGGTCACGCGCTCGCGCGTGCGGCGGTCCGCGGCCGCCGCCGGCGCGGTCGTGGAGATCGTGAGGACGACCGACGGCGCGGGCGCGCCCTCCGGAATACGGGCCGCGATACGCCCGTTGACAGCTCCGCTCGAGGCCGGCGCGGTGGAGGTGGTCGCGTCCCACGCCATGGTCCGCAGAGCCAGCAAGTTAGAGGGAGCGGGCCAGAACCGCGGACGCAGCGCCGGCCCCGCGGAACGGAGCGCGGCGGCGGCGCGCGCGCCGCGACCCGCCGGCGCGTTGGCCCTCAGATGTGCCTCGGCAACGAAGCCCCGGCCGTCGCCGAGCAGGCCGGTGACGGTGAAGGAGTGGTCTCCCGGCGTCAACAGCGCGGCGACCAAGGCGCGGTCGAACACGATGTTATCATCCTCGACCCCGTTGGAATCGTCGTCGCCGAGGACCGAGGAGCCCGCCGGGAGAAGGGAGACCGGGCGGCCGTCGACCGCCGTAAGACGCACGCTCGAGGCGACGATGTCGCGAGAGCGGCCCCAGGACTCGACTTCCAGGCGCAGGTGCACCTCGCGGCCTTGGCTGTCCAGGTTCAGCGTTCGCGGCGACCACTCGGCGCTCACGCCGGGGTCGGGCCAGCCCCCGCCTCCCGCCGCCGGGACGACGTTGAAAGTCGCCGCGCCCGAGACGCCGCCGCCGGGAGCGGGCGTGACGACGGTCACGGCGACGGCCGCGGCGGAGGCGATGTCCGCGGCGGCGATCGCGGCGTTCAACTGCGTCGATGAAACGAACGTCGTGGCGCGGGACGCGCCGTTCCATTGAACGGTCGAGCCGTTGACGAAGCCCGCGCCGGTCACGCTCAGGGAGAACGCGGCCCCGCCGGCCGTCGCCGTGTTCGGGCTCAGCGCGGCCACCGACGGCGCGGGATTGGCGACCGTCACGAACACGGGAGCGGAGGCCCCGCCGCCGGGAGCGGGCGTGACGACGCTCACCGCGACGGCGCCGGCGGAGGCGATGTCGGCGGCGGAGATCGCGGCGGTCAGCTGCGTCGGCGAAACGAAGGTCGTCGACCGCGCCGAGCCGTTCCACTGGACGGCCGAGCCGTTGACGAAGCCCGCGCCGGTCACGGTCAAGGAGAACGCGGGCCCGCCGGCGTTCGCCGTGTTCGGGCTCAGCGCCGTCAAGGACGGGGCGGGGTTGGAAATCGTCAGGACCGCGGGCGCCGAGGTCCCGCCTCCTGGAGCCGGCGTGAACACCGTCACGAGTCCCAGCTCCGCCACGGCGACGTCATCGGCGGAAAGGGAGGCGGTGAGCTGAGCGGAGGAGACGAAGGTCGTGGGTCGCGGCACCCCGTTCCATTGAACGACCGAACTGGCGGCGAATCCGCCGCCGTTGACCGTCAAAACGAGCGCGGTCGAGCCGGCGACGACCTGAGCCGGGCTCAAGCCGGCAAGAGTGGGGACGGGGTAAGGACCGAAAATGCCGACGATGCCGGTCTGCGCCAAACGCCCGCTGAGCGCGTCGGAAGCGGCGTCCACGGTTTGGGCGGCCACCGCCGCGCTGCTCCAGCCGATCCCGCTCTGGTATTCATACAGCGCCAGACCCGCGTTTAAGGCCCCGGAAGAAAACAAAACCGTGAGCAGGCCCGGGGCGAGGTTCGCTGCGGGCTGGATCTCATAGAAAGCCGTGACGGCCGCGCCCGGCGCCGAAGCCGTTAAGGTCGCGCTCTGAGCTCCCGAGACCGCCGAAATCGTCAATCCCGGCGTCGGGCTCTGGAGGCGCACGACCGGCGGGGCTTCGGTGCTCGACGCCAGGAAATAGGTTTGCGCCGCAGCGACGTTCGATGGAGCCGCGACGTTGCCGGCGGAATCCACGGCGGACAGCGAAACGTAATAAGTGGTTCCGGGCGCCAAACCCGGGAGGCGCCAGGATTGCGGGGCGCCCGGATCGAACGACGCCGTCCAGACGGTCGGGGTGGACGAGACGAGGGCTCCCGGATCCGTCGCGGCGCTCAACCGGTAAGATCCCGCGGAGACCGATCCGAAGGACCCGTCGTTGCCGGGAGCGGTCCACTGCAGGTGGAGAGAGGAGGCGTCGGGCGCCGACGCGGACAGGTCGGTCACCGCCGCCGGCGGGACCGCGTCGGGCAGGTGATAGACGGCCTTTTGCCCTAAATTTCCGTCGCTGCCGCCGTCAACATAAAGGGAGTCCCCGCTGGAGGCGCTGCCATGCAGATACAGCGCGACCGGGAGCGGATCGCCGCTCGTCCAGGGAACCAACGTTCCGTCGGGGTTGATCGCTGCTTCGTGAACGGAGACGGTCGGGAAAGTCGGCTCCTGGCCGCCGAGGGTGTACAGAATTCCGTGCCTTTCCCGCATGCCTTGACCGGCCAGGCCCAGCGGCAATGAAGCCTCCTCGCGCCAGGCGCCCGGAGTGCCGTCCGAGGCCAGCGGCGCGCTGTAGACCGCGTCGGTGATCTGATCTCGCGGAAACGGATCGTAGGTGACGCCCCCGGAGATGTAGAGACGACCCGCCGCCGCCTGAGCGCCATGCAGCCAAAGTCCGCCCGGCATTTGATCCGACGCGGTCTGCCAGGCCGAGGGGCTTCCGTCGGGATTGAGATGCGCGTAATAGACGTCGCGCCGCACGTTCGTCGTCACGGCGTCGTCGCGTCCGCCGGTCAGATACAGCGTGCCATTGTAGGCGGCGCCGGCCCCGTCGAAGGAGGCGGTGCTGAGAGACGCCCCTTGGCGCCAGGGTCCCAGGCTGCCGTCCGCGTTCGTCGCGGCATAGTAGACCGCGCTCGAAAAGTGAATCCGCTGGCCGTCGGGATAGCCGTTGAAGTTCCAGAGATTGCCGCCTAGGATGTAGATGAAGCCGTTGGCGTAGACGGCCTCGTAGCCCCACCCGATCACGATGTCGCTCATCGTGTATTGGACGCCGCCGCACGTCGCGGAGACGGTGGAGGTCCCGACCGAAGGCAAGGACGTGGTCGGCGTCCAGGAGCCGGCGCTGCCGTCCGGATTCAGCGGCGCGACGAGAACATCCGCGGCCCCGCAAATTCCTTTATCGCCTCGGCCGCCGATTTTGTAAAGGAAATCGCCGGCGGCGACCGTCTTCGTCTGAACATAAGAGACGGGCAAGGGCGAATCGTTCTGCCAGACGGCACGCGACGGCGCCACGCACAGGAGGACCGCGCCTCCCAACTGGATGGCCGCCCCCAGGACCGCTATGAACCCGGCCTTCATCAACTAAAGGATAGCGGGGCGGCAGAAAATTGCCACCAAACTTTGTCAGAACTTGTCAGCGAAAGTCAGGACGGCGGCTAACCGATCAATTCGTAGCCTTCGGCCGTCGTCTGAAGGCGGCCGGCTTCGCTTGGCCCCAGGTCCTCGCGCAGTCTCTGAATGGTCTTTTCCAAGGCGGCGACGCTGCTCTCGGAGTCCCAAACTTCGCGCAGGAGCTTCTCCCGTCCGACCGCCCCCTCCGCCTTGATCAGCACGCGCATGACCTCCGCGCGGGTCGGAGACAGGGTCGCGACGCGCCGATCCTCGATCCAAAGCGTGCGCATTTTCGTGTCCAGGCGTACTTGGCCTTTGGCCACCTGAGAGGAGGCGACGGCGCGGCGGGGGTACTGGGCAAGCAGGCGCCTCACGACGGACTTCAGATGCGACAGCTCGAACGGCTTGCGCACGTATTCGCGCACGCCCTGCGCCAGAATGGAGCTTTCGAGCATATCCGCCTTGTCGCCATGAGCGGTCATCACGACGATCGGGATGTCCCGGACCAAGGTGTTTGAGGTCACCAGTTTGATCACTTCCACCCCGTTGAGGACGGGCATCATCAAATCCAAAAGGACCAGGTCGGGCTGGACGGCCAGAATCTTGTCGTAGCCCTCCTTTCCGTTGAAGGCGTAATAGACCTCGTAGCCGTCCCTGTTTAAGGTGACGCTCAGCATTTCCTGGAGATCTCCGTTGTCTTCAACGACCAGTATCCGGGCCATGCGGCCAGGATAGCACCGGAACTCAATCTTGACAAGGACCGCCGCGCGTGTTAAGTATCAGGAAAGGAATGCCTCTCGAAGACAGCGGACGCAAAGCCGTCCTCATCGCCCTTCTTTGTCCGGGCGTCGCCGCCGCGCAGGCGGCCGGCGCCGGCGCCTTTCTGCGCCAGGAGCCCGACGCGCGCAGCGCGGCCCTGTCTGGCGCGACCGGCGCGGCCGCCGAGGACGCCAGCGCCGTCCTCGTCAATCCCGCGGCGTTGGCCCGCCTCGGCAAGCCTGAAATCGGGGCGACGCGCGTCCTACTCTTCCAGGACACGACCTTCGACGTGGTCTCTGGTGGATGGCCGACGCGCCGCTGGGGGTCCTTCGGCGCGGCCTACGTCCGCCAGGCGAGCGCCGGCTTCGAGTCCCGCGCCGGCCCCAACGACCAACCGACGAATTTCTCGATCGAGCAGAGCGCGCTGATCGCGGGTTGGGGGATCAGCCCCCGGTTTTCGTGGGAGGCGCAAGACACGCCGGCGGACGCGCGCCTGCTCTCGGTCGGAGCGGCGGTCAAGTCGGTTCAGGAAAAGATCGGAGCCGTTAGCGGCTCCGGCTCCGGGCTCGATGCCGGGTTGATCCTGAGACCCCAAGCGGACGTGTCGCTCGGCGTGACGGCCGGGAACCTGATAGCGCCAAGCCCATCCTTCCTCTCGGGGGGAGTTCCCTACGAACGCACCTTCGAAATATCCGGAGCGTACTCGCGTCCGCTCGACGCGGATTGGCGGCTGCTCCTGGTCTCGCGCCTGAGGCGCGTGGAGACCGAAGGCAACGATGTCGCCGGAGGCGTCGAACTCCAATACGGCCGCCTGGCGGCTCTGCGCCTCGGCGGGCGCGGCCAAGGTCTCTCCACCGGTTTCGGCGTATCCTTCGGCAATACACGCGTGGACTACGCGGTCGTCCTTCACGACCTCGGATTGCTGCATTCCTTGACGCTCATCCAGCGCTTCGGTCAAACCCGCGAGGAACTCGAGGAGACGATCCGCCGCGGAATCAGCCGCCTCTCCCGCGCGGACGGCGCGCGTCTGGCGAAGGTTTATTTGCAGAAGGCCGACGCGGAGGGACGGGAGGGGCGGGCGACCGAAGCGCGCCGCGACATCGAAGCCGCCTCCCTTCTCGACCCGGGCAACGCGAACATCGCGGCCCGCTTGAAGCGGGCGGACGCCGCTTGGGAGGAAGCGCTGCACCGCCAGACCGTCGAGCGCTTGAGCGCGCTCGCCCAGCAGCAGGAGGAGCAGGGCAATCTTCTGGCCGCGCGGCAGTACTGGCGCTCGGTGCTGGACCTCGACTCGTCCCATCCGCGCGCGCTGCGCGGGATCGAGTTCGTCGACCGCGCCTTGTCCAACGTGGAGAAAGCGCGCGCGGAGAGCCTGCGCCAGGCGGAAACGGCCAACGAGATCGCCATGGGACTGTCCGGCGCGGCCGCCTCGCTGTCCCGAGGCCAGTTGCGCCAAGCGCGGCTGGAGGCCGAGAAGATTTCGAGCCGCCATCCGGAGAACAAGGAAGTCTCGCAATTCCTCCTCCAAATCCGCAACCGGATCGAGAGCTTCACGACCGCCAGGCTGGCGGAAGCCGACAAGGCGACCCAAGCCCGCGACTACCCGCGGGCTCTCGCGGCCTTGGAAGCGGCGCGCCGCGAGGACCCCGAGAACCCCGAGATCAAACGCCGGGACGCGGCCGCGCAGGACGAACTGCGCCGCACGCTGTCGGCCGAAACGCGAAAGCAAGCCGAGCAACTCTATTACCGCGCCGTGGACCAATACCTGAAGGGACGCTATGACGCGGCCGGAGCGTTGTCGGACGAGGTCCTGAAGCTCGATCCGTCCTCCGATCCGGCGCGGACGCTGAAGCAGAAGGTCGATGCGGCAAAGAGGTACTCGCGATGAGAACCGCGCTCCTCTTCGCCTGCCTTCTCTCCGCCGCGGGCGCGGACGCCGCCACGATCACGGGCGGCGACTACGCCGGCGCGGACCTTCTGCCAGTCAACGGCGACGTGCTGTCCGGCACCTTTTTGAACGTGCGCCTGTTCCAACTTCCGTCCGGGACGACCGTCTTCGCCGCCGCCGGCGCGCCGCTGACGATTTACGCCGCGACGATCGCCGTCGCCGGCACCCTCGACGCGTCGGGTCGTGGTCAGTTCGGGGGAAGCGGCGGCCCGGCGGCGGGAGCCGGCTCTCCCGGCTTCGGAGGGAGCGCGACCGGGGGCGGCGGCGGAGCGGCGGGCTTGGCGCCCAAGGGAGGCGGCGGGGGCGCCTACGGAGGGGCCGGAGGCGTCGGTGCGGGAGCGGGAGGCGGAGCCGGCGGCGCGGTCTACGACTCGACCGGGGTCTTCACCTCGCCCATCTCGGCCGACGATATTTTTCAGGGCTCCGGGGGAGCGGGAGGCGGCGGAGGATCGCAGTCGCCCGGAGGCTCGGGAGCCAACGGCGGCGGGTCGGTCTATCTGGAGGGCTCTTCGATCACCGTGACCGGGGCGATCCTGGTCCAAGGGGCCACCGCCGCGGCGACCGTCGCCTCCGGATTCGGGACGAATCCCGGCGCGGGAGGCGGCGGCTCGGGGGGCGGTCTTCTGCTGCGCGCGACCGGCGCCCTGACGATGACTCAGGCTCTTCTCAACGCCAACGGCGGCAACGGGGGGAGCGCCGTGGACCCGGTCAACAGCAACACGGTCGATCCGGGCGGAGGGGGAGGAGGAGGACGGATCAAGGTCTTCGCCAGGTCCGCGGCGCTGACTTCGGTCACTTTTTCCACTGCGGCGGGCTCGCCCGGCGGCAGCGGCGGGACCGGCGCCATCGACCCCACGCCCGCCGCGGGCGCGGTCGGCACGGTCAGCTTCGGGGTGATCGCCTCCTCGCCGACGGGCTTCGCGGCCGCGGCCGTGTATGTCACCTCGATCTCGTGGTCGTGGAACGCGGCGCCCTCCTTCGGAGACGCCCCGGCGGCGTCCCGGGCCTATCGGATTTTCCCGGCGACGGCCACGGCGCCTCTCACCGCCCCGGAGATGACGGCGTCAAGCCTGACTCCGGGGGCGACCGTTTCGGGCCTGACGCCGAACACGACCTACTTCCGCTTCGCGACCGCCTATTCCGATTGGGGCGACAGCCTTCCGTCCAATTCGGTCTCCACGCACACTTTGGCCAGCGCGCCGGCGGCGGTGGCCTTCACCGCCTCGTCCCCGACGAGCCTGACGCTCGGCTGGACCGCCGGCACTCCGGCCAACCCCTCCTACACGCTTTACGAGGTGCAGTCCGCGCTGGATTCCGGGTTCACGGCCGGCCTTCAGGACGGCTTCGTGGCGGCCCTCTCCTCTTCCCCCGTGGGACTGGTGCCGAACACGACCTATTACCTGCGCGCGCGTGCCGTGAATCTGGACGGGGTGCCGACGGATTACGCCGCGGCGCCGGCCGCCGCCACCTTGGCGCTGGCGCCGGCCGCGGCCGCCTTCGGTCCGGTGGGCGTCACCAGCGCGGCGTTTTCATGGTCCGGCGGCGCCAACCCGGCCGACACGCAGTACGCGGCCGAGGTCTCCTCGGACAATTTCTTCTCCTTGACCGGTAGCTCGGCCACCCTGTCCACCTCCGCGACCTTCTTCGGATTGACGCCGGGGATTCAATACTTCTTCCGCGCCAAAGCCCTGAACCGCGCGGGCGTCGCGAGCGCCTACTCCGCCGTGATCTCCACCCGGGCGGGGGTGCTCACCGACGTTTCGCCGCCCAGCGCTCCCGGCACCCCGGCGGCCGACCGCGCGTTCTCGTACGACGGGACGGTGCGTTTCGGCTGGAGCCCGGCCCTGAGTTCGGTCGGCATTCTCGATTACGAGCTTCTGATCGGAAGCTTCCCGGGCGGCAACGACGTCTTCAACGGCACCGTCGCCGTCGCGAGCTACACCGCCGCCGGGCTGGCCACCGGCAAGACCTATTACGCCCAGGTCCGCGCCCGCAGCAACGCGGGCGCCGTCGGCCCCTTCTCGAGCGTCAGCGTCGGCGTGCCGGTGTTCGTGACGGCGCAGGCCGCCCCGATCCCGAAGCCCTATGCGTGGCCCAATCCGTTCAACCCCGCCGCCGGGCCGGTGCAGATCGGCTTTTTTTTGGACGCGCCCGCCGACGTCGTCTTGCGCGTCTACACGCTCAACGGAAGGCTTCTGCGCGAGACGTCCGCGCACTTCGGCTCCGCCGGCAACCAGGTCGCTTCCTGGGACGGGGCCGACGGCTCGGGACGGCGGGCGGCGCCCGGGGGCTACGTGGTCGTGCTTAAGCACGCCGGGGCGGCGGACGCCCAGCGCGTCAAAGTGGCGGTGCTCTATTGATGAACCCCTTTCGTTCGATCGCGGCCAAGATCTCGTTGCTGACGAGCCTTCTGGCTCTCGGGATCATCGCCTTGATGTCCCACGGCGTGCTGCGGCAGATCGAGACGGGCCTGGTGGGCGAAATGAGAGTGCGCGCCGAATTTTTCGCGCGTTCCGCCCGCGAGGCGGTCTTCCCGAAGCTCGACCCGTTCTCCCTGCATTTTCATGTCGAGGAACTGCTCAAGGAAAAAGCCGTCACCTATGCGGCCGTGGTGGACGCGCAGGGCCGGGTGCTCTCACACTCGGATCCGCGTTTTATCGGCGAAGTGCTCGACGATCCCATGTCCCGCCGCGCGCGCGCGGCCGAGCAGATCCTGCTCCAGCGCCGTACCGAGGCGGGGGGAGGACAGGGCTACGAACTGGCCGTCCCACTGACGGTCGGCAGCCGGCGCGTGGGGACGGCGCGGCTCGGCTTCGACGATTCATCGATCCGGGGAGCGTTGAAGGCGCAGAAGCGCCGCCTCTTCCTCCTCGCGGCCTTGGCCATGGCGGCCTCCATCCTGGGCACGACTTTGATCGTCGGGTGGATCACGCGCCCGCTGCCCCGGCTGGCCGCCGCGGCGGCCGAGATCGGCCGGGGCAATTTCGACGTGCGCGTGGACTGGCAAAGCCGGGACGAAGTCGGCGCTCTGTCCCGCGCCTTCAACGACATGGCCGTCGCCAATTCGATCCTCTTCACCGCGATCCGTCAGGAGAAGGAGAAGCTCGCCACGATCTTCCACGAGACGCGCGAAGGCATGATGTGGACCGACCATTCCGGCCGCGTCCTGATGCTCAACCCCTCGGCGCGTGCGTTGCTGGGCTGCGCCGAGACGCCGGGTCACCTTCGCGACGCGTTGAACGGTTTCGAGTCCTCGCCCAGCGCCGAAAAAGTCCTGGCTCCGGGCGCGCGCCTCACGCCCGTCGAATTCCGGCGCGCCGACCCGAAGCTTCTGATACTTTCGGGCGTCGCCGACCGTTTGGGCACGGAGAAGGACCCCGCGGGCCTGCTCTTCGTCTTTCACGACGCGACCCTCGAGAAGCGAGGGGAAGGACTGGCGCGCAATTTCCTGTCGATCGTCTCGCACAAACTGCGGACGCCCTTGGCCGTGGCCCTCGGCTACCTGGACATCCTCCTGGGCGACGGCGCCGGGCTGGGGCCCGAGCAGCGCCGCATGATGGAGAAAATCCGGACCCAGGACGAGCAGCTCTCCAGCCTCGTCGAGAAGCTGATCGCCTTCACCGTGGTGCAGAATCCTGGCAGCATCGTGTTGGAAAGGGCCCCGATGCTCCTGGCCGATGTGGTGGCGGAAGCGATCAAGTCGTTCCCCGAAGCCCTGGGAGAGGGCGTGACCCTGCTCTGGAAGCCCGAGACGGCGGCGGGCCTTCCGCCGCTCGACGCCGATGCGACTTTACTGAAGGGCGTCGTCGCCAACCTTCTGGAGAACGCGGTCAAGTTCAACCGGTCTCCCCGAAAGGAGGTCGAGGTGGCCGTCGCTCCCTGCGACGAAGGCCTGCGCCTGTCGGTGCGCGACAACGGCCCCGGCATCCCCAGCGAGGAGCAGCCGAAGCTTTTCCGCCGCTTCTACCAAATCGACGACGACTTCACGGGCCAGGTCCCCGGCTTCGGTCTCGGATTGGCCTACGTGAAGAACGTCGCCGAGGCCCACGGGGGGAGAGCCGGGTTCCTTTCCGAGCCCGGCCGGGGCAGCGAATTCTACGTGATTCTGCCGTTACCCGCGGCCCGGCGGGCGTCCTAAAAAATTGGCGCCCCGGCCGGATCCGCCGGCCGGGGCGCGCGCTTCGCGTTTGGCGTAGGTCAGGCCGCGGCGGCGAAGTACTCCTTCGACTTGACCGAGTCGGGCTTCATGGTCTTCTTGCCCGTGTTCCAGTTGGCGGGGCAGACCTCGCCGGTCTTCTCCACCTGCTGGAAGGCCGCGATCACGCGCAACGTCTCGTCCACCGAGCGCCCCACTCCCAAGTCGTGGACCACCGA